>CAYXBY010000024.1:0-23677 GCA_964463325.1 uncultured Lachnospiraceae bacterium | reverse complement strand
CTGTATGAGCTTGCGTTTGCAGGGCGGAGCCCTGTATGAGCTTGCGTTTGCAGGGTGGAGCCCTGTATGAGCTTGCGTTTGCAGGGCGGAGCCCTGTATGAGCTTGCGTTTGCAGGGTGGAGCCCTGTATGAGCTTGCGTTGCCCGGGGCGCGTCACACCTTAGCCGCGCTGAGCGCCTGAGTCAGTATGTCTTTTAGCTCGGCAAGCAGCGGCGAGGGCTTTTCGGCACGGCGCTTGAGTATGCCCATGCGAGTCGCGATGCTGTCGAGACCGCTGATATCGCGGCAGCACAGCCCCTGACGCCGCGCATAGCCACGATAATTCTCAGGCACGAGCGCCACGCCAATTCCCTGCTCTGCCAGGCTTATCAGCGTCAGCACGTTGGTTGCGGTGATGACGATATTCGCACTGCGCCCAATGCGCGCCGCCTGCATTTGCAGCGCCGCCTCGAGCCGATGCGACACCATCAGCCGCTCGTCGCACAGCGCCTCAAGGCTCACCGTGCCATCGCCCGCATCAGAGCTGACCCCCGGCAACCCGACTGCGATCATACGCTCGGGCTCCAGCTCGCAGTAAAGCTCCAGCTGGTCGTCATAGGCCGAGGGCAGACGAATGAGCGCAAGATCAATGCCGCGCGACTCCAGCAGCAGTGCCAGCGTTCCGGCGTCAGCCTCGTAAAACGAGATATTGACATCAGGATGACGCTCGGTCAGCTGCTTCAGCTGCATAAACGGCAGCAGCGCCACCGCCGACGGAAACATGCCTATCCGCAGCGAACCGACCGTTCCGCTGCCATCACTGCGAATCTCGCGCAGCAGCTCGCCCTCCGCCTGCGTCACCTTTTGCGCGTAGCGGTAAAGCGCCTCGCCCTCGGGCGTCAGCTCAAGGTGGCGCGGCATGCGTATCGCCAGCGTCACGCCCAGTTCGCGCTCCAGTGCACGCAGCTGATTTGACAGCGAGGGCTGCGAAATGTATATCTGCCGCGCCGCCAGCGTGATGCTCTTGGCGTCGGCGATCTTGATGAAGTTCTTCAGAACCTGTATATCCATTGTCAAAATGTCCCCAGTCTGCGCGGCAGTCTCAGCCCCGCGCGCCTATCGGCACGAACTCGCGCTCGCGCTCGATGCACTTGTAGCCGGGACGGATGATGCGATGCGCCGTGCTGAATTCCTCCATGCGGTGCGCACACCAGCCCGCCACCCTCGCCACAGCGAACAGCGGCGTATACATCTCGACCGGTATGTCGAGCATGCGGTAGACCAGCCCCGAATAAAGGTCGACGTTGGCGCACATGGCACGGTCGATGCCCTTGAAATTGCGGAAGACGTCGGGCGTCAGCCGCTCAATGCTCTCAAGCAACTCAAAATCATCGCCGTAGCCCTTTTTGTAGGCCAGATCCCGCGCATAGCGCTTGAGCATGACGGCACGAGGATCGGATACGGTGTAGATGGGGTGTCCCATGCCGTAGATGAGGCCGGAGCCGTCGCCCACCTCGCCGCGCAGTATGCGGACAAGATAATCGCTCAGCTGGCCGTCGTCATGCGGGTTTGCGACATTGGCCTTGATATCGTCGAACATCTCCTGCACCTTGATGTTGGCGCCGCCGTGACGCGGCCCCTTGAGCGCCCCGATTGCCGCGCTGATGGCGGAATAGGTGTCCGTCCCCGAGGAGGACAGCACGCGGCAGGCGAAGGTGGAGTTGTTACCGCCGCCGTGCTCAGCGTGCAGCACCAGGCACAGGTCGAGCAGGTGCGCCTCGGCCTCGGTGAAGCTTTTGTCCGAACGCAGCACACGCAAAAAGTTCTGCGCGGTCGACATTTCGGCACAGGGATTGTGTATGTGCAGGCTGCGGTTGTAAAAATAGTTTTTGTAGACGGCGTAGGCCTGCCCCGCGATGACAGGCAGCCGCGCGGTTATCTCAATGCTCTGGCGCAGCATGTTTTCAAGCGTGGTGCCGTCGGGATCCTCGTCGTAGGCATAAAGCGCCAGTATACCGGACGAGATCTTGTTCATCAGCGAGCGGCAGGGCGCCTTCATTAGTATATCCTCGGTGTAGCGGGGCGGCAGACGGCGGCAGGCATCGAGCAGTACGTTGAACTTGGACAGCTGCGACTCAGTCGGCAGCTCGCCGAAAAACAGCAGATATACGCATTCCTCAAAGCCGTAGCGCCCCTCAGCGGCGTAGCTCTCGACCAGCTCAGACATGCTGTAGCCGCGGTATTCCAGCTTACCCTCGTCGGGCACCTTTTCGCCCTCGTTAACGACGTAGCCGTGCGCGTTACCTATCCGCGTCACGCCGGCGGTGACACCGGTGCCGTCGGCCTCGCGCAGGCCGCGCTTGACGCGATAGCTGTCAAATGCGCGCGCGGGGATGCTGTATGATCGCCGCGCCTCCTCGACGAAGTCGTCAAGCAGCTCAACAGCCTCGGGAGATAGCGCGTTCTGTGAAATATTTTCGTTGAAGAATTGCATAGGTTTGTCCTCTTGGGTTAGATTATAGCACGTATTATAACATAACAGTTGATAAAATGCAAGAGCTTTTTGACAAAAATTCAAAAATCACAATAATTATTTATTCAAAGCAGCAGCCGGCGCACACAGCACGACAAAAAAGCGGCGCCGCCGCGAGGATATCGCCGGGGCACCGCAAAAATATTTGATGTTGTCATTCAGGCAAGCGCTTGCCCTCGCCCACAATCCAGACCGTCATGGGCAGCTCGGGGCTCCAGCTCTGCCCCGCCGAGGCGTAGTCGACGACGGTAAACTCGCCCTCCGCCGTCCGCACGCGGTATTCCTGACGCGCCGGGAAGGGCGAGGTGTGCGATGGTGTCAGCTCGGCGAAGCCGCCGCGCTCGAGCACCGTGACCGGGCGCCGTATGTCCTCGCCCAGTGCGGCGTCACGCGCCAGCATGATAGGGCCGCGTTCAAGCGCAAAGTGGTCGCGCGCCGCCGCGCTCGCGTCGGGGTCGAGCTCGGTGGCGTATATCACCCGCGTGCGCATGTCGAGCGACAGCGTGACGGTGTCGCCGTCCTGCCAGCGCCGCTCCAGCCGTGCATAGCTGCCGGGCGTGACGGTCACTTCATCGCCGTTGACGCGCAGGTGCGTCACAGCGCTCCAGCCCGGGATGCGGAGGCAGAGCGCGAAGGTCTGCGGGGCGTCGGCTCGTATGCCGATAACCACCTCACCGCATGTGGGATAGTCGGTGTCGGTGTGCAGCGTCACGCGGCCGGCGCCGGGGTCGAAGGTGTAGTCGCCCGGCTGGTAGAGGTTGACCGCCACACCGTCAGAGGTGCGCATGTTGGCGCAAAGCGTGCTCAGCGCCGTGCCCGCCGCGCCGATGGCGACGCAGCAGCCCCAGTAAAAGCGCCCGCGCAGCACATCCTTGCGCCCGCCCACCTTGCGCCCGCGAACGTTGCAGAGCAGCGGCGAATAGCTGTCAAAGCTGAACACCTGCCCCTCACAGCTGTTGCGGTTGACGTTTATCGCGCCCAACAGCGCATTGTAGGCCGAGCGCTCTATCTGATCCGCATAGCAGGGGTCTCCGGTAAGGCGTAGCAGCTGCCAGCACAGCTTCATCCAGGTGACGGTGACGCAGGTCTCCTGCATTATGCCGTCAAATGCGGGGTCAAACTGACGCACGCGCGAATGGTCGAACAGCTCATGCGTCGTACCCGCCGAGCCTATGACGGTAATATCGGACGCCATGACCAGCCGCGCGAAATTGACGGCCATGGTCTTATATTTTTGCTCGCCCGTGACGCGGTAATATTCAATTATGCCCTCAAAGCAGGACATCATCTCGTACGCCTTGGTGACAGGATACTCAAACGGATACCTCTGCCCCTCGAGCGCCGCCTCGAAAATGTCAAACGAGCGCAGCCCACCCGAACGAATGATGTAGTGTGCAAAGTCGAGATACCTCTTGTGCCCCGTCAGGCAGTAAAGCCGCACAAAGGGCTCCATTATCGAGGACGAATTCAGCCCCTCCCACCATTTTGAGGTGTGCGTTATGGGCAGCTGCCCCTCGCCATCGCCGATGTGTGCGCAAATATAGTCGGCCTGGCGGCACATAGACTCGATGATCTGCCGTTCAAGACTGTCGTCGCGGCAGATCTCGAGAAAATATTGCAGCCCGAGCAGCACATATTTGCGCCCCCACATATCCCAGCCGCAAAACTCGCCGTCAGGGGAGTAGGTGGATATGCGCCCGGCGCTGTCCTCGGTGGTCAGCAGGTCGCGGACGGTGGCGTCAAGAATGGCGTACAGCTGCTCATTTTGGGTATATTCAAAGGTAAAGCAGGCGCCGCGCATCATTTTGCCCCAGTATTCGCAGCGCCAGCCGCTGTCGCGGTCGTCGACGTTGCCGATGCGGAACTGCGCTACAAAAAGCGCCCACAGGGCGGGGTCGAGCAGCTGCTCGTTCTCAATATATGCAGCCTGATCGGCCAGCGTCCCACTGTAATGTGCCGCGCCGCTCTCGGGCGGGAGCAGCACATCGGCAACAGCGTGCCGTGCGGTGAAATCGTTCATATCGTCATGCTCCTTTATTTGTTGGCTGCCCGCCGCCGGGCGGGGATATCAGGTGCCGCACCCATTGCACCGTTGCCACCAGCTCGCCCACGGCAAACAGTATGACAAGTATCATGATGGTGTTAGGGCAGTAGGTCAGCAGCTTGTCGGGGATGAGCGACAGCACATAATACACCGGCACCACCGACACCAGCAGTCCGATGAACGGCAGGCGGTCGGTCAGCGAGCTTATAATGGCGGGGACTATTATCATGCCCACCATAATGGCATATTCGCGGACGGCGCGCTGCGACAGAAAGGTGATAAGCTCGCCAGTTTCCTCGTCCAGCTGCGGCTCGCCGAATTTGAAGTATGAATAGACTACAAAGGTCAGTGCCAGAAAGCCGGCGATATAGGCCAGGCTCTCGGTGAAGCGTTTGCAATATTTCACGGTCGACCTCCATTTGGTTTATGCTATAATTGTAGCATATTGCGCGGATTTTTTCAAGTGTTTGTCGGAATGTCTTGCAAACGCGGCGCGATTATGTTAAAATATAGCCACTGATAAATGTTAGGAGAGCGAAAAAACCATGAAATATAACGATCTGCTGAGTCACATCGGCGCCGGCGGCCTTGACGACCGCCTGACGCGGCTGTATCCCGGCTGCAATATCAGCGAGGCGCGGGCGCGCTATACTGAAGCAGTGACCGAATTTGGCCGTCTTTACGGTGAGGAGGGCGAGCTTGAGCTGTTCTCGGTCCCCGGGCGCAGCGAGCTGTCCGGCAACCACACCGACCACAACCACGGCTGCGTCATTGCGGCCTCCATCGACCTCGATATTATCGCCGTCGTGCGCCGGCGCGACGACGGCACCGTCCGCCTCAAGAGTCGCGGCTTTGACGAGGATGTCGTCACGCCCAAGCAGTGCGCCGAGCCCGATGCGTCCCGCTTTGGGCATGCGGACGCGCTCATCGCGGGCGTGATCAACGGTCTGCGCCTGCGCGGCTACGCCACGGGCGGCTTTGACGCCTACACCACCTCGTCGGTGCTCAAAGGCTCGGGGCTTTCGTCCTCGGCAGCGTTTGAGGACATGGTCGGCACCATCGAAAACCACCTCTACAACGGCGGCAGGATAGACTATGTCGAGCTGGCGCAGATATCCCAGTACGCTGAAAATCGCTTTTTCGGCAAGCCCTGCGGGCTGATGGATCAGGTCGCGTGCGCGGCAGGCGGCATAGTGTTCATCGATTTCGCAGACCCGGCCTCGCCGCAGGTCGAGCGCGTGGATTTTGACATCACCGGCGCCGGCTATTGTCTCTGCATAGTCGACACCGGCGGCAACCACGCCGATCTCACCGCCGACTACGCCGCCGTCCCGGCCGAGATGAAGTCGGTGGCAGCCTATTTCGGCCGCGACTGCCTGCGCGAGGTTGACGAGAGCCGCGTGCTGAGCGCCATCCCCGCACTGCGCGAGGCCTGCGGCGACCGTGCCGTGCTGCGCGCACTGCATTTTTACGACGAAAACTGCCGCGTCGCCTACCAGCGCGAGGCGCTGAAGCACGGCAGCCTTGACGCATATTTTGCCGCCGTCACGGCCTCGGGACGGTCGTCATTTTGCTATCTGCAAAACGTATTTACCACGGCAAACGTGCGCGAGCAGGGGCTGTCGCTGGCGCTGTGCCTGGCCGAGCGCTTTTTCGGGAGCGGCGTGAGCGGCGCGTGGCGCGTCCACGGCGGCGGCTTCGCCGGGACGATCCAGGCCTATGTTCCCGAGGCGCGTGTGGCTGATTTCCGCGGCCTGATGGACGCCGTTTTCGGCGCGGGCGCCTGCACGGTGCTGCACATCCGCTCAGACGGCGCGGTGCGTCTGTAAGCAGCATGATAAGCAAGGGCTGTCACCTCATGGGACAGCCCTTTTGCCGCACCTGTGGACTGTCATTTTTATAAAATCTTTATAACTTACCCCCTTGTATCTTAATACAAATACATGTTATAATGTAACCATCACCTATCGGAGGTACCCAATGTACAACATCCTCATCTGTGACGACGAGCGCCCCATCGTCGAGGCGCTTAAAATATATCTTTCGGGGGACGACTATCAGCTGTTCGAGGCCTATGACGGCGAGACGGCCGTCCGCGTCGTCCGTGAGCAGGAGATACATCTCGTGCTGCTCGACATAATGATGCCCGGCCGCGACGGCATTTCAGCACTGTCCGAGATCCGCCGAACCAGCAACGTGCCGGTCATTCTGCTGAGCGCAAAAAGCGAGGATGCCGACATCATCCTCGGCCTCGATGTCGGCGCGGACGACTACATCACCAAGCCCTTCAAGCCGGCCGAGGTCGTCGCGCGGGTGCGCTCCCAGCTGCGGCGCTACATGCAGCTGGGCAGCGGCACTCAGCGCTCAAGTGTGCTGGTCTGCGGCGGCATCGAGCTTGATACCGAGCAGCACAGCGTCACGCTGGACGGCCAGCCCATCTCGCTGACGCCAACAGAATACGGCATCCTCCAGCTGCTGATGCAAAGCCCCGGGCACGTTTTCTCGCCGGATGAGATATACCGCCGGGTCTGGCATGATCAGCCCATCGGCAGTGAAAACACCGTGGCGGTGCATATTTGCAATCTGCGCTCCAAGCTGGAGCTTGACCCCGGCGCGCCGCGATATCTGCGCGTGGTCTGGGGGCAGGGCTATAAAATTCAGGAGAAACGCTCATGAAGGCACTGAAATGCAGTCTCGCGGCCAAGACGCTGGCCGTTTTGCTGCTCATTCTTTTGATGCTGGTCTGCGCTGCCGGCACGGTTGCGGCGGTCTTCATGATCGAGCTGGATTTTTACAACAGCCCCGACGAGGCACTTTACACACTGCAAAAAAACTGCGGCAAAAACGATGCCAATTGGCTGGTCAATGAGCTCGACCTTGCAAGCGCCAATGCAGGCGCTGACAGCCTCAGCGCTGACCTCGAGCTGCGGCTGGCCGAGAGCCCCATGCGCTATGCCGTCTCGCTGGACGGCCAAACGCTTTATGACGGCCTGCCAGGCAATGTTGATGAGCTGCCCGAGAGCAGCCGCTTTGATTACAGCTACGCCCGCTGGGACATGGGCTACGGTGACGACTACCGCGAATACACCGTGCTCGCCTGCCTTGACCCCGACGCCGAGCTGACGGGCAGCTACCGCGTCGTCACGCAGCTGTTCAAGACCGGCTACCACCTGCGCTATGCCGTTTTCATTATCATACTGTCGGCACTGGTGGCGTCGGTGGCGATATTCGTCTTTCTCATGGCGGCGGCGGGCTGCCGCGCGGGAACGGACGAGATAGGCGGCGCACTCTGCCGCTTCCCCTTTGACGTCGAAACGGCGGCGGTCGCGGCGATCGTCATGATGGGCATCTACATCATGCTTGAGTTTGCCGACGCCTTTAATGTCGACACACTTTATGTTTTGATCTGCGCCGCCACGCTATCGGTGCTGATGACGACGGCGGTGCTGTATTTTATGAGTCTTGCGGTGCGCCTTAAGCGGCGGACGCTGCTTCGCGAGCTGCTGATCTGTGTCGTGGTGCGGTGGCTGTGGCGGGGAGTGTGTGCCTGCGGACGCGCCATCGGGCGCGGGCTGCTCGCCATCCCGCTGGTGTGGCGCACCTCGCTGGTGGCGGCGCTGCTGGGCGCGTGGCTGCTGATATTGTCGATGATGGGCGGCTTTGGCGTCGTGCTGATGTTTGCAACAGTGCTGCTGCTCGCCGCCGCCATGATATGGTGCGCGACACAGCTGCGCCGCATGTGCGATTCGACCCGCAGGCTGGCTGACGGCTCCATCGACAACACACGCCCACCGGTGGACACCTCCGGCATGGTGGGCGAGCTGCGTGAGCTGGGCGACAGCATCAACCGCGTATCCGACGGCATGAACGCCGCCGTTGAGGCGCGCATGCGCAGCGAGCGCTTCAAGACCGAGCTTATCACCAACGTCTCGCACGATCTCAAAACGCCGCTGACCTCCATCATCAATTATTCCGATCTCATCGCGCGCGAGCCGACCGACAACGAGAACATCCACCGCTACGCTGTCGAGCTGACGCATCAGTCAGAGCGGCTCAAGGGACTGATAGTGGATCTGGTCGAGGCCTCCAAGGCGGCGACGGGCAACATCGAGCTGGACATGCAGCGCTGCGACATGCTGGTGCTGCTAACGCAGGCAGTCGGTGAATATCAGCTGCGGCTGGAGGCTGGCGGGCTGACGCTGGTGAGCGATCTGCCGACAGATATTCCCCATTCGCTGCACATTATCGCCGATGCGCCGCGCCTGTGGCGGGTGCTGGACAACCTGATGGGCAATGCGCTGAAATATTCGCAGCCGGGCACGCGAGTGTACCTTGCGCTGTGGGGCGAGGGCGAGCGGGTGCTGGTCAGCATCAAAAACACCTCGCGCGAGCAGCTGAACATCCCCGCCGACGAGCTGATGGAGCGCTTTGTACGCGGCGACAGCTCGCGCCACACCGACGGCAGCGGTCTCGGGCTGTCCATTTCCAAGAGTCTGACCGAGCTGATGGGCGGCGAGCTGCGGCTGACGGTCGACGGCGACCTGTTCAAGGTCACGCTGTCCTTCCCCAGGGCCGGCGCATAAAACCAAAACGCGGTTAGGATAAGCCTTTGACTCATCCTAACCGCGCTTTTTGATCTCAGTTGCCAAGCGGCTTAAACGCGCCCGGCATTATTTAACCGAAAAAACGTATTTAGTTATCGAATGGAACTGCTCCCCGGCGGGCAGTATGCCGTCAGAGAAGGTGAATTCCGGGTGATGCACCGTGTCCGGCGCGTTCTGCGTCTCGAGGCAGATTGCGCCGCGACGGCGCTGCGGAACGCCACCCTTGAGCGGGAAGCGCGGGTCACTCATAAAATTCGCCGAATAGCATTGCACGCACGGACGATCCGTCACCACCGCCATGTGCCGTCCGGTGCGCGGGCAGTACAGCTCGCCGCGCTCAACCGGGGCCGGCGTCCGGCCACCGTTGAAGACAAAGCAGTGGTCATAGCCGCCCGCCAACAGCAGATCAGGCTCGGGAGAGTCGACGTCCATGCCGATACGCCGCGCCGTGAAGTCAAATGCGCCACGTGTTGCACGTACCTCGCCTGTTGGAATGAGTGAGGCATCCGTCGGCAGATAGCTGTCGGCATCCAGCGTCAGAATGTGATCCAGCACATCGCCCGAGGCGTAGCCGCCAAGATTGAAATATGTATGATTTGTAAGGTTGATCGGGGTGGTTTTGTCGCAGGTCGCGAAATATTCTATCGACAGCGTGTCGCCCAGCATATCCTCGGTGAAGCGGTATATGACCGTGACCTCCATGCAGCCGGGATAGCCCTCGTCGCCGTCCGGCGAGGTCAGACGCAGCGTCAGCGAATCGTCGCCCGGCTCGACCTGCCACAGCCGATGCGAAAAGCCCAGTCGGCCGCCATGCAGCGAATTATCACCGTCGTTGCGATACAGCTCATGCTCGACGCCGTCCAGCGTAAAGCGCGCGCCCGCAATGCGGTTGCCCACGCGCCCGACGAGCGCGCCCTGATAGGCGGTGTCATAAGCATAGCCGTCCGGCGTGTCATAGCCGCAAACGACGTCGTCAAGCTGCCCCTCTCTGTCGGGGACGCACAGCCGCACGACCGCTCCGCCGTAGTCGATCACCTCGGCAAAAGCGCCCGACGGCGCCGTTATGCGATATACCTGCACTGCCTCACCGCTCGGCAGTCGGCCAAATTCTCTTACTGTAACGCTCATGCGGGATCGTAGCCCATGGGGTTGAGCGTCTGCCAGCGATCGGCGTCGCGGCACATATCCTCCAGCCCGAGGCTGGCGTGCCAGCCCAGCACGTCGTTTGCCTTGGAGGGGTCTGCATAGCACTCACCAATGTCGCCGGGGCGACGCGGCGCCATCACATAGGGTATCTGCTTGCCCGTGACGCGCTGGTAGGTGCTTATCATCTCCAGCACCGAATAGCCCTTGCCGGTGCCTATGTTGAAATACTCGACGCCCTTGTGCGTGTCGGCGTAGTCGAGCGCCTTAAGGTGCGCCTGTGCCAGGTCGGTTATGTGGATATAATCGCGCACACCGGTGCCGTCAGGCGTGTCGTAGTCATTGCCGAAGACATTGACATGCTCCAGCCGTCCCTCAGCCACCTGCGTGATATATGGCATCAGATTGTTGGGTATGCCGCGCGGATCCTCACCCATCCTGCCGCTGATATGCGCACCGACGGGGTTGAAATAGCGCAGGATAGTGACGCTCCACTCGGGGTCGGCGCGATAAAGATCGGCCAGTATGCGCTCGATCACCAGCTTGGTCTCGCCGTAGGGGTTCTCGGTCGAGAGCGGGAAATCCTCGCGGATCGGCACGCTCTGCGGGCGACCGTACACCGTCGCGGACGAGCTGAAGACTATCTCCCGCGCACCGTATTTTTGCAGCAGCTCGCACAGCTTGAGCGTTCCGGTGATGTTATTATGATAATACCACAGCGGCTTGGCCACCGACTCGCCCACTGCCTTGAGCCCGGCAAAATGAATGCAGGAGTCTATCTTATTTTCGCGGAATATGACCTCCATGCTGTCGCTGTCCAGCATATCGGCGCGATAAAAGCGTATGTCCTGCCCTGTGATCTCGCGCAGGCGCTCAAGCACGACCGGCTTGCTGTTACAGAAATTGTCCATAACCACAATGTCACGGCCCGCAGCCAGCAGCTCAACTATGGTATGTGAGCCGATATAGCCGGTGCCGCCTGTAATTAAAACTGCCATTTTGATATTCCTCCCCGGCGTTCTGCGCCGCTTAAAGTCTTACTGAATTTTACTGATTATTGCCTCAAATTCGCACATACGGCTCTCGAGATCGGCAACCAGCTTAAGCTGATTGCGTGCCCGCACGAGGTTGTGCTCGGGATACGCTATCTTGAAATAAACATCGTTCTCGAGATAGTCGGTCAAGAAGCGCATGCCGGTCTCCAGCGTGATGACCAGCGCACCCATGGGCAGCATGCGCAGCTCGGTGTCGGTCAGCGAGTGGTCGGAGCCCTCGATATAGGCGCGGGTAAAGGCCTCGAACATGTCTGTTCTGAAATAGACGCGATCAAGGTCACTTTCGTCCTCCAGCGCTGCCGACGCGCCGAAGCGGATGGCGTCGCCAAAGTCGTAGAGTGCCGAGCCGGGCATGACGGTGTCGAGGTCGATGATGCAGATGCCCTCGCCGGTCGTCTCGTCGATAAGGATGTTGTTGAGCTTGGTGTCGTTGTGCGTCACGCGCAGCGGTATCTCGCCCCGCTCCAGCATGCCGACGATAAGCCCGCAGGTCTCGCGGTGCTCCATAATGAATGCTATCTCGCGCTCGGCCGCCGCTCTCCGCTCGCCCTGGCAAGCCTCGACCACCTCGCAAAAGCGCTCAAAGCGCGCACGCGTGTTGTGGAAATCCGGGATGGTCTCATACAGCATGAGCGCATCGTAGCCGGCCATGCGGCGCTGGAAGCGCCCAAACGCCAGCCCGGAATGAGCGAAAAGCTCGGGGCTGTCTGCCTGCGACAGCGACAGCACGTGGTCGATATAGCGATACATACGCCAGCAGCCGCCGTCCTTGTCGCGGTAGAACTGATGCCCATCGCGCGTATAAATGAAATTCAGCGTTTCGCGCTCGGGGTTGCCACCGCAGGCGACGATATAGCCTCGCAGATAGGAGGTGACGCCGAAAATGTTGTTCATAACATAATTCGGCTTTTTGAAAACGTAGGTATTTATACGCTGAAGCACATATTTATCAATGCGCCCACGGTTGTCGACGTCGACAATATAGGTGTTATTTATATGCCCTGCGGTGCACTCGCAGGCTGCGCAAGGCACACCGGGCGCGTTAAAATTGCCGGCTGCGGCAAGTACGTCGGCGATATTCATTTCCATAAGCCCTTCGGATATCTGACGCCATCGGTCAGTGCGCCTATCTTGGCGACAACATCCGCCCTATCCTCGTGATATGTAACGCCGAACCAGACAGAATCGGTCGAATAGGCGCGGACATTGCAGCTGCCGTCCTTAAGCATAAGACCTATGTCGTTGGGCAGCAGGCATTCCTTCTTGAGCGGGTTTTCGGCCAGCTCGCCACGCAGGAAGCTCTCAAAGCGCGCCTCCAGCTGTGGGAAGACGGCAGGCGTAAAGCCCCAGAAGTTCATGGAAACGATGGTGTCGTTGGTAAGCGGGAAGCGCTCGTCGTTTTCCTCAAAGACGGGACCGTTCGGTGTGCGGAATATCTTGGTGCGCTCGACGATGCTGTCCAGCATGCCGTCGCGCGTCACGCAGACGCCGCGGGAGACCGAGCCGTTGTCGGTCAGCGTATTGTTGAGCACAAAGCCGACCATGCAATAATCGTGTGAGTCGGCGCTAAGCGCGGGATTTGACAGGTGCGCTGCAACCTTAGCAAAGGTGTCGGTGCCATAGAAGTCATCCGCATTGCAGACAGCGAAATTGTCGTGAATAATATCGCGTGCGGCGAGCACGGCATGCGTGGTGCCCCAGGGCTTGGTGCGTCCCTCAGGGATAGACGCCCACGCGGGGATATTGTCCATACGCTGGAAGGCGTACTCGACCTTTATATGCCCCTCGATGCGGGAGCCGATGGTCTCGCGGAAGGCCTCGTAGTTTTCCTCCTTGATGACAAAGACTACGCGGTCAAAGCCGGCGCGCCGTGCGTCAAAAACGGAGTAGTCGATAATGAATTCGCCATAGTCATTGATGGGGTCGAGCTGCTTGAGTCCGCCGTAGCGTGAGCCCATGCCGGCCGCAAGGATCAAAAGTGTCATGGTATGATCTCCTTTATATATTTGGAATTAATAACTGCTGTGTGGGCGGTGCCGGGACTGCCGCTGAGGGCAGTCGAACCACACCTAAAAATCCATTATAATAATACACCAAATATGTCGATTTGTCAACTGTATATCTCCCAAATTTGTAAAATAGTCATCAATTGGCGCGGTCAGATCTGCGAACGCATTTTTTCGATAGCGGCCTTCTCAAGGCGTGAGACCTGTGCCTGCGAGATGCCGATCTCCTCGGCGATCTCCATTTGCGTTTTGTTTTTATAAAAACGCATATTGATAATGGAGCGCTCGCGCTCGGTCAGGTGCGTCATGGCGTCGCGCAGGGCGATGTTTTCGAGCCAGCATTCGTCCGAGCTTGAGGCATCGCTGACCTGATCGATGACGTATATTGAGTCGCCGTTTTCGCTGTAGACCGGCTCATAAAGTGATATTGGCTCAACGATGGCCTCCATTGCCCTCAGCACCGTCTCGCGCGGCTCACCAAGGCGTGCGGCGATTTCGTCGACAGTCGGCTCGCTCTGCTTGACGCGCGTCAGCTCCTCGCGCACCTGAAGCGCGCGGTAGGCGAGGTCGCGGACGGAGCGACTGATGCGGATGGCGTTGTTATCGCGCAGATAGCGGCGTATCTCGCCGATTATCATGGGGACGGCGTAGGTGGAGAATTTGACGTCCAGCTCGGTGTTGAAGTTATCGACCGCCTTGATCAGTCCCACGCAGCCGACCTGGAACAGGTCATCCATGCTTTCGCGGCGATTTGTGAAGCGCTGGATTATGCTGAGCACCAGTCGCAGGTTGCCATAGATCAGCTCCTGTCTGGCGTCCATGTCGCCGGCCTTGGAGCGCAGCAGCAGCTCACGTTTTTGCTCGTCGGTAAGTGTTTTAAGCTTGGAGGTGTTGACACCGCATATTTCAACTTTATTATAATACATATGAGCTCTCCCGTTTGGTAGATACTAAAAGTATTGGCAAACGAGAGATTTTTTTATTCAAGCGGGGCGCTGCCTCTTTTTACCGCGGGAGGCTGGGGGTGAAGTATTGCATACTTCGGCGCTCATAAGGTCGTTTGAAGGTGGGGTGATGACCTCCGCTTTTTCTGGGGCATGGCGCATCCTGTCGCACTCCGGCTCAAAATCCGGGGTGCAGTGGAGCAGGTGCCGAAGGCGCCTGCTCCACTGCATTAAGTAGCATTTCTCCTCTCCCTGGGAAAGGGAGCAGGGGTGAGGGGGCGCTGAAGTATGCAGTACTTCAAAACCACCCGTGGTTGCCACCGCAAAAGGCAGTGAGGCTGCAAGCCTCAAGAAGCCGCCTCCGAGCGGCAGACACCGCAGCGGGCTTGTGTCCCCACAGCAAAAAACAAACGGACGCCACAAGGCGTCCGTTTGTTTTTGGTTGCGGAGGTGGGATTTGAACCTCACGGCCTCCGGGTTATGAGCCCGACGAGCTACCAGACTGCTCCACTCCGCGATATATTGGTGCCGGAAACCGGGATCGAACCGGTACGATACTCTCGTATCACGGGATTTTAAGTCCCGGGCGTCTGCCAGTTCCGCCATTCCGGCGAACCTGCGACTTGGGGACGGCTCCGACTCTCCCTTGGTTCGCTCTGCTATTATATCACAGCTTTTAACCGTTGTCAACCCTTTTTTGAAAAAATATTTGCCTATCGCACGACATGTCGTGACATATTTCGTCTTCCCCCTTGACAATTTGAAATTATTACAATATAATTACATTATCTGCGTGCACACACACGCAAATTTGAGAAAGGCTGGCTATATTGAATGAGCAAAAAACTTGTAATTCTTGACCCCGGTCACGGTCAATTCGGCAATCCGCATACCACCCGCGAGGGCTTCTATGAGGGTACTCAGAACTTCGTCCTCGCCACACACCTGCGCGATGAGCTGCTCGCACGCGGCTTTGACGTCAAAATGACACGCGAGAAGGTCACCGACGATCCCTCACTTGAAGAGCGCGGCTCTATGGCCGGCAAAAACGGCGCTGTCATGTTCCTTTCCCTGCACTCCAACGCGCCCGGAACCGCCGCCTCGCCCGAGCGCTATCCCCGCATCCGCGGCGCCGAGACCTTCTATTCAATCACCGATGAGGATCGCAACGCTGAGGTTGCCGAGGCGCTGACCGAGGCCGTCGTCCGCACCATGAACACCGAGGATCGCGGCATCAAGACCCGCCGCTACCCTGAGCACCCCGACTGGGACTATTACGGCGTCATCCGTGCCTCGGCACAGAGCGGCTGCCGCGCAGCCTTCCTGATCGAGCACGGCTTCCACACTAACCCCGAGGACTCCGCCTTCCTGCAGGACGACGCCTGCCTGGCACGTCTCGCAGCTGCCGAGGCTGAGGTCATCGATCGCTTCTTCGGCCCCTCTGCCGAGTAAGTTTTATGCAAAAACGCTGAAATTCTCGGTCATTCGCCCCAAAGAGCTATTGACACAGACGTAATTCTGCGGTATAATAGAGAGGTAGTATACACCTTTGATCCAAAATATAACGGAGGGTTCGTTAAGAAATGAAAAAAATACTCAGCATTATTATGGCGGCTGCGCTGCTTATTTGTCTGGCGTCCTGCGCTAAGGACGAGACCCCGGACGATATTGTCAATGAGGATCCCGATAACAGCTATTCTGTCGAGGGTGGCACCGCCAGCTTTGTTTATGAGATCACAACGCTCAATGAGATCCGCATCACCGGCTACTCAGGCAAGTACGAGCTGCATGATGTGACAGTTCCCGCTGAGATCGAGGGTATTGCCGTCACCGAGATAGGCGACCAGGCCTTCTATTATGCGAGCAATATTTCTGCCATCTCGCTCCCTGATTCCATCAAGGCTATTGGCGACTGGGCGTTTGCCGGCTGCATCTATCTTAAGAACGTCACCATTCCTGAGAGCGTAGTCACCATTGGTAAGGGCGCCTTCTCCGGCTGCACCGCGCTTGACGGGCAGAAGCTTCCCTCCAAGCTGACCACGATCGGTGGTTACACCTTCTACAATTGCTCGGCGCTTACGTCGATAGACATTCCCCAAACCGTTACCGCAATTGGCGATTCGGCCTTCTGGGGCTGCGCTGCGCTCAAGGAGGTTAAGGGCGCTGCCGGCGTGATTGAGATAGGCGGCTATGTCTTCAATGGCTGCACCGCGCTTACCGGCCTTACGCTGACCTCAAATGTTGCTAAGATCGGCGAGTACGCCTTCAACGATTGCACCGCGCTTGAGCTGAGCGTCGCTTCGGGCTCCTATGCTGAGAAGTACGCCCAGGAGAACGGCTACATTAAAGCTAACTGAAAATAGCAGGCATTGCCGTGGCTTTGCCGGGACATTGTCGTGGCTATGACCCGAACCCCGCCGTGGGGCTTTGGGAAAAGCCCCCGGCCCCACAAAGCCTTCAAACAGGCTAACAGAAATAATCAAAAAATCGGTTAAGGTGAGATGCGCTTTGAGTGCTCTCAACCCTGACCGATTTTCTTTTTTTAAATTTGAAGATTTTTGGGGGGCCAAGGGACCTTTTTCAAAAAGGCCCCCTGGCGTTTGCAGGGCAGCGCCCTGCATGAGCTTGCTAAACAGGAAAAGGTCGCCAAGCGGCGACCCTCTGAGATATAGTCAGATTTTTTCCTTGACCTTAGAAGCCTTACCAACTCTGTCACGCAGGTAGTAGAGCTTAGCGCGTCTGATCTTACCGACGCGAGTGATCTCCACCTTTTCGACGTTAGGAGAGTGGATGGGGAAGGTTTTCTCCACGCCACAGCCGTAAGCAACACGTCTTACGGTGAAGGTTTCGGAGATGCCGCCGCCGTGCTTAGCGATGACAGTACCCTCAAAAAGCTGGATTCTTTCCCGGTTGCCCTCTTTGATTCTGTTGTGAACGCGAACGTTGTCACCAACACGCACCAGGGGCAGCTCCTTCTTCAATTGCTCGTTTGTAAAAGCCTCGATTTTGTTCATTTTGGCCCTCCTTAATAATGCGGACATTCATGCAGAGCTGCGCAGCGGACTGCCCGTAATAGCGCCATGGCGCATAACGAGTATATTATACTACATCTTGCGCGCTTTTGCAATAGCTTTTTTAATTTTTTTCAAATTTTTTATATTTGCAGTCACTTTTCAAGGTAAAAGCTAAGCTGCTCGCGGCATTACCATTTGGCGCCACAATTGTGATGCGGGGTGCCGATAAAGCCGACCTGGGCAAAATCCTCCGGGTTATTGCGAATAATGTAATCAATGTAGGATGCTATCACGCGGGAGGCCATGAGATAGCCCGTGGCGCTCAGGTGCCCGCCGAGGAAAAAGCAGCGGCGGAATTCGTCGTCCACCGGCGGCAGATAGCGCTCGAGGTCAACGACGTACGTCCACTCATACAGCCCCGCAATGTCGCGTATCAGCTGCGACACCTCGCTGACCAAGCCATCCTTACTCGGACCGTTAAAGCCGTGCGGCAGCGTCAGCAGGAAAAATCGCGCCTTGGGCTGTAGCTGCTTGTAGCGCGTGATTATCTGACCGTAATAGCCGGCAAAGGTGGGCGCGTTGTTGTGATAGTCGGCGGGATCGATGTCGGCAGTGCTTCCAAGCGCAATGTGATTGATATCATTGCAGCCCAACGCAAGCGTATATGCCTGGCAGACCAGCGACGCATCCCAAAAGCCGCGTTCTTTGGCAAAGCTATCGCAATATTTTTTGGCCGTCATGCCGCCCTTGGAGAAGTTGCGCACCTGTATCCCGGCCGTGCGGGCGATGTACTGCCCCCAGGAGTATTCATAATAATCGTGATATCCGCGCACGCCCTGCTCGTCCAGCGACTCAAGCTCGCCCGAGGACAAGCTGTCCCCAATGCAGCCCATGGTGCGGAATATACCGCACAGGCCACCGTCGGTCACTATTCTGTCGAGCGGCGCCTCGCCGGGCCTTGACATAAACAAGCTCATATCCATTGTATCATCCCCCTTAAAGCTGTTGATCTCAGCTACATGATAACACATATGTCCGCCGTTTTCAATAGCTCCGACGAATTTTTTGCCTTTTGCGCTGTCGTGCACATTTTCAACTTCAATGAATACAATGATACCGAAACCATTCATCGGAGGTTACATATGAGCGAAAATTCGACCGAAAATCACGGTTATCTCGTCGTTCGCGTCTCGACCGCCCTCGGCGCCGTGCCGGTGGCGGGTGCTGAGGTCGTGTTGCGGGACGGCGAACGGCAAAGCGCCGACATCATCTATTCCGCCATCACCTCAAGCGTCGGTCTGACGCCCGTCATCACGCTGCCCTCGCCGCCGCGCGTCACATCTGAGTCGCCCGGGCAGCGGGATCCGTTCGCCACCTACATCCTCGAGGTGCGCGCCGACGGCTACGTCCCCGAGATATACAACAGCATTTTTATCTTTGAGGACATAACCTCGTATCAAAACGCCGTCCTCGTCCCGCTGCCCGACAACGCGTCTCCCGACCGCTACGACCCCTTCATCGAGCGCAGCTTTGAGTCGCCGCCGCCCGAGCTTTGAGAGGAGGATGACACATGCCCGATTCCCTTCCCTTCATCCCCGAGACCATCACCGTGCACCTCGGCACGCCCGACAGCCGCGCTCGAAACGTCACCGTCACCTTTGACTATTACCTCGCCAACGTCGCCTCGGGCGAGATATACCCCACCTGGCCGGAATCAGCGCTGCGCGCCAACATATACGCGCAGGCCTCCTTCGCCCTCAACCGCGTCTACACCGGCTTTTATCGCGCCCGCGGCTACGATTTTGACATTACCTCCTCCACTGCCTTCGATCAATCCTATGCCGATGGCCGTGAGATATTTGAGAACATACAGCAGCTGACCGGCGAGCTGTTCAACAGCTACGTCCGGCGGCAGGGCTCGGTCGAGCCGCTGTTCACCGCCTATTGCAACGGCACCACCGTCACCTGCGGCGGGCTGTCGCAGTGGGGCACCGTCACGCTGGCCGAGCAGGGGCTGACGCCCTATGAGATACTTCAGCGCTATTACGGCACCGACATCGACATCGTCACCGACGTCCCTGTCCGCGCCCCCGATGCGCTGTCGCCGACGCTGCCACTGCGCCTCGGCACTGCCAACGACGAGGTGCGTCAGCTCCAGCTGCGTCTCAACCGCATCTCCACCAACTACCCCTCGATCCCCAAGATCGCCATACCCGACGGTGTTTTCAGCTTTGACACGCTCGAGGCCGTCACCGAATTTCAGCGCGTTTTTGGGCTCAGCCAGGATGGCATCGTTGGCCAGGCGACCTGGTACACCGTCCAGCGCATATACAACGCCGTCAAACGGCTGAATGAGTTGGATTCCGAGGGCGTGACGCTGGAGGAGGTCACCTCCCAATACCCCGGCGTGCTGCGCTACGGCGACAGCGGCAGCGGCGTGCTCAATCTGCAATACTACCTCAGCTATCTCGCGCAGTACTACGCCACCATCCCCACCGTCGCTCTCGACGGCATTTTCGGGAGCGCCACACAGGCCGCCGTTATCGCGCTGCAAAGCATTTTCGAGCTGTCGCCGGACGGCGTCGTAGGACCCGCCACCTGGCAGGCCATGTACAGCGCCTATCTCGGCATCATCGAGAGCGTGCCAGTCCGCTTTACCGAGGGACTGACCATTCCCTACGGCGGCGTCGCGCTCAGACTGGGCTCAGAAAGTGAATCTGTTCGGGTACTACAGCAATATCTCAATTACATCAGCCAGACCTACCCGCAGATCGAGCCGGTGTCCGTCACCGGCTACTTCGGCAGCATGACGCAGGCCGCCGTCATCGCCGTGCAGCAGCTACTGGGGCTGCCGGCCACCGGCTCTGTCGCGGCCGTCACCTGGACGGCCATCGCCGATCTATACAGCGACCTTTATGTCGGCTCACGGCTGCAAGAGGGACAGTACCCCGGCACGCCGGTGGGCGCCGACGCATGAGCAAAGGAGGCTACGACAAATGCCACAGCATCAGTCGCTTGAGCAGCAGGCCGTGACCCGGCTGCAAGGCTATCTGCGCCAGCTGTCCTACGAGGACGAGCGCATCACTCCGCCGCCCATCGACGGCATATTTGACAGCGTCACCAGGCAGTCGCTGTCAGACCTTCAAGCGCGCGAGGGGTTGCCGGTCACCGGCGTGGCCGATCGCGAGACCTGGGACGTGCTCTACAGTCTGTTTTGCGATTCGGTAGCGGCCAATTCCGCACCGCTGCCCATCGCGATATTCCCGCGCCGCCCGCTGGGCTATGAGCTGCGTCAGGGCGACCGCAGCTTTTACGTCACTGCGCTGCAATTCATGCTGCGCGAGCTGTCGCGCGACTACGGCGAGGCGCTCAACGTCACGCCGGACGGCAGCTTTGGCGAGGCGACCGTGGCGGCGGTAAGTCATTTTCAGTCTGTCAACGCGCTGCCCGTCACCGGTGCCGCCGGGCTGGCCACCTGGAACAGCATCGCCGCCGCCTACAACCTCCGCGCGGATGAATACGCCCGCTGAAATGCGATTATAATAGCTATACCTTAAAGGAATCTCTATCAGAGCTTCCCTTCAAATAATTCAAGTGGGGTATAGAAAAAATGACTGATCGCTTCACTCTCAAGGCGCGCACCGCGCTCAATCGCGCCATGAGCTGCGCCCGCGAGCTGGGACACACCTACATCGGCTCAGAGCATCTGCTGCTGGGGCTGGCCGGCGAAACCGGCTCGATCGCGGAGCGTCTGCTGAGCTCACACGGTGCCGACTATGACACCCTTTTTGCCGCCATCACCAAGCTTGCCGGCACGGGGACACCGTCGCGGCTGTCCGCCCGCAGCATGACGCCCAAGCTCAAGGGCATACTTGAGGCGGCGGCGCACGAATCGCTACGTCTGCGGCAAAGCTACATCGGAACAGAGCATCTGCTTCTTGCAATACTCTCAAGCAGCGAATGCATTGCTGTGCGCGTGCTGACGCAGGCGGGAGCGTCGCTCGACGGCCTCAAGCGAGAGCTCGGCAGCCTGCTTGACACGCTGTCCTCGCGTCAGTCGCGTAGCGCGACCGCCAAGCCAACATCGCGTGCCGAGAGCATCCCCGGCTCGCCGACGCTGTCCACCTACGGTAAGGATCTGACCGCCGCCGCGCGTGAGGGACGGCTGGATCCTATCATCGGGCGCGACCGCGAGACGGTACGCGTCATGCAGATACTCTCCCGCCGCACCAAAAACAATCCCTGCCTCATCGGCGAGCCCGGCGTAGGCAAAACTGCCGTGGTCGAAGGGCTGGCGCAACGCATAATCGACGGCGACGTGCCCGACTGCCTGCGCGACCGCACGGTCGTCACGCTGGACATTCCCGCCATGATCGCTGGCGCCAAATACCGCGGCGAATTTGAGGAGCGCCTCAAAAATGTCATGGAGGAAGTGCGGCGCGACCCCTCGCTGCTGCTGTTCATTGACGAGCTGCACACCATCATCGGCGCCGGGGCAGCCGAGGGCGCCGTTGACGCGGCCAATATCATCAAGCCGGCGCTGGCACGCGGCGAGCTACAGCTGATAGGCGCGACGACCATCGCCGAATATCGCCGTCACATAGAGCGTGACGCGGCGCTGGAGCGGCGGTTTCAGTCGGTGACAGTCGGCGAACCGACGCCCGAGCAGACCGTCGAGATACTGCGCGGCCTGCGCGACAAATACGAAGCGCACCACGGTCTGACCATCACCGACGAGGCAATAAGCGCGGCGGTTCAGCTGTCAGTGCGGCACATTCCCGACCGTTTTCTGCCCGACAAGGCCATCGATCTCATGGACGAGGCGGCATCCCTGCGGCGGCTCAAGGCCTACACCTCCCCTGCTCCGCTGAGCGCCGCGCGGGCAGAGCTGGCGCGGCTGGCCAAGGACAAGGAGGAGGCCGTCATAGCACAGGATTTTGAGGCCGCGGCAAAAATACGCGACGACGAGCTGTCGCTTCGTGATCAGCTGGAGCACGAGCCCTCGCCGCTCGACGGCGACGGTGACATCACGGTCACATCGCGCGACATCTGCGAGGCCGTGACGCAGTGGACGGGCGTGCCGGTGGCGTTGCCCGACGAGCAGGACAGCGCCGAGCTGTGCGAGCTTGAATCGCGGCTGGGACGGCGCGTCATGGGGCAGGAGGACGCCATCAGCAGCCTGGCCGCGGCCATTCGACGCGGGCGCAGCGGGCTGCGCGAGCCGGGACGGCCGGTCGGCGTGTTTCTTTTTTGCGGGCGCAGCGGCGTCGGCAAGACCGAGCTGGCGCTGGCGCTGGCGGATGAGCTTTTCGGTACGGGAGGGCTTGTGCGGCTGGACATGTCGGAATACATGGAAAAGCACAGTGTCTCCAAGCTGATCGGCTCGCCGCCGGGATATGTCGGCTACGACGAGGGCGGGCGGCTGACCGAGGCGGTGCGGCGTCGGCCGTATTGCGTTGTGCTGCTTGACGAAATTGAAAAGGCACACCCGGACATCTCTGACCTGCTGCTGCAAATATTTGACAGCGGTCGGCTGACCGACTCGGCAGGCCGAACCGTCAGCTTTCGCAGCACGGTGATAATAATGACCTCAAATCTTGGCTATTCGGGCGCAGAGGCGGCGCGTCCGCTGGGCTTTGGCGTCACCGGCGCTGCTGACGACGGTGGCGGCGCTGCCCTGCAAGCGGTCCGCGCGGCCTTTCGTCCGGAGCTCGTTAACCGCATGGACGAGATCATAGTTTTTCGTCCGCTGAGCGCCGAGACCATGCTGAGCATTACGCGCGGCATGCTGGCGGACATAGTCCATCGGGCGGCGGGGCTGGGACTGGAGCTGAGCTTTACGCCCGAAGCCGAGCGGCAGCTGGCCGAGGCCGGCTACGACCCGCGCTCGGGTGCGCGCGAGCTGCGGCGGCTGATAGCGGCGCAGGTGGAGGATCCTCTCTCCCGCATGCTGCTGGATGGCAGTATTGCGAGAGGGGACAGCATCCGCGCCGAGGTGGTGGAGGGGAAGGTGAAGTATTGCATACTTCAGCGCTCATGAGGCGGCAGCATCTCAGATGGTGAAGCATTGCGTGCTTAGGCGCTTTTACGGTAGCGACTGCACTTTTCTTGACAATTCCACCGAGGCACGCCATGCCTCAAAAAGGGCCGCTGTCGCCACCATAAATTCAAACGATTTCCCACAATCCTCATCCCTATAGATGTTACCTCACGCCACCCCCACCCGCCGAACTCCACGACGTAAGGCGCTTATCAAGGCGGAGGAGCCGTGCACTAACGCCTTCTGACATCATCGGCCCCAAAAGATGGGGCCGAACCCTCCGACAGCCGGTGACGCAAATGAGAATTGCCGTGA
>CAYXBY010000023.1:0-25348 GCA_964463325.1 uncultured Lachnospiraceae bacterium | reverse complement strand
CCCCCGCGGCGTGTTCTTTGGTACTTTCTGTCACGAGACAGAAAGTACAAAGAATTGGATCACGGCTGACAATCGGTCAACCAGCCCCGAGGCTGCAAGCCTCACCCGGCGCTGAAGTAAGCAATACTTCGCCCCCGCCCCACGCGGCATTTCATCTTCTTAGCGCATCCCGCAGCGCCCGCGCATGGGCTACCTCATCGGTGGCGAGACAGGTCAGAATGGCCGCAGCGGCGGGGTCGTCCTCAAAAACACCGGCAAGACGGGCGTATTCCCGCGCGGCGATTTCCTCGTCGTGCAGCAGCGAACGCAGCACGCGCACGGCCGCCACCGGGGCGCGACTGTCCTCGTCCTCGGTCAGCCCCAGCGCGGTGGTGCGCAGGTGCATGTTGATCGCGGGATCGGCACCGAGAGCGTCGATCAGCTCGCCGAGTAGACGAAAATGCCGCATCTCAGTCAGCGCTATGATGTCAAATAGCTCCACCAGCTCGGGCATGGAGCGCTCGAAAGCTATGCTGTAGTAAGTGTAATTTGAAATTGCGCTCAGCTCGTCGGCTCGCGACGCAAAAAGCGCCCGCGCCAGCCGTGGCGCACGCTTGACACCGTCCGTGCTGGGATAGCTCTGTCCGTTCATAACGCATCCGCTCCTTGAAAAATGGTAAGGCAGCACCGCGCCGAGCTGGCGTGACGCTGCCTTATTATTTTATGCGAGCGGTGCGGTACGTGTTACACGCCGCGCGGGTAGGAATAGGCCAGCCCGCCCTCGGCGGTCTCGCGGTAGCGCGAATTAATGTCGCGCCCGGTGCGATACATGGTCTCGACGACGGTGTCAAACGATATGCGGCGCGTTCCGGCGAGAAAATTCGCCAGGCTGAGCGCGTTGATCGCCCGCATGGCGCAGACGGCGCCGCGCTCAATGCAGGGTATCTGCACCAGACCGCAGATGGGGTCGCAGGTCAGCCCGAGATGGTGCTCCATGGCCACCTCGGCGGCATATTCTATCTGATCTGTGCTCATTTCAAACAGCTCGCACAGCGCGGCCGCAGTCATGGAGCAGGCGGTGCCCATCTCGGCCTGACAGCCACATTCGGCGCCGCTGATGGAGGCGTTGGTCTTGACGATGTCTCCGATAAGACCGCCGACAGCCAGTGCGTCGATGATGCGATCGTCGGAAAAGCCCTTGGTCTGCTGCATGTATTTGAGCGCCGCGGGCAGGACGCTGCAGGCGCCGCAGGTCGGTGCCGTCACTATGACGCCGCCGGCCGCATTCTGCTCGCCGACTGCAAAGGCATAGGCGCAGACCAGCCTGTTTTCGCGTGTTGCCTGCGTTTCATCCATGTGGCGCTGGCTGAACAGCGTCTGCGCCTTGCGCTCGACACCCAGTCCCCCCTCCAGCACGCCGTGCGCCGACAGTCCCTCCTCGATGCTGTGCAGCATGACGCCCCAGACGCGGCGCAGATAGTCGCGTATGTCGGGCGCCTCGTGACTGTAGACGTAGTCGGACAGCCGCATGTTGTGGTCACGGCAGTGCTCGGCGATTTCGGCATAGCTGCGGTGCGTGTAGACCTCGGGATACAGCTGCTCGGGGCGTCCCTCAATCGAGATATTGCCGCCGCCAACGCTCATCACGCGCATGCGTCCGACTGTCTCGCCGCCTGCCAGCGCCTCAAGCAGCAGCGTGTTTTCGTGCGGCAGCCCCGTCGTTTCGGTGTCATAGATCAACTCCGTTCGCGCGTCGCCCAGCACCGACAGCAGCGCCAGGTCTGTGTGATGCCCGCGCCCGGTCTTGGCCAGCGAGCCGTAAAGCGTGACGCGGTAGCGCTCGGCGTCCGGATGCTCGGACAAAAACAGCTTGGCCGCGCGTTCCGGCCCCATGGTGTGCGAGCTTGACGGCCCGCGCCCGATCTTGTATATCTCGCGAATGGATTGCATAGTGTGCCTCCGATCCTGGTAAATTGATCATGTGAAAAATCGTAAAAAGCAGCTCGTGTGGGCAAAAGCCCTGCATAATATATTATACTATATTTTCGCCGCTGAGTAAAGGGCTGTGGGGATTTTTATTTTGAGGCGGTGAGTTTCATTTATTGCAATAAAGTGCAGCTGTCGTGCATTGACAGCGGAGGCGTGCAAACATATAATTAAATGTAGTGATAATGTATCGCGGTGCGTCGTAGGCGGGGCGGAGAGCCGCACTGAGACAGCACCGACGATGATAAATTTTTATGCAAACGGGGGACATGCCATGGATCTTTCAAGAAAACCCAAAATAGGCGTATTGTTGATAGGCGCCAAGCGCTTCAAGCCGCTCGGCGAGGGGACGGAGCACGGCTGCTATGAGCAGCGCAAGGCAGCGGAGGCCGACGCTTATGTGTCGCGCTTCGCGGAGTTTGCGGACGTCGTATTTGACGGCCCGGTGTACGAGCGCGAGGAGGCGCAGGCGGCCGCGCGGCATTTTTACAACGCCGATTGCGACTGTGCCGTCGCCATATTTATGTCCTGGGCGGAGGACTTCGCCTGGATCCGCTTTTTGCGCGAGCTGCCGGACAGTGTGCCGCTGTTCTTTGCCTCGATAGTGCGCGATTCGCTGTCGATCACCGACACTAACGACGAGGATCAGTTCGTCGATTTCCTGTCCGCGGGGTCGCTGGTGGGCTTCCAGGAGGCGTCGGGCTCCTTCCGCCGCTTCGCCCGCCCCATGACCGATATGTGCATCGGCACGCTGGACACCGTCGCAGAGCGGCTGCGCTGCTTCGCCTGCGCGGCTCGTGTGCGCAGCATACTGCGTCACTCGCGCGTCTCGCTGCTGGCCTGCTACAATGAGGCTATGTGGGCGACCTACGTCGACCCCTACAATATGTTCATGAAGATTGGCCCCGAGCTGCACTTTTTGTCGGTCATGGAGCTGGTCAACGAAATAAACGTCACCGACGACGCACGCATCGCCGCGCTGTGTCGCGAGCTGTGTGAGCGCTATCGCGTTTATCCCAATGTCGATTTTGAAAAGCTGCACGCCTCGGTCAAGGCGACATATGCCATGGAGCAGCTGGCGCTGCGCGAGGGCACCGACCTGCTGGTGCTCAACGATATCGACACCGTGCTGTTTGCCAACGTCGGTCTGCGTCCCGGCTTTACGCCGACCTCGCCCACACTGCCGCTGGTCACCGTTCCCGAGGGCGATCTCGGCGGCGGACTTGCCACCTACATACTTCAGGCCATGACTGGCCGCATCGCCAACTTTATCGAGCCGTTCTACATCGATCATGCCCGCGGCACCTTTGCCGCCGGTCACGCCGGCCCCAATAACTATCAGGCCTGCCCCGAAAACTGCATCATCGCCCGCGACGAGCGCTTTGCCAAGAGCGGCTGGAAGTATGCTGGAGCGCCCTTCGCCTGGTACGTTTTCCCGGCCGGGCTCAAGACCATGCTGCACATGTCCGAGTGCGGCGGACGCATGAAAATGGTGTGCGCACTGGTCGAATGCCTGCCGACTGAGCACTACCTTGCCTCCTATTCGCATGCTGACTTCAAGCCTGTCGGCGACATGATGCCCGAGGAGCTGTTCTCGCGCATCGTCGGACAGGGGGTGACGCAGCACTACGGCATAGTTGACGGCGACTGCATCGCCGAGCTGCGCGCGCTAGCGTCGCTGTGCGACTTTGACTTTTATTATGCCGGAGAGCAAAAATGAGAAAAGTACTTGTTATAACCTACGATAAATGTGACGACAGCGAGCTTATGTACCCGCTCTACCGCCTGCGCGAGGCCGAGCTTGAGCCGGTGGTGTGCTCGCTTGAGCGCCGAGTTATACACGCCAAGGTGTTTTTTACGGCAGAGGCCGTGATAGAGCCCGGCGAGGTGGACGTCACCGAATATGACGGACTCTACCTGCCCGGCGGCTCGGCGCCCGAAAAGCTGCGGCAGAGCTGCGAGGTGCTGCGCGTCGTGCGCGAGTTTTTTGAGCTGGGCAAGCCGATATGCGCCGTCTGCCACGGGCCGCAGGTGCTCATCTCGGCCGGCTTGACGCGCGGACGCCGCTGCACCTGCTATGCCGGCATACGCGACGACCTGATCAATTCCGGCGCCGTCTATTCCGACGAGCCGGTGGTGGTGGACGGAGCGCTCGTCACCTCGCGCCACCCCAATGATATGCCCTATATGATGCGCGAATTTATTCGCCTGCTGAATGACAACTGAAAGTGAGGTAATTTTTTATGAGCTTTATGTTTAATCCCTTCCCATATGAGGATGAGAGTGCGGTCAACCGCATAAGCGCCGACGGTATCGATCTCGGCGGTGCTGCCTGCGGCAACGCTGCCGTTGCGGCGCGTCTCAACGCTGCCGTGCGTGCCGGCGGCATCATCGGCGTCGACGGCTACACGACCGCGCCGTTTGATACCATCGTTGGACTTATCACCGAGAAGTGCATGCTTATCAACACCGCCGAGCTGTTCCGCCCGGCAGACGAGCTGCGCGAGCTGTTCCGCGACAATCTGCCCGAGGATCGCGTTAAGGATCCCGTGCTGCTTTACGGCAAGCTGTTCAAGGAGGGCTTTGGCGCCCTGCTCGACGCCCAGCGTGTGGAGAGCGCGCGTCAGGCGGCGCAGACGTCGTCGCTGCCCGTCGTGATATACGGCTACGGCGCACTTTCCGAGGTGTTTGATGATATCGTGACTGTCCGCGTCTGGGCTGATATCACCCCCAAGCGCGCGGTGCTCAACGTCAAGGCGGGCGGCTACCGCAACTACGGCAACGACTGCGAGCTGCCCTACAAGGTGACTATGCGCCGCTGCTATTATGTCGATTTTGAGACCTCCTTCAGCCTGCGCAGCCGTCTGCTGGCCGCCCACGCGCTTGATTACTATATCTGCGCCGATCATCCCGAGGCGCTCCAACTGCTGACGGGCTCGCTGCTCGACAGCCTCATCTGCCGCGTGCTGGATCAGCCCATCCGCCAAAAGCCGGTTTATCTTGAGGGCGTTTGGGGCGGCTATTACGTTATGAAATATCGCAGCCTGCCTGATACCATGAAAAACTGCGCCTGGGTGTTCGATATGATACCCATGGAGGTCAGCACTGTCATTGAGTGCGGCGAGGTGAGCGTTGAGGTGCCCTATTACACCGTCGTGGCGGCTTACGGCGAAAAGCTGATGGGCAAGCGCTGCATGCAGGAGTTCCACGGCTTCTTTCCTGTGCGCTTCAACTATGATGACACCTTCCACGCCAGCGGCAACATGTCCATCCAGCTGCATCCGGGCGCGGATTTCGTCGTTCCCAATCACAATGAGCTGGGGCGGCAGGACGAGAGCTATTACATCGTCACGACAGGGCAGGGCGCCTGCACCTACCTCGGCTTTAACCGCAATGCCGACATTGACGAGTTCGTTGAGCGCGTCAAGCAGAGTGAGCGCGAGGGCTGCCCGGTGGATTACAAAAAGTACGTCCATGCCGAGCCCAGCACGCCCGGCATGCAGGTAATGATCCCGGCTGGCACCATACATGCCTCGGGGCAGAACCAGGTGATACTGGAGATAGGCTCGCTGACGGTGGGCTCGTACACATATAAAATGTATGATTATCTGCGCCGCGACCTCGATGGCAATCCGCGCCCCATACATTCGTATTTCGGCGAGATCAACCTCAACCACGATATGACCGAGGACTATGTCAAGGCCAATCTCGTAAACGGACGCCGCCGCGTGCTGCGCGAGGGCGGAGAAGGCGACCAGTGGTGGCAGGAGATAGTCGTCGGCGAGTGCGACCAGCTGTATTTCTCACTTAAAAATCTGCTTTTTGGCGACAGCATGGAGGACGACACTCGCGATGACTTCATGGTGCTGACGCTGGTCGACGGCGAGCAGGTCACTGTCCGCTCCAAGGCGCATCCCGAGCGCAAATATGACATGAATTACCTTGACATGGTGGTCGTGCCCGCCGACATGGGCGAGATCGAGCTGATAAACGGCAAGCCGGGCACGCGCATCGTCATGCACAAGACCATGCTTAAGCGCGACTGAGCATGAGACAGCTTTTGTTGGCCATTGACGCCGGTGGCACGTTTTTGAAATCGGCGCTGTTTGAGGCGGGCGAGCTGTGCCGCGACAGCTTTTACAGCGTTGCCGTCGATTCGGATCGCGGGACGGCCGAGCAGGTGCATGCGGCCTATTCGCAGCTGATCGGCGCGGCCGTGCGGCGGGCGGAGACGCTCGGCGGGCGGATATTCCGCGTCTGCGTCGACACGCCGGGGCCGTTTGACTATGTCGGCGGCGTGCCGCTGATGCAGCACAAATACCGCGCGATATACGGCGTCTCGCTGATCCCCTGGATACGCGAGGCAGCGGGCAACGTTGAGGTTCACTTCATTCACGATTCAGAGGCCTTTGTGCTGGGCGCGGCGCGACAGACGGCGCTGCGTCCGATCGCGGGCGCGATGCTGGGCACCGGTCTTGGCTTTGCGCTCACAGACAAGGCGGGTCAGCCGCTGCGGCGGGCTGACGGCGGGCCACTGGTGAGCATCTACCGCGCACCGCTTCGCGGAGTCACCGCCGAGGAGCTGATCTCGGGGCGGGGAATAGTCGCGAGATATAATGTGGCGTCTCCGATGACACCGGCGGAAAACGCCAAGCAGGTCGGCGACCGCGCCCGCGCGGGTGATGCGGCGGCGCTCGAGGTCTACCGCGAGACGGGAGCGCTGCTGGGTGAGGTGGTGCGGCCGGTGCTCGAGCAGTACGGCGTGCGGGCGTTTGTCATCGGCGGGCAGATAGCCCGGGATATGGCACTGATGGAGGCCGGCCTGCGTGCGTCGCTTGACGGTCTCGATAAGCTTGAATACCTTGCTGCGGCTGAGGATATCGACAATGTTCATCTCTTCGGCGCGGCGCAGTCATAGGAGGTTAGCATGGACGGACTTGATATTTTGGAGTACACCGGCGAGGGCTATAACCGCACACTGAGCTATGGCGGGTGGCGGGTGGCGTTTCTCAACTATGCTCCGCATTTTGACAACATCACCTATCTTGAGCGCCATCTTTTGACGGACGAGGTGTTTGTTCTGCTGGCTGGCGAGGCCACGCTGCTGATAGGCGAGCGCGGCGAATGCGTGCCCCTGCAGCCCTGCCGACTTTACAATGTCAAGGCGGGGACGTGGCACAATATTCGCGTCAGCCGTGATGCGCGGGTGCTGGTGGTGGAGAATAGCGATACCTCGCGCGAGAACAGCGAGTACATGGAGCACTGAGCAGTGCGGGCATGTGCGCCAAACAAAATTTTTTTATTAAAAATCATTTAATTGCCAAAATGCGACCATTTTCGTTCTTGACAGGCGGCACTATATATGGTATAATCTCTGTAACAAGATGCCCCCAGAAGTACAAAATAAAAGGAGATTGAATATGAGAAAAATTGCCTCTGTTATAGCTCTGATTTTGATTGCCGCAATGGCAATATCGATGGCCTCCTGCCGCACCGGTGGCGATGGTAAGGATACGACCACGACAGGTGGCCTGGTACCGCCTGTTAATACTACGCCCGGCGATACTACGCCCGGTGACACTACCCCGGCTGACTCCAGCTCTGACGTGGTAAGCAGCTCTACACCCGATTCCACCACTCCCCAGACGCCGGCGACGACCCCAACCACGTCTGACACAACCACCACTCCCAAGGATACAACTACGGCTGCCCCCGTCGAGATCAAGTGGACGGCGGTCAACATGACAGTTTATGTTTGCGTCGAGAACGCCTGGGTGCGCAAGAGCCCCGATCTGGACGATACCAGCCGTGTTGAGACGTTGCACCTGCGCGACGCGCTGACCTGCACTGCTACCAGCGAGAGCTGGATGAAGGTCACCTACGGCGGTGAGACACGCTACATTGCCTCCAACTGCGTTACCAAGGATGACATAAGCGGCAACGACTTTGAGAAGGTCAACGATAAGGTGTATGTCACCGCTACGACTCTTTCGCTGCGTCTTGGCCCGTCTGTTGACACCGAGGTCAAGAGCTATGCACAGAAGGGCACCGAGCTGACTCGTACCGCTAAAAATAACGGCTGGAGTGAGGTTGTGGTCGATGGCCAGACCTACTACGTCAGCAACAGCTATATTTCAACAACAAAGCCTCAGTAAATAGTAAATAACAAAGTAGCTCCCCGGCACCGCAGGTGCCGGGGAGCTTTTTCTGTATTAGTGTGGCACATGCCGCCGCTGTCGCCCGGCAATAGCTATGTTTCAACAACTAAGCCCGGTATAATAAAGCAGATCCCCGGCACCGGCGGTGTCGGGGATGTTTTTGCATATTAGTGCGGCACATTGCCGTCGTTGTCGCCCGGCTGGCTATCGTCGCTTCCGGACTCGGCCCCGTTGCCGCTCTCGCGGTGTGTTGCGCCGTGCGTTGCACCGTGCGAAGCACCGTTCATTTCGGCCTCGGCGCGGGCGCGAGCCTCGTTTTCACGGTGACGGCGCTCGTTGTCCTCACGACTGCGACGCTTCTTTTCCTCAGCCAGCTCCTCGAGCTGCTCAAAGGTGACGTCGTCGCCCTCCATGGCCGCCTTGAACTGGTCAGCATCCATGGTCTCGTTGCGCAGCAGGAACTCAGCCACAAAGGTCAGCTTGTCGAGGTGCGCGGTCAGTATCTCGCGGCAGCGGGCGTGCGCCTCGCTGACTATAGAACGTATCTCGTCGTCGATCTCGGCGGCGGTTTTTTCGGAATAGTTGCGGCTGGATGAGAAATCGCGTCCGAGGAAGACCTCGTCGCTCGAATGCTCGTTGCCGTAGAGTATGGCGCCCAGACGCTCGCTCATGCCGTAGCGCGTCACCATGTCGCGGGCGATCTTAGTCGCCTGGCGAATGTCTGACGACGCCCCCGTCGAGATGTCGTCCATGGTCAGCTCCTCGGCCACGCGGCCGCCCAGCGCCCAAACTATCGACTCCAACATTTCATTGCGCGATTTGCCCATGGTGTCCTCTGTCGGGACGCTAACGGTCACGCCGCCGGCGCTGCCCGCAGGCACTATGGTGATGACCTTGATGGGGTCGGTATGCTCGCAATAGTAGGACGACACAGCATGCCCCGCCTCATGGAAGGCGCAGAGGCGATTGTCGTGCTCGGTGCGCGGATGTCCCTTCTTCTGGGGACCCAGCAGCATCTTCATATACGAATCCTCGATTTCCTCCATGCCGATCAGCTCCTTGGAGCGGCGAGCAGCCAGCAGCGCGGCCTCGTTGAGCAGGTTAGCAAGCTCCGCGCCCGTGAAGCCGACTGTCATCTGGGCGACCTTGTGGAAGTCGACCGTATCCTCAAGCGGCTTTTTGCGTGCGTGGACGGCGAGTATCTCCTCGCGCCCGCGGATATCGGGGTAATTGATGGTGATACGGCGGTCAAAGCGGCCGGGACGCAGCAGCGCCGGGTCAAGTATGTCGGGGCGGTTGGTGGCGGCCAGCACAATGGTGCCGTCATGTGTACCAAAGCCGTCCATCTCGACCAGCAGCTGGTTGAGCGTCTGCTCGCGCTCGTCGTGTCCGCCGCCCAGACCCGCGCCGCGGTGACGGCCGACAGCATCGATCTCATCAATAAATATAATGGCAGCCGGCGCCTTGCGGGCGTTCTCGAACAGGTCGCGCACGCGCGATGCGCCGACGCCGACGTACATTTCAACAAAATCCGAGCCCGAAATGGAGAAGAAGGGCACTCCGGCCTCGCCGGCGACTGCCTTTGCCAGCAGTGTTTTACCCGTACCGGGAGGGCCCACCAGCAGCACGCCGTGCGGTATCTTGGCGCCGAGGCGGGAGAATTTGGACGGCGCCTTGAGGTATTCGACTATCTCCTCAAGCTCGGCCTTTTCTTCGTCGGCTCCGGCCACGTCCTTAAAGGTGACTCTGTCCTTATCGTTGGGGTCGGGCATCTTGACTCTGGCCTTGCCGAACGAATTCATCTTGCCGCCGCCCTTGCCGGCAGCCTGATTTGAGGCGAATATCCACAGTGCGACCAGCGCCAGTATGATAAGCACTGACGGAATGAGGCTGACCCACCAGGGCAGCGACGTCTCGGGCTCGAAATCGAAGCTCTCGAGGTTTTCGTTGGTGGAATATTCGTCGACGTTGCGGTCGAACTTATACAGGCTCAGTCCGCTGAGCTGGTAGGAATAAATCTGAGTTTTGTTGGCGATCTTGCCGCTCTCGTCGCGCACCAGGCCGTCCTCGGACGTCTTATCGGCGACATACACCTCCAGCGTCAGGCGATAGCTGTTGGATACCTCGTATTTTTTGACCAGATCGTTCTCAAAGAATTCCTCCACCTGCGAATAGGTGCAGGATTCTGCGCCCGCGCGCCCCAGCAGCTGTGAGGACACAAACACGATGAGCGCGATCACTATCAAATAAAACAGTATTACGTTGAAATTCTTCTTCATTGGACTCCTCTTTCGTAAAAGCTGAACTTACTTTGCCGGCTGAGTGCTGTAAACGCAGGGAGCGAGCACCCCGACATAGGGCAGATTGCGGTATTTTTCGTCATAATCGAGTCCGAAGCCCACAACGAACTCATCCGGAATTTCGGCGCCTATGTAGTCGGGGACAAAATTGACCTCGCGGCGGGACGGCTTATCAAGCATGGTGCAGGTCTTGACGCTGTGTGCACCGCGGTCACGCAGCAGAGCCGTCAGCAGATTGAGGGTGCGGCCGCTGTCGACGATATCCTCAATGATCAGCAGGTCGAGCTCGGCGAGATCCTCGCGCTTGAGGTCGAGCAGCACGCTGATACAGCCCGAGCTTTTGGTCTGTGCGCCGTAGGACGACACCTTCATAAATTCGATTTCGGCCGGTGTTTTGAGCTTGCCCATCAGTGCGCCCGTGAACATGATCGAGCCCTTGAGGATGGACACCAGCACCAGCCGGTGGCCGGGGGTGGAGTAATCGCGGTCGATCTGCTCGGCAAGGCCGGTGATTATGCGGTCAAGCTCGGCTTCGTCGAGCAGTATTTTTTCAATTTCCTTCATAGCTTCCTCTCAAAAACAGTTATTTATTAGAATTGTTATTATAGCTTGGGGTGACCTCTATCACCAGTTTTCCACGCACCAGGCGGCCGCGCAGCCGCCCCGGTAGGGCAGAGGATTGACCGTTATGCCCACGCCACAGCAGCTCTTTCAGCGCCTCAAGGTGCACAGCCTCAAGATGCTGCGCTGTCAGCGCCCGCTCGCCGCCCGCAGCGCGGACGTACAGCGCGTCAAGCACGCGGGACAGCAGCGCAGGGTGTAGCGCTGTCAGGCGGGACACCTCAGTCGCGCTCTCGCCGCCGTCGCGCAGATAGGCCTCGGCCTGCGACGCGATAAAGTCGGCATCCTGCGCCAGCGAATCGGCCAGCCGCGCCGCGTTTTGCAGCAGCGCCGGGTTGACCTCGGCAAGCGCTGGGATTACGGTGTGGCGGATACGGTTGCGGGAATAGGCGTCGTCGCTGTTGGTGGAATCGGTGACGCTCTCGAGATCACGTATGCGCAGATAGGCCTCGATCTCGGCGCGTGTGGCGTAAAGCAGCGGACGTATCAGCACGCCGTGCGCCACCGGGCGGCTGAGCTGTAGGCTGCAAAGCCCGCGCAGTCCGCTCCCCCGTGCCAAATTGAACAACAGCGTCTCGAGGCGGTCATTGGCGTTGTGCGCCGTGACCAGTATCGGTATCTGCCGCTCGGCCATAAGGCGGTCGAAATAGCTATATCGCGCCTCGCGCGCCGCCTCCTCCAGCCCCTGACCCGCCGCAGCGGCGCGGCTCGGGACATCTATGCGCTCGACATAGCAGTCAATGCCGGCGTCCTCCGCCAGACTGCGAACAAAGCGCTCGTCGCGGTCGGCCTCCGCCCCACGGATCATGTGATTAACATGTGCCACGCTGAGCGTCGCACCGCACTCGCGGCAATAGACCAGCAGCCTGTACAGCAGCGCCCGCGAATCCGGGCCGCCGGACAGTGCCAGCAGCATGGGTGTGCCGCGCGGCAGCCCCGATATCTCATGCGGCGGGACAAACGCCATGCCGCAGGGGCCGCCCGCACTGTATTGCCTCATAAGTTGCTTCCCTTCAATATATTCTACGCAGCTATTGTGGTAGAGAACCGTCCTCCACCACAGAACGGAACAGAGTATATTTTCCGACCCAGCCCATTTTGACCATTCCGGTCGAGCCGTGGCGGTTTTTGGCCACTATGACCTCGACTATGCTGCATTCGTTGCCGTCGGACGGCGATTTGTCGGTCTTGTAGTATTCGTCGCGGTATAGGAAGAGCACGGTGTCCGCGTCCTGCTCGATCGAGCCGGAATCGCGGAGGTCGGAGAGCACGGGGCGCTTATCGGTGCGGCCGTCGGTGGCGCGGTTGAGCTGCGCACAGCAGATGACCGGTATCCCCAGCTCCTTGGCCATTATCTTCATGTTTCGGGTGATCTCGGCGACCTCCTGGACCTTGTTATCCTGGTGCCGCTCGCCCTGCATCAGCTGCAGGTAGTCGATAATGACGAGCCCCAGATTTTTGACGCGGCGCAGCTTGGCCTTCATGGCAGTCGCTGTCATGCCGGTGGAGTCGTCGATGAGAATATCGATGCCGGCCAGCCGTCCCGAGGCCTCGGCGATCTTGGTCCAGTCGTCGGGGGTCAGCTTGCCGGTGCGCAGCGTGTAGCTGTCGACCATGGCCTCGCTGGCCAGCATGCGCGTCACCAGCTGCTCAGCCGGCATCTCCAGCGAGAAGATGCAGACCGTCTTTTTGGTCCTTGTTGCGACATTTGTGCCGATATTGAGCACAAAGCTGGTTTTTCCCATACCGGGGCGGGCGCCGACGAGCACCAGGTCTCCCTTGCCCATGCCGGCCAGCACAGCGTCAAGTCCCGAAAAGCCGGTCGGCGTGCCGACGGCAGATTCGTCGCCCTCATACAGCCGGTTGAGGTTGGTATAGACCGTGCCCAGCACGTCGCGTATGTGGCGGAAGGTGCGCGTGTCGCGCCCCTGTGCGATGGCGAATATCTTGTTTTGTGCGTTATCGATGATATTTGTTACCGACTCCTGCTCGGAGTAGGCTGTGTCCGAGATGTCGCCACAGGCCGATATCAGCTGGCGCAGCACGCTTTTTTCCTTGACTATGCGGGCATAGTCCTTGATGTTCTGCGAGCCGGGGACGACCTGCCCGATGGTGTGGATGTAGTCCTCGCCGCCGGATTTGTCGTATATGCCCTTGCGCACCAGTGTATCCACCAGCGTGACGAGGTCGATGTCATTGTCGGTGAGGAACAGCTCGTGCATGGCAAGGTATATCTGCTTGTGCTCCTCGATGTAAAAGTCCTCTGAGCTTATAAGGTCGGCGACCTCGCGTATTGACTCGGGGTCGATCATTATAGCGCCCAGCAGCGACTGCTCAGCAAGCAGCGAAAATGGCAGCTTGCGTATCAGCTCCTCGTTCATTTAAGCTCTCCGGGCTCAGGCCTCGCAGACCAGCACATTGATGCGCCCGGTCACGTCGGTAAACAGCTTGACGTCCAGAATATAGCTGCCGTAGGCCTTGATGGGGGTGGTGACATTAATCTTGCGGCGGTCGATGACGATGCCGTGCTGCGCCTCGAGCGCCTCGGAGATATCCTTGGGCGTCACCGAGCCGTAGAGGCGGCCGTCAGCACCGGCGCCCATCTTTATCTTGACCAGCACACCTGCCAGTCGCTCAGCCAGTGCGGTTGCCTCGGCGCGCTCCACCTCGATGCGGTGCAGGCGGGAGGCCTCGCGGTTTTGAATGTCGTTGATGGCCTTTTTATCGGCGGGAACGGCCAGTCCCCGGGGCAGCAGGAAGTTGCGGGCGTAGCCGTCCGACACGTTCACTATCTGATCCTTTTTGCCCTGTCCCTTTACATCACAAGTCAAAATTACCTGCATTATTATATCCTCTCTTTCAGTTGATGGTTATTTTATGTCGTTGAGATAGCCGTCTATGGCACTCTTGAGCAGCTCGCAGGCCTTATCCATCACGCCCTCAACGGCGGCGCCTGCGGCGTCAAAGTGACCGCCGCCGCCCAGCCGCTCAAGTATCAGCTGGACGTTCAGCTTGCCGGACGAGCGCCCGGATATGCGTATGATATTGCCTGTCTGCACCAGTGCAAACGACGCCTCGACCTGCCGCACGGCCAGCAGCCGGTCAGCCGCCTTGGAGGCCGCGACTCGGTCATACTGCTCGTTTCCGCTGCCGTTGCTGCGGGTTATGGCGATGGTGTTGCGGTATATCTCGATATCGTTGCTGAAGCGAGCCTCAGCCAGGAATTCCTCAAGATTTTCGTCAAAATATTTACGTGCTGCCTCGCTTCTGCCGCCCTCATTTTGGAGATAGAGCGCCGCCGAGAAGGTGCGTGTACCCGTCTCCTTGGAGAAATTGCGGGTGTCAAGCATGATGCCGGCCAGCATGGCGGTGGCCTCGTCCTTGAGCATGGAGCCGTTCGGGATGCACTGCTCCAGCACCTCGGCCACCAGCTCGCAGGCAGACGAGGCAGACGGGTCGATATAGTTGACCAGCGGCTCAAAATCGAATTTGGCTGTCTGGCGGTGGTGGTCGATGATGGCGATGCGCTCGACGTTGTCGGGTATCTCGGGCGCCTCGACGATGCCGAGGTTATTTGCGTCGCAGATTACCAGCAGCGTGTTGGGGCGCACCATGTCGAGCCCGGCCAGCGCGTCGACGAACATGTCGCGGTACTCGTCATAGCGGGTAAAGCGGCGCTTGACGATGTGCAGATTTTCGCTGTTGAGATCAGATACTATCTTGACCGGCACTCCGCAGAACATAGCCAGCCTTGCGATGCCGATGCAGGAGCCGATGCAGTCGAAATCGGGGTTTTTGTGTCCCATGACCAGCACATTTGACGACTCTGCGATCTTGGCGCACAGCAGTGTGGCGTTAACGCGCGAGCGGACGCGGGTGCGCTTTTGCTGCCCCTTGCTGCGGCCGCCGAAATATTCCATCTCGGTGCCGCGGCGCAGTGCGACCTGGTCGCCGCCGCGCTGAAGCGCCAGCTCAAGTGCCTCGGTGGCGGCCATTTCGCGCTCGGCCAGTGTTCCCGTGCCGACGAAGATACCCATCGAGACGGTAACGGACATGTTGTCGTCGCCCAGGCGCACGTCGCGGACGGCGTCAAGTATGTCAAACTTGGCGCGGACACATTCCTCCAGCTTTTCCTGTGAGATAAGCAGCAGATATTTGTCGCGGTCATATTCGCGGAGTATGCCGCCCAGCCCGACCGACCACTTTTTGAGTATGGCCTCGACGTCATTGGCGGCGGCGCGATAGCTGGCGTGGATATACTGTGCCAGCTCCTCGAGGTTATCGATGACGATATAGGCGATGACGGGATTTTCGCGCTCGATCTTTTCCTCCAGCGCGACCTGCTCGGTTATGTCGTCAAAAACTATCATGTGGCAGCCGGAGCCTTTGATGGTCATGGGATAGCTGCGCGCGATAAAGCGGCGGCGGCGGATGGTCACCCGCAGTCCCTCGCCCTCGCTTGAGGTGAGCTTGCCGGGACGGTCGAGGCTGATCGCCAGCTGGCCCTCAGGCTCGTTGGCCTTGATGATCTCCTGCGCGGTGGCCGAGCAAAAATCCTCAATGCGGCCGCCGTAGGGGAAATTTTGACCCAGCAGCTCTCCGAGGCTGTGGTTGACCATGGATATATGGCCGTCCTCGGCGACGACGGCAAAGGGCACGTCGATAGCCTCGCGGAACATCTGGTACATTTCGGTATTGAGTGCGTCGGCGCGACGGCGCTCGGCCTCGACGCTACGCAGCTTATTTCTGACCGCCACAAAGCCAAAAACGGCGACATAGATATACAGCACGGTCAGTATGATCCCCAGCAGCAGGGGAGAAAAATCGGTGAGCGAGGTCAGGACGGTATAGACCGTCAGCAGAAATATGCCGATAATTATACATATTGTCAGCGGGATACGAATATCCGCCGCCTGAGGCGGAAGCTTTCTTTTCACGGTAGTCCTCCTTTGCTTTTGAATGTCTTGAGCACACTTTTGCCATTATCCTATTATGACATTATATCATAGTTTTTTGTTTTTGTAAACAATAATGTTGAAGGATTTGTGAAGAACAGGTTATAAGTGTTGGAAAATTTGCTTCAATTATTGATTTAGGGACAGAATTATGGTATACTGTGAGGGTAGCAAATGAAATGCTGCGCGTTTTAGCGTAAAGGAGGCTTACAGCCTCAGCAGGGCAATGAAGTACACAGTGCTTCAAAAAGAGCCGCCGGCGATCCCGCAAGGCGCATTAAAGCCTCTAAACCTCACATCAACATGAATCAAAAAGAAAAAGGAAACCACCATGAACATCAACGTAAAAATAAAGCTTACCCGCGGGGTTCCCGCCCCGACCTACGCCACCGACGGCTCCGCTGCCATGGATCTGCGCGCCGCGCTCGAGGGCGGCTGCCTGACCATCGAGCCGGGTGAGCGCGTCCGCGTGCCTACCGGTGTTGCTATCGCTCCCGAGAGGCGGGATGTTGTCGCTATCCTCGCCGCCAGAAGCGGACTCGGCACCAAATACGGCATCACGCTGGCCAACGGCATCGGCGTCATCGACTCCGATTACCGCGGTGAAATATCCGTTTGCCTGCGAAATACCTCGCGCGAGAGCTTTACCGTTCACGACGGCGACCGCATCGCGCAGCTCATGTTCCTGCCCGTCTACGCGGCCACGCTGCTCGAGTGCGACGAGCTGGACGAGACAGAGCGCGGTGAGGGCGGCTTTGGTTCGACCGGCATCGGCTGAAGGATGCGGCAATGAAGCGATATATCATAGTCCTACTCGCGCTCGTGCTGCTTGCCTCGCAGACGGCACTGTCCGCCTCGGCTGTCGGTGAGCTCGGCACGCCCGACGACAGCTGCTTTACATATGAGCTGACCGACAGCAGCGCGACCATCACCGCCTATTCCGGCACTGCGGCCAATGTCGCCATTCCCAATTCGGTGAATGGCATTCCGGTCACCAGCATTGCGGACGGCGTCTTTGCCTCGCACACCGAGCTTTTACGTGTCTATCTGCCCGATGGACTGCAAAGCATTGGCGCCGATGCCTTTTCGGGCTGCACCTCGCTGCTGACACTGACACTGCCTGACAGCCTCACCACTCTCGGCGACGGCGCTTTTTCGGGCTGCACCTCACTTTATGACATCGCCCCCGGCACAGGACTGCTGTCGATCGGTGCTCGCGCATTTCATGGCTGCGCTGCGCTGCCCGGCGTGACACTGCCGCGCTCGCTCAGCTCCATCGGCTCCGCCGCATTTGCCGACTGCGCCGAGCTGACCGCCGTTGTGCTGCTCTCGGACACGGCACTTAGCCTGCCTGCCGACATTGTGAGCGACTCGCCGAACGCGGTGGTCTATTCCACTGTCGCCACAGACGGCGCTGCTACGGCTTCAGCTTATGGCAACGGCGCCGAGATAAGCTACAAAAATGTCAGTGGCGGCATTGAGATAACCTCATGCCGTACGACGGCTTCGGCGCTCGTGCTGCCGGATAATATCGGCTCCTCGCGCGTTATATCAATAGGAGACGGAGCGCTGCGTAATGGCTGCGCGTCACTGCGTGCTGTCGTCCTGCCGAGCGGGCTTACCACGATAGGAAACGCAGCGTTTAGCGGGCTGGCGGCGCTGGAATATGTCAGAATGCCGGAACGGCTGACTGTCGGTATGGGCTCCGAATGCTTTTCGGGGTGCAGCTCACTGCGCTCGATGGTTCTCCCCTCGGGACTTACTACCATTGGCCTCAGCTGCTTTCTCGATTGCAGCTCGCTGACGCTTGTGGCACTGCCGCAGGAGCTGAGCCGCATACTGTCAGGCGCTTTTGCACGCTGCACGGCGCTATCGACCATCTATCTGTACGGCGACGAGCCGGAGTGCCTTGGCAAAAACGGCTCCGTGACCTCACAGGCGTTTGGAGGCGTGTCGGATAATGCACGCGTTTATGTTCCTGCGGGGCGCAAGCTCGCGTCTGCGAGCAAATGGTACGCAAATGGCAGCTCGTCCGCAGGCTTTGCAATAACAGTGCTTGCTGACAACTGCTTTTATGCCGAGTCCGCCTACCTCGCGCCCACTTGCCACTCGGAGGGGACCCGCCGCTTTGAGTGCCCTTTCTGCGGACTGTATTTTGAGCATACGCTGTCGCGCACCGCGCATGAATATGTCAGCGTCGGAGTGGCTGACGGCTATGAGACCTTCCGTTGCCTTAACTGTGTATCCAATTACCTTAAACGGCGTATTGAGGCATGCAGCATTGAGCCGGAAATAAATCTCAGCGCGAGTGGCGTCAGCATGATAAAATCAATAAAGCTGACCTTTGGTGACACGCTGCTTGTCCACAACACAGATTACACCTATGAGGTGGTGCACAACAAGAAGAATGCGCGGCTGGAGGTGACTGTTACAGGTATCGGCAGCTGCACCGGCAGCGCAACATGGGGTTTTTCAGCTTATACCGGCGAGGCGCTTATGCGGTTTGACGTCGTTTCAACGAGCGGCGACATAGCCGGCCTTGGGGAATACTATCGCGATGATACCGTCACGCTGACGCCGTCGACGCCGGTGCCCGAGGGATATGAGGTCATTTGGACGCTGGAGGGCGTCAGCTCGAGTGAATGCTCCGGCAACAGCATCAGCTTCAGCATGCCGGCGCATACCGTTAGCGCGTCGTATACATTGCGTCAAAAGCCGATTGAGACCACGACCGAGCCGCCGGTCACCGAGCCGCCGGTCACCGAGCCGCCGATCACCGAGCCGCCGGTCACTGAGCCTCCGGTCACCGATCCGCCGGTCACGACCACGCGCCCGCCCTACGACCACACGCAGCAGGGCGAGCAGTATCTGCGTACGGCGGTCCTGTGGGGATTGATACTTTTTGCTTCACTGGCCGCTTTTGTGGCGCTTTGCATAGTATCCTTCAAAAAGAAAAAAGACTGATAGACCGGCAGCGCAACGCTGCCCGCATACACCGTATATTATTTAAGGTAGCTTATGAACATAGTATTAGCTTCGGCATCACCCCGCCGCCGGGAGATATTGGCGGCACTCGGCATGGATTTTTCGGTTCTCGTTCCGAATGTTGACGAAAGCTCAACGCTGCGTGACCCGGCAGCGCTCGTTCGCGAGTTGGCGGAGCGCAAGGGAGGCGGCGCGCGTGATATGTTAGCGCAGTCGCCGCGCACCGACGACACACTGATAATCGCCTCAGACACGCTGGTCTGGTGCGCCGGCGAGATACTCGGCAAGCCGCACGACCGCGACGACGCTCGTCGCATGCTGCGTCTGCTGTCGGGACGCGAGCACACCGTCTACAGCGGCATCTCGCTGACACTGCTGGGGGGCGATGGCAGCGAGCGCTCCGTCTCGGACACCGCCGCCACTGCCGTCCGCTTCGGTCAGCTGACCGACAGCGAGCTTGAGCAGTATCTCGAGAGGGCAAAATATATGGACAAGGCCGGCGCCTACGCCATTCAGGAGGGCGCATCCATGTTCATCGATGGCATAAACGGCGATTTCTTCACCGTCATGGGACTGCCCGTGCGGTGCATGTACCGCCTGGCACAGCGCGGACTGGGGCTCGACCTGCAAGGCCTGTGCCACAAGATCGATTAAGGAGAGAAAGCAATGGTCAGACAGCTGGGCCTGGATATGGGCAGCTCCAATACAAGAATATTTGATAAAGAGAAGGGAATAGCTCTCAATTCTCCGACTGCCGTGGCAACCGACGTGCGCTCCGGCAAAACTGTCGCTGTCGGTGCGGATGCGCGGCGTATGCTCGGCAAAACACCGCCCGAGCTGTGCGCCTGCCGCCCCGTTCGTGGTGGCGTTGTTGCAGAGCCGGAGGCGGCAACACGCATGCTAAAGCACTATTTTGCCAAGCTTGAGGCCGTGTCCGTCATGCACAAGCCGGATGTGACAGTGGCCATCCCCTGCCGCGTCAACGAGGTCGAGCGGCGAGCGCTGGAGGACACCGTTTATGAGGCGGGAGCACGGCAGGTCTATATGATCGAGGCACCTGTCGCGGCAGCAATCGGCGCCGGCCTGCGCATATCCAGCCCGCGCGGCTGCATGCTGGTCGACCTCGGCGGCGGCTGCTGCCAGGCGGCGGTGCTCAGCATGGGTGGCGTGGTCACGTCCGACACGCTGCGCATCGGCTGTAGTGATCTCGACCGCGCTATAGTGCAGTACATACGCAAAAAATACGACCTGCTGATAGGTGAGCCGGCGGCCGAGGCGCTGCGCATTAAGATAGGCTCCGCCTGGCAGAATTATGACCGCGGCGTGGCTGAGGTGCCGGGGCGCGACCTCGGCGGCGGTCTGACCGGCAGTGCGCGTGTCAGCTGCGCGGATATCTGCACAGCCATGTCAGAGCGGCTGGAGCAGATCATCGGCATGATCAAGGCAACGCTCGAGGAAACACCGCCCGAGCTGGCCTCGGACATTTACGACAGCGGCATTATGCTTACAGGTGGCGGCGCGCTCATCGATGGACTGCCTGAGCTGATGAAAAAGCGGCTGAATCTGCGTGTCACGCCACTCAAGGGTGCGATCGACTGCACCTGCCGCGGGCTGGGCTGGTGTCTCGGCAATGACGCTGCAAAGAAATACCTGAGGAATCGAAATTGACCATGGACAAAGCAAAAAAGAATGCCGCGGCCGAGCCGACGGTACAACAACGTTGTCGCATGGCCGAGATAGTTGCGCGGCTTGAGCAGCTTTACCCCGAGGCGGGGTGCGCACTGGAATACGGCGGCGAGGGGTGGCGACTGCTGATAATGGGGCGGCTGTCGGCACAGTGCACCGACGCGCGGGTCAATATTGTGTGTCGTCAGCTTTTTGAGGAGCTGCCGACGCTTGATGCCGTAGCCGATGCGCCGATAGAGCAGATAGAGCGCATTGTTCGCCCCTGCGGTCTTTACCGTACCAAGGCGGCCAATATCAAGGAGGCCTGCCGGCAGTTGCGCGAGCGGTTTGATGGGTGTGTGCCGTCAGACATGGAGGCACTGCTTTCACTGCCGGGCGTGGGGCGCAAGATCGCCAATCTGCTGTTAGGTGACATTTACGGCATACCCGGCATTGTCGCCGACACGCACTGCATACGGCTGTGCGGACGATTTGGCATGTATCCCGAGTCGCTGACAGACCCTGTGCGCGTCGAGCGCATACTGTCGGAGCTGGTCGAGCCTGCGGCACAGACAGCGCTGTGCCATCGGCTGGTCACCTTTGGACGCGAGGTCTGCACGGCGCGGGCGCCGAGGTGTGGGGAGTGCCCGCTGGCGGATATCTGCGCCGCCGCTGGTAAATAGTGCGCCAGAGCACATATATCACATAAAAAAATAATAAAAATATCAAAAAACTATTGCAATCGGGCGAAATGTGTGATATACTGTATATGTATTAAGATGATTATGGTTAAGAGTGGGTCGAGCGACCCACTCTTAATTTCTGAAAGGAGACCGTCCGTGGCAAACCGTAAAGGCGTAACTGAAAGCGTTCGCGCACTGATAAGTCCTGTTGCCGATAGCATGGGCTTCACACTTTGGGATGTTGAATTCGTCCGAGAGGGTGCGCGCCAGATACTGCGCATCACACTCGATAAGCCTGAGGGCATCAATATCAATGATTGCGAGGCCTTCCACCGCACCATTGATCCGCTGCTCGATGAGGCTGATCCCATCGATGTCTCCTATTATCTCGAGGTCAGCTCACCCGGGGCTGAGCGCGAGCTGAAATACGACTTCCATCTCGACGCCTGCCGTGGCGAGACAGTTGAGGTCAGACTGTTTGCCCCCGATGAGAACGGACAAAAGTCGTTCGTCGGCAGCCTTGAGGGCTATGATACCGACAGCATTACAGTCGGCGGTCGTCAGATATCCCGTCGGGCTATTGCCAAGCTGCACACCGTATTTGATTTCGGTGACTGAGCTCGGCTCAACGCAAGAAAAATAAAACGTCAAGATAAACATAATTATTGAAAGGAATTTGATCCGCCATGAACAAGGAGTTTTTCACGGCATTGGAGCTTCTGGAAAAGGAAAAAGGCATCCCGCGCGATTATCTGCTCGAAAAGATAGAGGCCGCGCTCGTTTCAGCCTTCAAAAAGGAGTACGGTGCAACGGCACAGGTCAGTGTGGTGATCGACCCGAACAAGGACGATGTGAGAGTATATCAGGAGAAGACTGTGGTTGAGGAGGTCGTTGACCCGCTGTGCGAGATCTCGCTGGAGGATGCACGTGCCATCAGCAAGCGGCACAATATCGGCAGCGTGATCAAGACCGAGGTCAAGCCCAAGAACTTCCGCCGCCTGTCGGCTGGGGCCGCCAAAAGCGTTATAATCCAGGGCATTCGCGAGGGCGAGCGCCGGATCATGCAGGAGGCCTACGAGAGCAAGCGTGAGGAGATTATTACCGCAACCGTCAGCAAGGTGGATGCCGTCAACGGTAACGTCGTGCTGGAAACCGGCACCAGCTATGCCGTGCTGCTCAAGAGCGAGCAGATCCCCGGCGAGACCTTTGCTGTCGGCGATAAGATAAAGGTGTTCATCACCGAGGTCAGCAAGGAGACGCGCGGCCCGCTGGTTACGCTTTCACGTATTCATCCGGGTCTTGTGCGCCGCATGTTTGAACTGGAGGTGCCTGAGATAGCAGACGGACTTGTGGTAGTAAAGGGTGTTGCCCGCGAGGCAGGCTCGAGAACCAAGATCGCTGTTATGTCCCGCGAGCCCGATGTTGATCCTGTTGGCGCCTGCATAGGCTCGCACGGCATGCGTATTTCCGGTATTGTCGAAGAGCTGAGAGGCGAGAAGATAGACATAGTTAAGTACAGTGACGTTCCCGAGGAGTATGTTGCCGCCGCGCTGGCGCCTGCCACGGTCAGGGACGTCGAAATGATAGCTGAGCGCTCCTGCCGCGTGACGGTCGACGCCGACCAGCTGTCTCTGGCAATTGGTAAGGAGGGTCAGAATGCCCGCCTTGCTGCCAAGCTCACCGGGCTTAAGATAGATATCAAGGCTTGAGCCGCGTCGCCGCAGTGGTGACAGCAAAAATACATTTAGGAGGCGGTCAGCATGGAGCAGCCAACCAAAGCAAAGAAAATACCTGAGCGTCAGTGCCTCGGCTGCAACGCGCACCGCCCAAAGCGCGAGCTCATTCGTGTGCTGCGTGCACCGGATGGCAGCGTTTCGGTCGATTTCGGCGGGCGTGCATCGGGGCGCGGGGCGTATATATGCCCTGACGCAAAATGCCTTGAGCGAGCCCGCAAATCGCGTCGTCTTGAGCGCAGTCTCGGCTGTGCTGTGAGCGATGAGGTCTATGCCGTGCTGACTGAGGAGCTCAAGAAGGGCTGCGGCAATGGCTGATATGAGCGATAGCCGCGCGGTGTCCGCGCTGCTTGGCATGCTGGGACTCTGCATGAGGGCCGGCAGGCTGATATATGGCACTGATCGCGTCTGCGAGGCTATGCGTACCACTGAGCCCGGCCGGGCACCGCTGCTGGTGCTTGAGGCGGCGGGGACGTCGGAGAATACGCACAAAAAGCTTGCGGACAAAACAAATTATTATAATATCGAGCATGTAAGACTGCCCGTCGACGCCTCGGCGCTGGCGCGCGCAATCGGACGTGCACGTGAGGTCGCCGCAGTGGGGATAACAGACGGGAATCTCTGCCGCGCGGTCAAAGAAAAGCTTGACGCCGTTTGCTGAGCGGCGCCGAATGACATGATCATGGAGGGTTTATATGGCAATTACACCGCAATTCAAAGTTAATCAGTTGGCAAAGGATCTCGGAATGAAGGGCAAGGAGCTCACCGACTTTCTCGGAGAGAAGGGCGTGGAGGTCAAGTCTCAAAAAACGCTGGAGGCAGAGGAGTTCAACTATATTTTTGATGAGCTCACCAAAGCTAACCAGATATCCAATATTGAGGACTACATTGACGGTATAACATATATACCTTCCACTAAACGCCCCCAGACGCCTGCCGAGCCCGCACAGGCCGAGGCCCCCAAGGCTGAGACGCCGGCCGCCGAGCCTGTAAAGGCTGAAGCGCCCAAGTCCGAAGCTCCCAAGGCTGAGCCCGCAAAGGCCGAGGCTCCCAAGACCGAGGCTCCCAAGGCCGAGCCTGCAAAGGCTGAAGCACCCAAGGCTGAGCCCGCAAAGGCGGAGTCTTCAAAAGCAGAGCCCGCTAAGAGCGAGCAGAGCGCCGAACCGACGCGTACGGACAGCCGACCGGCTGCACAGTCCGCACGTCAGGATAGCCGCAGGGACGATCGCTCGAGCGGCAGCCGTCCCGCGCAGACCTCTCAGCAGGGTCAGCAGCGCAGAGACGGTCGTAATCCCGCCGGACAGCCCGGCGGAGGCCAGCAGGCAGGGCAGCCCCCCCGTCAGGATCGCCCCGCCGGCAATAATCAGCGTCCCGGCGACCGCATGAACGGTCAGGGCGGACGCCCCGGTGACCGTATGGGCGGTCAGCGCCCGGCAGGTGATCGTCCCTATGGTCAGGGCGGTCAGCAGGGTGGCCAGGGTGGACGTCCCGGCGACCGCATGGGCGGTCAGCGCCCCTATGGCCAGGGTGGCCAGCAGGGTGGTCAGGGCGGTCGTCCCGGTCAGGGTGGCGGTCAGCGCCGTCCCGAGCGCACCGGCCAGCCGCGCGACACCTTCCAGGCGCAGCCCATAGTCCGTGGAGCAGGCCCGCGAAAGGAGGGCACCGGCCCGCGCGTCGTCGATACGCGCGGCACGACGGTCGACCTCTCCAAATACGATGAAAAGCTTGATAATATAGTGCCCGAGTCCATCCGCGACATGCGCGGCGGCAGCGAGCGGGTCAAGAAAAAAGGCGGCGACCAGCAGTCGCAGCGCCAGAATCAGAACCGCAACCGCTTTGGACAGAAAAAGCAGCAGGTCATCAAAAAGCAGCCCGTCAAGGTCTCCATTCCCGACGAGATCAGTGTCGCCGAGCTTGCCTCCCGCCTCAAGGTGACGGTGGGTGAGGTCGTCAAGCGGCTGATGATGATGGGCATGATGGTCACGGTCAACGAGTTCGTCGATTACGACACTGCCTACCTCATCGCCGATGAGCTGGGCGCCGAGGTGACGCGCGAGGTCGTGGTCACCATCGAGGAGCGCCTGTTCGACGACCAGGCTGACGACGAGAACACGCTGGTCGAGCGTGCACCGGTCGTCTGCGTTATGGGTCACGTTGACCACGGTAAGACCTCTCTGCTTGACGCAATTCGTCACACCCACGTGACCACCGGCGAGGCCGGCGGCATCACGCAGCACATCGGTGCTTACCGCGTCAAGGTCAAGGGCAAGGATATCACCTTCC
>CAYXBY010000022.1:0-25558 GCA_964463325.1 uncultured Lachnospiraceae bacterium | reverse complement strand
TCCCCCTCTCCCTGGGGAGAGGGGGTATGGGGTGAGGGGACGCTGAAGTACGCAGTACTTCAAAAAGAACAGCGTGCGCCACCGTAAAAGGCAGCGAGGCACGCAAGTCTCAAAAAACCACCACGCTCCGGCGCCAAGCCCCGATGGGGGTGTCGGAGGGCTTTTTCAAAAGCCCCCAACATTTATGGCAGAGCCCTGCCAACGCCCAGCGTCAAGCCCAGCTCATAGTAGTGGGCTTTTCCTCGAAAATAGTGACGCCGCGCAGGAAGGCGATCGCCTTGCTCAGGCCCTCGTCAATAGTCATCACGCTGTCCTCATGCTCGATCGAGAGCACGCGGTCGTAACCGCAAAGGCGCAGATTGCTGATCAGATCGCGCCAGTAGGTCTCGCCGTTGCCATAGCCGACAGTGCGGAACACCCATGCACGATGCAGCTCATCGCTGTAATGCTTGGTGTCGAGAACACCATTCTTGGCCGTGTTGTAGACGTCGATCTTGGTATCCTTAGCGTGGACATGGTAGATCATGCCGGCGAGCTCGCGAATGGCAGCAACCGGATCCATTCCCTGCCAAATAAGGTGCGACGGGTCAAAATTGGCACCAATAACGTCACCAACCGCCGCACGCAGCCGCTTGAGCGTCTCGGGATTGTAAACGCAGAAACCCGGGTGCATCTCAAACGCAATGTGCGTCACGTGGTGCTCGAGCGCGAACGCAGCCATCTTCTTCCAATACGGAATCAAAACCTCGTTCCATTGCCAGTCGAGAATGTGCAGATAGTCCTCCGGCCAGGGGCATGTGACCCAGTTCGGATATTTTGACCCCTCGGAATCGCCCGGACAACCGGAAAATCCGATGATGGTGTCAATTCCAAGACGCTCGGCAAGCAGAATGGCGTTGACAAAATCGTCGTGATAGCCCTGTGCCGTGGCCTTGTCGGGATGCACCGGGTTGCCGTGGCAGGCAAGCGCGCAGATCTCAACGTCGTATTTCTTAAAGGTTTCGACGAACTTGTTAAATTTGTCCTCATCAGCCAGCAGTTTGGCCGGGTCGCAGTGCGCCTTGCCCGGATAACCGCCGGCGCCGATCTCAACAGTGTGAATTCCCTTTTCAGTGAGGAGCTTGAGCGTCTCATCGAGAGACTTGAAGCCGTAAAGATTAGCTAAAACACTTAATTTCATAAAGCTTGATCCTTTCTGCCGCGCGGGAGCCTTGAGTTTTGCCGGCGGCGTGACAATATTTCTACCTAATATAATACATCGTTAAGCAATTTTTTTCAAGTAGCTTTTGAACATTCTACGACTTGCACAAAAACCTTACTTCAAAATTGTGCAATAACGACAAAGCCGGTCGGCCGGGCATTGCCCGGCCGACCGGCTTAATATAGTCAGTTAAAAGCTATTAGTTTCTAACCTTTCTCTTCTTGGAGATCGCAAGACCTGCAAGAGCGAGAGCAGACACGCCCAGAGCAACTACTACGTAAACGGTAGCGTCGCCGGTGGAGGGAGTGACGTCGGGGTTGATCTCGAACAGCTGGTTGGTGTAGGAACCGCTGCTCTCCATAACAACTGCATGAGTAGAATCAGTCGTCGGGTAAGCGTCAACTACGAAGATAGCGGAAAGCAGGTTCTGGTAGAAGACGTTCTTGCCGGCTGCAGTGTTGAGCATGTAAGCGATCTTACCGGATGCGAAGTCAGCAGCGTCATACTTGGTCATGCTGTCGCTGATACCGCCGATGAGGCACCACTTGTTGGAGGAACCCATCGAGTAGTCGATACCGGCAGCGCCATCCTCAATGTAGATGGTTGCAGTGTCGATGTCCATGGAACGGTTGTTGTCCCACAGAACAGCCCAAGAGTTGATACGGTGAGTGAATACCGGGATCTCGCCGCTGAAGACGTCAACAGCCTTGCCACCAACGGTTACATTGGTGCCGTCAATAGCGATCGCGCCAGCGGTCTCGGTTACGAAGTAGCCACCTGCGAAGGAGTAGAAGGTCTGCTTAGCTGCGGTGTCGCCATTGTTAGCAGTGGCAGCGCCGGTCAGCAGTGCGGTGAACGTATCAACGGTAACGGTGGTGCCGGAAATGGTAACCACACCGTCCATAGGAACGTAGAAGTAGTAATCAGTGCCACCAACGTTGAAGGTGTACTGGGTCTTAGCCTTGACTGCATCGCCGCTTGCAACAGTGGTTGCGGGGGTGGGGTTGGAAACGCTACCGCCAACATAGGAGTAAGAAACCTTACCGGTGCCGGCGTTGAGGTAAGCGATCAGACCGCCTGCCCAGCCCTGACCAACAACGTTACCTGCGTTGAAGGAGTAGGTGATAGCAGGTCCGCGGGTGTTGCCGGCCTTCATGTAAGCTATCAGACCACCGGCCTGATCCTTACTTGTAATGTTACCGGTGTTGCCGCAGCTGGTGATGTTGAGGCTATGAGTGCCCTTATCATCAGCGTAGCCGATCATGCCTGCAGCATGTCTATTGGAAGCGATATCACCATTGTTAATGCAGTTCTCCATCGTAACATCGTACTTAACGTAGCCGAACATACCGGCAACCCTGTTCGTGCTGCCAGATGCAGTCACGATGATGTCACCATTGTTGACGCAGTTCTTAGCAATAGTGTTCATGTGAGAGTAGTTTCTACCAACAAGACCACCTGCATAGCCGTCCTTCTGCCAAGCGGTAACATTGAGGCTACCGTTGTTAACGCAGTTCTCGAAGGTGATGGTACCCTTAGTCGTGGTGATATTCTTGTCTTCACCGCCGCCGACCATACCGCCGGCCTGGATGTTCGCACCGCTATCAGTAGCGGAGAGGTCACCATTGTTGGTGCAGTTCTTAAAGGTAACAGTCTTGGAAGCGCTCAGGTAGCCAACCATACCGCCGAGCTGAGCGGTCTTAGCGCCGTTGTAGTTAACAGTGCCGTTGTTGACGCAGTTCTCAACTACGAAGACAGCCGCAGCATTGGTGCCGCCGAGACGGCCGGCAATACCGCCGCAGTAGTTGTCGATAGCCTGGATCTTACCGTTGTTCTCGCAATTCTTGAGGCTTGCGCTGCTCTGGGAGTAGCCCAGGATACCACCCGGACGACCGTAAGCGTTAACGGTGCCGTAGTTTACGCAGCCGTCAATAAACAGCTCGATGGTAGCGGAGTTGGTAGTACCCTCGAAGTAACCAACGATAGCACCGGAGTCATAGTTAGCGGATGCGCTGAAGAAGGTGGTCAGAGCACCGTAGTTTGCGCAGTTCTTAACAGTCAGGGTGTTGCCGGAGTTGTTGCCGCCGTAGCCAACCATACTGCCCATGCCGTTGTACTGAGAGGTCATGGAAGCCTGGTTGCAAACGTTCTCGATGACTGTGTCAGCGTTGAAGGCAGCATAACGGCTGACAACGCCACTGAACTTCTTGGGGTCATGCAGAGCACTGTCCTCAACAGCGCCGGTGACAGTCAGGTTCTTGACAGTACCGTCGAGGTTGATGAACAGAGTCGCAGTGGTGTTGATAGTATGGCCGTTACCGTCAAATGTGCCGGTAAAGCTGTTCTCATAGGACTGTGTCAGGGTAATGTCAGCAGACAGATAGTACTTTCCGTCAGCAGCCATTGCCGCAAACTCTTCTGCTGTGGCAACAGCAGTGCCCTCGGGCTTGTAATCTGCCGCGACAGAGCCGACGGCGATCTCCTCAGCAGCGGAAGCGCTGATGGGAGCCACGACCATCATGCTCATAACCATGGTCAGAGCAAGCAAAATAAGTAATGCTTTTTTCATGTTGTTCTCCTTTTTTGATATGTTTAATTATTAAATAATAAAACATTCGATACGGTAGCCGGACCCTCCGGCAACTATGTCCCTTAAATTATAAATAAAAAGCGGCCAAATGTCAACACTCAAGTGCAAATATTCGCGCCCGGAGGGCGTGATTTTTAATCAAATTTACTATTTGGCGACTGTTTATTCACAATTCGTACACTTTCGGCACAGCGCGCGCACTCGCGGCGAACACGCCGCCCGGCTGTGTGGGCTCGTCTAAAAGCGCAAAGCAAGCTTTGCTGCGTTTATTATACCACGGTGCTGCTTTATTGTCAATACCTTTTTTGAAATTATGTCCGAATTGTTAACAAAAAATGAATATAGCTTGAATTGCTGAGTGCCGGCATTCAGAACGCAGGCGGGGCGCCCCGGAGCAATGTCAGGCACGCGCGGGGCAAAAAGCCCCACCGGAGCCTTAGCATCAGCACCGGGCCAAAAGCCCCCGCCCGAGCTTTAGTCTCATTACCCCCAAAAAGCCCCCGCCGGAGCTTTTGCCTCGGCGGGGGAATGACCTTCAGTCTATTTAATTAACTATCAGTCTCTAACCTTTTTCTTGACGATTACCAGGCCGCCCAGAGCAAGGGCAGACACAGCCAGAGCAACTACTACGTAAATGGTAGCGTCACCGGTGGAAGGAGTAACCTCAGGATTCAGATCGAACAGAACGTTGGCATATGCGCCGGCAGTGAACATAACCTTTGCATGAGTTGCATCGGTAGTCGGGCACTTATCAACGGTGGTGAAGATCTTGTCGTTAAGGTTCTGGTAGAAGATGGTCTGACCGATCTTGTCGTTGAGCATAACAGTCAGCTCACCGCTGGTGAACTTATCCTCGGTAACGACAGTCAGCAGGCCGCTGTCGATAGCAACCTGAACCGGGATACGGTTAGCAGAGTACTTGTCGTCTACAGCGTAGCTGAACCACTCAAGACCGCAGTTGTTGAGAATGTAGTTGTCAGCCAGCAGCAGCTTTGAGGGAATGTAGCCGTTGTCAAAATTGGTCTGGTCACTAGTGGAAAGGCGGTCAGCATAAATGTCTCTGCTCAGAGAATGAACCTTATCGCCCTTGACATTGTAATTCGCGTCAGAGGGATAAGCGCCGTAGCCGGAGCCAGTCGCGTCAACATAGTTGGTATAGTACTTATATGCAGCACTGGAGCAGCCCATCAGAGCGAAGAAATACTGAATGCTGGAATCATCAGTGGTCTCGATCTCCTCGGCCAGCTTGACGTCATTGGTGAAGTCGGACATGTAGCCGATCTTATTCATGGTACCGCCGAATACGCAGTATCTGATAACAGTGTTAAGCTCGTTGGTGTACTCGATCCACGGACCGCAGAAGCGAGAGGAGTACATGTTACCTGTGTTGGTGCAGTACTCAATGTAAGCGTACTCGTTGTAGCGCATAGCGCCGTAAACGTAGCCAATGATACCGCCAACGCCGAAGTTACCATGGCTCTTGACTGCACCTGCGTTGTCGAGATACATAACATAGGAGTACAGGTCACCGGTGTTAGCGCACTTGGTTACTCTGTAGCCCGCGCTTACAGGAGTGTGCTGGCTGCCACCGGCAGTTGCGAGGATACCGGCAACGTGTCTGTTAGCGATAACCGTACCATTGTTAACGCAGCTCTCGATGGTGCAGCCGATGTTGCCGCCCTTCTTGTTAGCGATAGTACTAATGATACCAGCAGCGTTACCGGATTCCTTCGGGCCCATGTCGAGCATTACAAGGCCGTTATTGGTGCAGCCCTTAACCTCAACGGTAGCGTACATATAAGCGCCGATACCGCCTGCCTGGTCACGGTCACTGATAATGGTGCCGTAGTTTACGCAGTTGGTGAAAACGCCCTTAACGGCGTCGCCGTGAACGATGGCATAGTCGCCGCCGATTCTGGAAACGATACCTGCACAGTAAGCGCCCTTATGCTCAGCATTTGCAGCGTCATTTGCGAGGTTTGCGGTCTGCTGGTTACCAGTTATCTTACCGGTGTTTACGCAGCCGGTGAACTCGCAGTTCTGCATGATAACACCTGCAATACCGCCGACCTGAGCGAAGCTCATAACATCACCGTTATTGGTGCAGTTGATGAAGCTTGCCTTAGCCTGAGTATCATCGCTGGTCCAGGGGCCACCCATAGCAACAAAGCCGCCGGCGGAGGGGTCAACAGTCTTGCCGTCGACAACGCCGCTGATCTTATCTGTGAAGTCAGGGTTCTTGATGTCGCCATTGTTGGTGCAGTTGGTGAGCTTGATGGCAACGCCATCATCGTAGAAGGCGATGAAGCCTGCAACGATACCTGCGGTAACGGTGACAGCGCCGTTGTTAACGCAGTCGGTCATCTCAAGGTTGCCAAATACGCGGCCGAAGAAGCCTGCAACAGCAGCTGCGCCGCTGTAAAGCTGAGCGTTGTTGACAACGTTGGTGACAGTAGCACCGTTGGTCTCACGTGCAAAAGCAGCATAGGACTCGCCTGCTTCGCCACCGGTGACAAGTGCCTTAGCGTCAATGGTCAGGTTCTTGGCCGTGCCGCTGAAGGTATCGAATACAGGAGCGGTGATGGTAACGGAGTGGCCGTTGCCGTCGAGAGTGCCCTTGAATTCCTTGTCGTATGTAGCATCCAGAACGATGTCGGCGGACAGATAGTACTTTCCGTCCGCTGCCATTGCAGCAAACTCTGCTGCCGTAGCAACAGCAGTGCCCTCGGGCTTGTAACCGTCTGCGACGGAGCCGACAGCTATAGTCTCGTCCTCAGCAGCGGAAGTTGCGAGTGGAGCTACAACGGCCATGCTGAGAAGCATGGACAGCACAAGCAGAAAACTTAATGCCTTTTTCATGGTTTGTCTCCTTTGAAATCTTATTAGTATTGAATTGGAGTCTAATAGTATGTTGAGTATACCATAAAAAAACGGACTTGTCAACATGATTTTATGAAAAAAATGATTTTTTATGCGATATTTCAGCTCCCCGGGCACAAAAAAGCTTATGCTGCCGTGACTGCGGCCGGCGGCAGGGTGCGCGATACGTACAATTTCAACATTTTATTATAATATAGACCCAAAATAATTTCTCGCGCTACCTATTGCAAAAGGTGCGCAATTGTGCTACAATATTGTTAGAATAATTTACCGACCTCCGGCAGCCCCGGCTGGTCAGGACGTGAAAAATGGGGCAGCGCTCCAAATTCAATTTTTCACGATAAGAAAGGCATGGTTCAGCATGGCTAAAACCAATATTGTCGATTGGAAAACAATCACCGGCTTCGTAGTTGACGCCTTCGTCGGCTACGGCATTCCCCGCGCAGACGCTGAGATCTGCGCTGACGTGCTGCTCGAGAGCGACAAGCGCGGCATCGAGTCCCACGGCGTTAACCGCTTCAAGCCCGTTTACCTTGACAGAATCAAGGCCGGCATCCAGAATCCTGTAACCAACTTCGATGTCATCAAGGAGACCGAGACCACCGCTGTTGTCGACGGTCATGACGGCATGGGTCAGGTCATCGGCTACAAGGCGATGGAGATGGCCATTAATAAGGCTAAGAAATACGGCATGGGCATGGTAGTCGTTCGCAATTCCTGCCATTACGGCATTGCAGGCTACTACACCTCCATGGCCACCAAGGCCGGCTGCATCGGCATGACCGGTACCAACGCTCGTCCGACCGTGGCGCCCACCTTTGGCGTTGCCGGCGCGTTCGGCACCAACCCCTTCACGCTGGGTGTGCCCACCGACGAGGCCTTTGACTTCAACTTCGACTGCGCTACCTCCATCACCCAGAACGGCAAGCTGGAGTACTATCAGCGCATCGGTCACGATGCCATGACCGGCACTCTGATCACCTCTGACGGCACTCCCTTCGTGGGCTCTGCCTCCGACGCGCTCAAGGCTATGGCCAAGGGCGAGGCTGCGCTCTGCCCCAACGGCGGCATCGGCGAGGAGCTGGGCGGCTACAAGGGCTACGGCTTTGCTATGTTCGTTGAGTTCCTGTCCGCAGTGCTGCAGGACGGCGCTTACGGCAAGGCTCTGACCGGCAAGGGTGAGAATGGCGAGAAGGTTCCCTTCCACCTTGGTCACTTCTTCATTGCTATCGACACTGACCACTTCATGGGTGAGGACGTCTGCCGCAAGAAGGCCGGCGACATCATCCGCGAGGTTCGCGCAACCAAGAGAGCGCCCGGCGCTGAGCGCATCTACACCGCCGGCGAGAAGGAATACGAGATCCGTCTCTCCCGCGAATCGGGCGTGCCGATCAACGAGTCTGTTCAGAAGGAAATGCTCGCCGTCCGCGACGAGCTGGGTCTGACCCAGTACAAGTTCCCCTGGGAGGACTAATTAACTGAGAAGCTAACTTGGGGCTCTGCCCCAAGCCCCGGCAGGGGACTTCTGAAAAAGTCCCCTGCACCCCCAAAACTTTAAACAGGTTTAGGTAGAGAAATCCGGTTAAGGTGAAGAATGCTTTGGACGTTTTTGATCCTCGCCGGTTTTCTTATTTCCCATTTGTTTGAAAGTCTTGCAGGAGAACGCAAAAATACCGGTTAAGGCGACGAACGCTTTGGACGTTCTCGACCTTAACCGGATTTCTTTTCCCATATTTGTTTGAAAGTTTTGCGGGGTCTGGGGTGCTTTTTCAAAAGCGCCCCAGCGGGGTGTGGGGCGGCGCCCCACATTAGCTTCCGCGCAAAGCAGCAGCCACCGCTTCGCGGTGCTGCGAGGCTCGAACCGTGGGCATTCCGACAGGATTCTGAACCACGCTTTGCGTCTCTTTGTCTGCATAAAGCCTCAGCTCGATGCCGCAAAGCAGCAGCCACCGCTTCGCGGTGCTGCGAGGCTCGAACCGTGGGCAAACAAAATAGCGAGCAGGCTCGAAGAGCCTGCTCGCTATTTTGGCCTGCCCGACAGGATTCGAACCTGCGGCCTCAAGAGTCGGAGTCTTGCGCGCTATCCAGCTGCGCCACGGGCAGATGTTGACTCGTATAGTATACCACACCGCGCAGAAAAATTCAAGTGCTAATTTGCAATTTGTCCAAAAATATGCGCTGCGGCTGTTGACACCGTGTCAAAATTCGGTTACAATTAAGGTGATCTCTAATAATTCCAACGAAACCGCCACGGAGGTGCATCATGATCAGATTTTCAAACGATGACATAAAATATCTCGCCGTCGAGCTGCCCGACAGCGTCAAAAATTACAAATACGCCGGCGATTTTCACGGCGAGCTGTGCGAGCTGGAGCGGCTACTGTCCTCTGACAGCCTGCCAAAGGCCCTCGAGCAGCGGCTACTGCTCGAGCAGGTCATTGCAACCGGCATGTGCCACGACTACACCACCGACACAGACGGTCTACTTGCGCGGATCGCAGCGGTCTATCCCGCCTGCGACGCCGAGACGCTCGACCGACTGCTCTGCCGCGGTCACGCTGACTACATAATGCGCGACGGGCGTCGCTTTTACCAAAATTCCGCCGCATCCAATCTACTGAACTGCCATGAGACCGAGCTGCGCCGTCTTACCGAGCCTGACTATCTGCCCGCAAACGAGAGCGACGCGCGCAAGCTACAGCTGGTCGAGCAGATGCGTCGCAACGGCAGTGTGGCCTGGCGATTTACTGTCTGCGAGGAATTGTGGGTGGCAGAGGGCGCCGAACGCCCCGGTGAAACCATCCGCGTCCATTTGCCCTTCCCCGCCCCCTGTCAGTCGCAGCCTGCGGACGAGATCAAGCTGATCTCCTGCTCGCATCCCGACTATTTTGTATCAGACGCACTACAGCGCACCGTCTGCATCACCGCCCCATACACGCCCGGCGAGCGCTTTTCGATCACCTTCAGCTATGTCAATCGTGCGCCCTATCGCGATCTTAGCACCGCGCCCGCCCAAAGCAGCGCGTCGTCGCCCGAGCTGTTCCCGCCTGCGAACTATCTCGGCGAGCACTACCCGCACATTCGTTTCACGCCGTTTATCAACGAGCTGGCCGCAGAGCTGGCCGACGGTGAGCACGATGCGCTGCGGCTGGCGCGCCGGGTCTACGACTGGGTGACTAAGAATGTTAAGTATTCGTACATGCGTGAATATTTGTATCTGGACAACATCCCGGAATTCGCCGCGCTGAACGGGCGCGGGGACTGCGGCGTTATGGCACTGCTGTTTATCACGCTGTGTCGGCGCCTTGGGATACCCGCCAAGTGGGAATCGGGCAGTCAGGTGCAGCCCGGCAGCATCGGCTCGCACGACTGGGCGATGTTCTACGTTGAGCCATACGGCTGGCTGTACGCCGACCCATCATTCGGCGGCGGCGCACTGCGGCGCGGTTGCGAGCCGCTCTGGAATCATTATTTTGGCAATCTCGACCCATTCCGCCTGGTGGCCAACAACGATGTCCAGCGCCCATTCGATCCGCCCAAGCGCTACATGCGCACAGACCCCTACGACAACCAGAGTGGCGAGGCCGAGTTCGACTCCTACGGTCTCGGCTTTGGCGAGCTGCACAAGCGCCGCCAGGTGCTTTCCGCTGAACAACTGGATTGAGGAATTATTTGCAGGGCTCTGCCCTGCACCCACCGGGGGGCTTTTGAAAAAGCCCCCCGGTCCCCGCAAAACTTTCAAACAATCAGGAAACAAGAAAACCGGCAAGGTTCAGAAACGTCCAAAGCGTTCTTCATCCTTACCGGTTCCCTTTTTATCCGGTTGATAGCATGCAGGGCTCTGCCCTGCACCCGCCGGGGGGGCTTTTGAAAAAGCCCCCCGGTCCCCACAAAACCTTCAAACAATCAGGAAACAAGGAAACCGGCAAGGTTCAGGAACGCCCCAAGCATTCTTCATCCTTACCGGTTTTTTAGCGCTTCCCGCGCGAAGCTGTTAAAGTTTTGGGGGTGCAGGGGACTTTTTCAAAAGTCCCCTGCCGGGGTTCGGGGCAGCGCCCCGGAGAATACCCCCCTGCCGGGTACAGGGCGGAGCCCTGTATGAGCTTGCGTTGTCCGTGGCAGCGTCCCCGGGGATCGTCCCCAGCCCTGGGGATCCCAATCAAGCCGGTGGCTGATAGAAGCAGGCATACCAGATGATCGTGAACAAAATACCAACGGCCAGGAATGTCAAGCCCACGACGAGCACGCAGTGATCGCCCTGTTTTTTCAGCTTAGCGAGCTTACGCTCACGGTACTGTGCATAAAACTCGTGGTGCTTTCGCCCCATAGGGACAAACGCCTGCACAATATTTCTCAGCACGAAGCCAATGCCCACGAACGCGCCCTCGCCACTGGCAAAGAGCAGTCCGGCGAACAGCGTGAGCAATATTCCCGAGGTAGAAAAGCCATCGGATAATATCTGAATGTTAACTGCAGCACTGTGTGTGAAAAAGCCCTTGAGAGCAAACACACCCAGCGTCATCAGCGCCGCGACACCGAAGCATATTGCATACTTGGTCAGCAGCGTCTTGCTTTCATTTTTCACTGTTCCAGACCGTCCGTTTCGTTATTTCAGCATCTGCCGATACTTTTCTTCCTCTGCATCGTTGCAGTGCACAAAGTGGCCGGGCGAAATCTCTCTAAATGAGGGCTTGTCAACCGTATAATCGTGTTCCGCCAGCGGGTTGTAGGTCATGCGGGTGCGCTGCTTCTCGTAGATCGGGTCGGGCAGCGGGATAGCAGACAGCAACGACCGCGTGTAGGGATGCAGCGGATTCTTAAACAGCTCCTCCGAATCGGCCAGCTCGACCATTTTGCCGAAGTACATAACACCGATACGATCAGAGAAATACTTAACGACCGAAAGGTCATGCGCGATAAAGAGAATGGTAAGTCCCAGCTGATCTCTCAGATCGTTTAGCAGATTGATGACCTGCGCCTGGATCGACACGTCAAGTGCCGAGATCGGCTCGTCAGCAATGATCATCTCGGGGCGCATAACGACCGCTCTTGCAATGCCGATACGCTGACGCTGACCGCCCGAAAACTCATGCGGGTAGCGATCCGCGTGCTCGCGGACAAGACCGACCATCTCAAGTATCTCGTACACCTTTTCGTTGATGTACTCCTTGTCGGTCACGCCGTTGATGATCAGACCCTCGGCGATGATATCACGCACCGTCATACGGGGGTCAAGCGATGCTATCGGATCCTGGAAAATCATCTGTATCTGCGTGATCAGCTTGCTGTTTTTAGCGACACGATACTTGGATTGATACTCACGCTTGAGCGCCTGGAGCTTTTCAGGATCATTCGCAGCTGCTGCGCACTTTTCATGATACTCCTGATCGAGCTCTGCGACCCTTTGAGCGGCATATTTCTTATCAACGCCCTTGCAATCGGCAACTGCCTCGTGCATGAGGCGCTTGTTTTCAGCGATGGTCGCCTTTAATTCAAGCCGGGTCTTTTCGATCTCCGCCTTGGCGTCGGCAGAGTTGGTTGCGCGGAGACTCTTTATCTTCTCCGACGCTTCCCTGCTCGCCTTTCTGATGGCGTCCTTGTAGGAGCGAGTGCCGGCACTGACTCTCTGACCCTTGAAATATACGTTACCCGAAGTAATATCATAAAGCTTTATGATAGAACGTCCCGTTGTGGTCTTGCCACATCCGGACTCGCCGACGAGGCCAAATGCCTCGCCTCTTTTTATCTCAAAGCTGACATCATCAACAGCCTTCAGATCCTTGCGTCCCATGCGGAAGTACTGACACAAATGGTCGACCTTCAGCAAAACCTCGTTATTGTTCTCCATTGTTGCCTCCTCTTTCCTTCATGTGCTTGATACGCTCGGTGATGATCTTGGGCATCTCGACCTTGGGCGCATTGGGATGAAGCAGCCACGTTGCCGCATAGTGCGTGGGGGTAACCTCGTAAAGCGGCGGCTGCATCTCGAAGTCGATCTCGAGAGCATACTTGTTTCTTGCCGCAAACGCGTCTCCGACGGGCGGATATATCATGTTAGGAGGTGTGCCGGGAATGGCATCCAGCTTTTCGTTGGTGTCAAGGTCAGGCATGGACGAAAGCAGCGCCCAGGTGTAGGGATGCTGCGGGTTGTAGAACACCTCGTTTGCCGTGCCGTACTCAACTATCTTACCTGCGTACATAACGGCAATTCTGTCCGCCATGTTTGCAACGACGCCGAGGTCGTGCGTGATGAAGATGATTGAAAGGTTGTGCTCACGCTTAAGGCGGTTGATAAGCTCGAGTATCTGCGCCTGAATGGTAACGTCCAGCGCGGTCGTGGGCTCGTCGCAGATCAGTATGTCGGGGTTGGCCGAAAGCGCAATGGCAATAACGATTCTCTGACGCATACCGCCGGAGAACTCAAAGGGATACTGTCTGTAGCGCATTCTCGGCTCGGGAATACCGACCTCCTCCATCAGCTTGATTGCCTTTTCCTTGGCAATACGCTTGGTGAGCTTGCTGACTACCTGCGAGGCCTTTTCCTTAAGGAAATCGATTATCTCGTTGCAGCGATGATCGATATCAACATTTGCGGCGCCGGCGATATCGGCTTCAAAGCGCTCTATGACGCGGTTGATAACCGAAGCTATAGCCTCTATCTGCTCGCCGGGCTCAATTATGGACTTGGGAATGACCTCCCAGTCAACAGTCTTGCCCTTAGCCAGCAGCGCCTCTCTCTTGGCGGTCTGGCGTGCGAAGCGCTCCTCCTCGCGGGGATTGTTCTTGATGTAGAAGAAATATTTTTCTATCTCTCTCTCAAGAGCGCCGCCGAAGGTGTAAGCCAAGCTATCCTTGACAGCTGCAAGCGGGTCGATGGAAGCGCGAACGCACTTGTCGACGCGCCGGCAGACCTCGTCTGCATCCTTCTCGGTGAAGTCGCCCTTATTGAAGAATTCGACTGCTCTCCGCAGCTCAACGATAGCCTTCTTTTTGTTCGCAAGCATTCTGTCAAAGGAATACTGAACGGCTATCTTCTCCAGCTGCATAAACGAGTTCATAAAGTCCTCGCGGAGGAACTTGTATGCCATTGCGTTGGCCTGCTCGGCCGGCATACGGCTGAGATCCTCGTGGGGATTCTTGTAAACATAGTAGCCTATGCGGAAGAAATTATACTTAGGCTGCGCCAGCATCTCCTCGGCAGTTTTGCGTATCTCGGCGAGGACTTTTGACGTATGCTCGGAGGCCTCTCTCTTGTTGACGCTCATTGTGATCACCTTCTTAGCGGTGTCAAACAGCGTCACCTTGGATTTTTCCTCGCGCAAAGCCTTCGACAGCTCAGCGTGGTGAGCGCTCAGCCGGTCGGTGTAGCCGGCGACGAAATACTTATCGTCTATTTCCTTGAGCTTGCGCCCGATAAGGCTAAGCGTCGCGATAACATCGACCTTCTGCTTCTTTTCGACAAGGAAAAGGAACTCGTCGATAATGGCGATCAGCTCCTCGGCTGCCGTGAGGGCAGCGTTATAGCTGTTCTCGAGCTTGAGTGCGCAGATATTGAAGCTGTCGAACGTCTTGATGTAATCCGCGACCTTGTCGGCGGGGATGTCGCATTTTGCGCCCGCTGCCAGTGCGGCCTTCATCATTTCGGAGAGCGAGCCGAGCAGCTTATTAAAGGTTGCGCGACCCTCGCGGCGGTTGGCCTTGTTTTTGAGCAGCATGGCCTCGGTTATCTGCTTACCGATGCGCATGATGGGGTTGAGTGACGAAAGCGGATCCTGGAATATCATAGCGATCTTATCGCCACGCAGCTTGTGCATCTCCTCCTCGGGAATGCGCATCAGATCCTGACCGTCATAAAGTATCTCGCCGCCCTCGTGAATGGAGTTGACCGCAGAGATACCCATTATCGCCTTAGCCGTGACCGACTTACCCGAGCCGGACTCGCCGACGATAGCCAGCGTCTCGCCCTTATAAAGGTCAAACGAGATGTCGCGCGCTGCCTGCACCTTGCCCGCATCCGTGCGGAAGGATATCTTCAGATTATTAACTGACAGCTTTACTTCTTTATTCATATCATTCATGGCTTAATCCTCCGATCCTCTGAGCGACGGGTTGAACGCATCGCGCAAGCCGTTGCCGAACAGGTTGAAGCTGAGCATAAGCAGCACAAGGAACAGGCAGGGGAAGAAGGCCACATATGCGGAATTTGCCACAATGGATTTCTGACCCGCAGCAATCAGCGTACCGACGCTGGTGGTGTTACCTGCCTCCAGGTTGATAATGCCCAGATAGGAGAGGCTGGTCTCCGAGTAGATCATCGAAGGGATGACCAGAGCAACGCTTGTGACGATGGTGCCAAGTCCGTTCGGGAAAATGTGCTTGAACATTATTCTCGAGTCGCTGGCGCCCAGCGTTCTTGCGGCCAGCACGTATTCCTGATTCTTAAAGCGGTAGAACTGCATACGTGTTGTTCCGGCCATGCCTATCCAGCCCGTGGCAAAGAAGGCTATGAACAGGACCAGCGCCTGGCTCGAGCTGCCCATGTGATATTTGAGAAGCGTGATTACTATCATTGTGGGCACCGCGCCGAGTATATCGGAGCAGCGTTCCATAAACAAGTCGACCTTGCCGCCAAAGTAGCCCGAGATAGAGCCCCAGATAACGCCGACAATAAAGTTCACAAGTGCAACTATAGTTGCAAACACAAACGAGAATCTTGCGCCGTAGGCCAGGCAGGCGAAGATATCCTTACCCGTCTCGGTCGTGCCGAACAGGAAGAAGGGCTCCTCGATGCCGTCCTTTTTGATCTGAGTGTGGTCATAAATATAGTACTCATAGTACTCAGCTCTGACCTCGATACCGCCGTCGACCTTACGGCCATAGGCATAGTAATATGTCTTGCCGTTCTGCTCGACGCCGTCCTCGCCCTCGATGCGCAGAGAGTCGTAATCTGCCATCATGGACGAAGCATTGCCCTCCTCATACTTCCAGTAGTTGGGGATAATGTTGCCGTCCTTGTCGAGCTTGGGACGAAGGATGGATACCTTGGGGTTTTCAACCTCATAATAAATGTTTGCATCATACTTGTTTTTCTCAAGCATGAGGTTTCTCGAGGCGTAGGGCACGAGGGGATACAGCACCTGTCTGCCGGTATCCTTCTGATACTGCTGAATATTCTCGTACTCCTCTTGAGAAATTATCTTATACTTACCGAAGCCGACGCCGTAGTAGGTATCGTAGCGGTAGGAATAGTTTTTGCCATCCTCGCTGACAGTATACTCGCCGTCCTTAATGACCTCGCGGCCGGTCTCGAGCGAAAGCGCGAGATCCTTAAGATAGCCGATCTGGTTGGTGTCCTTAGTCTTGCAGCCATCCCAGAAATCGATGCTGGTATCCGCAAACAGGTGGCTCTTGGGAGTGACATATGTATACATCATGTCGTAATATGCCGGCTGGAAGGGTGTAAAGAAGGGTGCAATTATTGCAAAAAGTATGAGGCAGAGCACCACTATGCCGCCGACGACCGCGCCCTTGTTCTTGCTGAAGCGGCGGAAAGCGCCCTGGAAGTAGCTTACCGGCTTGGTGTCCAGCTTTTTGTCATGAGAAAGGTCAGTTTTCTTAGCAAACTGGAACTTCTCGGCGGGGATGTTTTCGTAATTATTGATCGTATTTGCCATGATTACTTCGCCCCCATTCTTATTCTCGGATCAATAAATCCGTAGCTTATGTCGATAACGATTCCGGCAGTCAGGCCGACCAGCGTATAGAAGCCGGAGAGCAGCATAAAGAAATCGTAATCCTGGAAGGTGATAGAGTTGAGGTAGAGGCCTCCGACGCCGTTAATGCTGAACATCTTCTCGATAATGAGCGAGCCGGAGAGCACCGACACAAACTCCGAGAGAATGGAGGGGAAAATAACGACCATCGAGTTGCGCAGCGCATGGCGATAGATAGCCTGACGCTTGGTCAGACCCTTTGTTCTCGCCAGCAGCATAAACTCACCCGTCAGCACCTCGGAGAGCTCGGCGCGGGTGAAGCGGGCGTAGCCTGCAATGGAGCCGAGGCACAGCGCGAAGACTGCCGGCAGCATTGAATGGAACACAGTCCAGGAGAAATAATCATTGCTTGTCGACATAGTCAATGGGAACCAGCCCAGCTTAAAGCAGAAGACATACTGCAGCACAAGTGCCAGAACGATGGAGGGCACCGAGATCAGCAGCATGATAAACACGTTGATGACCTGATCCTGCCATTTATTCTTTTTAAGCGCAGCCAAAATACCCAGGCCGAGACCTATCGGTACTCCGATCAGGGTGGAATAGATATTGATCAGGATTGTAGGCGGGAGGTGGGTAACAAACACTTCCCAGATGTTCATATTAAGGTATTCACCGTAGGTAGTGACGATACCGAAGTCACCATCTGTAAGGATGCGACTGATATAGTTGCCATACTGAATCAGGATCGGCACTCTGTCATAGAGCCAAACGCCGTTTTCACCTTCTCGAATATTGGTGATCCAGCCTCTTCCCTCGAGCGTCTTCATGACTATCTCGGGGTCTTGTCCGGGAAGAGCATTTGTGGGAATCGGCAGCAGCTTGATAAGCACGAAACACATCGTAAAGATGATGAAAAACGTGAGCAGCATCAAGCCGAGTCGCTTCATCACATACTTAAACATGTACATAGGTTTTTCTCCTCTGCTTTGTTTTTCCAAATCAAGGATGATATCATGTGCCCTCTGGCACGTGTGCGCGAATGCAGCACACTATATAATAATGAATGAATTTTCTAATTTGATGTATATTTTCAACTAATATATCCGCCGGCAGGCTGCCGAGCGGCTGCTATTTTTCCGTTTTAGTGCACAGCAATGGTAGCTTACTGGCACAATTGTTATTTTATTAACAATATGTAATGCGATTTTACATTTACAAATGTCTTACAAATTAGCAAATCGACGGTGAGCTAATTTGCTCACCGCCGTTTGCTTAGGAACAAATAATTCTAAATAATTATCTGATAATTACTCGGACTTCTTGTATTCCGCAGAAAGGTCGTTGTTGTTAGCAGCGACGAAGGCCTTCCACTCTTCATCAGTGTACTGGACCTCGATGTATCTGAGGCCACCAAAGCCCATGAAGGTGTGCTCGTCCTCAGAGAAGTAAGAGAACTTAGCGCCGAGGAAGGATCCACCACCGTCAGCGATCAGCATAACGGAACGGCTCTCCTTAATGGTAACCTCCTCCAGAGCGGAGAGGATGGTAAGTCTTGCCTCTGTGGGAGCATAGCCTGCATCCCAGTTATACTTCTTGGGCTGGTTCTCGGTCGTTGCGCGGCCGTTGAGGCAGAAGAACCAGTTCTGAATGCTCATGGTGATGGTCTCGCCAGCGCCCTCGTAGTCGCCTGCGGGCATGGTGAGAGTCATGTCGATAGCGGAGGTATCCCAATACTGGTGGTAGTTGAGATCATCGTCCGGATCAACAAATGCACCAACGATATCGAAGGGGTTGAAGGCGTTGCCGGAGAAGCCGTAGCCGAAGCCGATCTGGGTCTTACCGGTACGGAAAGCCTCAGCCCACTGAGCGCCTGCGGATGCATCGAACTTAACGTCGATCTTGTCCTCAAGAGCGGTGCCCTCGGTCAGGCCATCGATGATGCCCTGGAGGTAATCAGCTCTGAAGCGCTGCTTATCGTTATCAACGGAAGAACCGTAAACGAGCGTGATGTTCTTGGAGGAATCGTAGCCATACTTCTCGGGATCGGCCGTGAGGATGGAGATAGCTTCCTTCATCTTCTCTTTTGCAAGAGTGGGGTTGTAGCCGGTCAGGGAGTCGTAAGCGTCGTCAAGGGTCAGGCCGGTGAGAGTACCGGAGGACCACTTACCGTCAGCGCCCTGCTCGAAGCCGTAAGCGCGGAGGATGCCCTCTTTTGCAAGAGTGGTGTTACGGTACTGACCGCCATCCTCAAGTGTAGGAGCGTTCTCGATATCATAGTAGTAAGCAACATTCAGCAGACCGAAGCAAGGAACCGAGCTACCGGGCCAGATCTTCTCAACGATGTCGCTTCTGTTGAGGCCGAGGTTGAGAGCATGTCTGAACTCCTGGATAGCCAGGATACCGTTGTTGTTGCCGCTGGACTTCAGGCCGTTGAGGTCACTGTAGAGCTGCATACCGAAGGTACCTGTGGAGGTAGAGGTGAAGTAAACGTACTTAGAATCGAGGTATTCGCCAACGTTCTCAGTCTGGAGAGAAGCATCGTCGTAGGTGCCGTTCAGGAAGCCCATCCACTTAGTGGAGAACTCCTCAACCTTACGGCAGTTGATAGCGGTAATATTATACTGGTTCTTGTACTGCTCCATGTTCCAGCCGTACCAGTTCTCGTTCTTTACGAGCTTGTAGTGAGAGCCTGCCTCAAACTCAGCGAGCTTGTAGGGACCCCAGCTTGCAGTGGTGGCGAGAGAGGAGTTGTAGTTAGAGGTCCAGAGTGTCGCGCCGGCAGTGGGAGCGATCTTGGAGGCCTCGTACTTGGTCTTGTTGACCAGCGGCAGGCTGGACATATAGTAAGCAGACCAAACGGAAAGGCCGCCCTCATCGGTCAGGAAGGAGTAAGCCTTATCAAGGCAGACAACGAGAGCGTTGCCCTCAGCGTAAACACCGACATCCTCCCACTTAACGTCACGAACGGTGTTCACAACGTAAATGGCAGCGTCGTAGCCTGCGCCTGCACCGACCTCGGTGTAAGCTGCATAGCCGTCATACAGAGCCTTACCGGAGATGGAATCAGAGCCGTCAGCGCTGGAGTAAACAGTCTCATCGGTAATGGTTGCCCACTCGGGAGCCTCGTTGCCCTGAGCATCCTTGTAGCCCTCAGCGCCCCACATGTTCCAGAGGTTGACATAAAGGGTCTTGCCGGCTGCGATAGCCTCGGCGTTGCTCTTAAAGCCCTGGCTCTCAACGGTCTCGTAGGTACCTTCCTGGTTCTGGAAGAAGTAGCCACGGGAGTTCTTGATCTTGAGCGTGTCATAGTAGGTATTAGCGCGGAAGTTCATGAACGCAGGATCGAGCAGCTGCTGCATGGAGTACTCGAAGTCAGCCGCAGTGATGGATGTGCCGTCATCCCACTTAAGATCGTCGCGGAAGGTGATCTTCCAAGCGTAGCCGCCCTCTTTCTTCTGAGCGTCAGTGTAGCCCCACTTAGCGTCAACAGAAGCGGTCACGTCCTCAAGCTTGGTAGCTGCGGAATAATTAACAGTGTAAGCACCGGGAACGATGCCGTCCTTGTTGATAGAGCCGTCAGCATTGAATTTCTTGTCGTTCTCAAACTTGTAGTCATACTCAAAGAATGAAGAGGTGATGTAGCTCATAATCTGAGTATCGTTGTTGTCAGCATAGGTGAATTCGTTCCAGTTGCTGGGCATCGTGGTGGTCGTAGTGTTGTATTCAGCCTGCTTAAAGGTTGCAGGAGTAACACCGGAATCACCACCGGGAGTGGTATCATCTCCGCCGGGGCCGGGGGTATCATCGCTGCAAGCGACGAACAGACCGGCTACCATAACCAAGCACAACACCAGAGCGAGCATGGATGTTAGCTTTTTGTTCATAATATTGCCTCCAAAAAGATTTTTAATGTACCACCGTCCGCAAAAAGCCTGTCCTGCGGTGCACACCCACGAAAAATCGAGGACGGAGAATAACGGCATTCTCTCACCGGTCACCATTCAAACAAAAACCATTTCACGGAAAAATGATATATAAATATACTACATTGTATCACGAAGCTGTGGGTTTGTCAATGTTTTTTCACAAAAAACTCACTTTCGTTCGTTCTTTTTCACCGATTGATCAACATTTTGGCCATTTTCGATAAAAATCAAGCAAAAATCGACCCCGGCGAGCCTGGCCGGAGCCGATTTTTAGCCGTAAATACTGCAAATCTCCTGCCCGAGAGTGGGTCAGGCATCGCGAGATTCGACAATAAACAGCGCCCCGCGCCGCACCGACACCAGCGCGCAGTTTTCCACTATCTCATTGGACACGGCGAATTGCAGCTGCGGGGTCAGCGTAGCATTTTTGAGGGGGTATTTGCAGCCCTCGACCGACACCCCGCGCACGCGGTCGCTATCGGCAAGGAGCGAGAGGTATTTGTAGCCGCTGCGCGGCAGCAGCGTGCTGGTCGAGACGAGATAACGCACCCGATTGTAGCCGTTCAGCGCTACGGCGTGTATGCCACGGCGGTGCGCGTCACGCAGTATGCCCAGCACTGACAGCGTGTGATCCAGCCGCCCGTCCAGCCCTCCGACCAGCACCAGCTCGTCGGCGCCGCGCGTCACTGCCGCCTCAACTGCCAGCTGCGCATCGGTCAGATCCTTCTCGGGCGGGAAGGTCAGCCGCTCGGCGTCGCGCGGCAGCGGCGTGTCACCGATCGAATCGAGGTCGCCAAGGACGATGTCCACCCGCTCCCCCAGCTGCAGCGCTCCCCGCAGGCCCGAGTCGGCCGCAATGGACAGATCGTCAGCGCGGGGGTGCTCGGTGATGTTTTCTGGCAGTATGCCGCCGCCAAGGTAAATAAACGCTCTCATTTTCCGCCCAATCCCTTCTTGCCCTTGCTCTCAATGATCTCAATAAGATCGGATATCATTTTGTCAAGCTCCAGCTCCTCCGCTGTCGGCGGGTTGGCCTCCATGACCATGCCGGATTCCGTCTCACGCTCGACCCATACGGATTCGGAAATATCCAGCCGCAGGAACGTCCGCGAGTGCGACGTCCGCGCCAGCTCCATAACGTAGTCCAGCTCCAGCCAGCCCTCGTCAAGCAGATGGTTCTTGAGCGTTCGCGTCATCAGCGTCATCTCAAGCGGCTTGAAGATGGTGGTATATTTGCATACGTGCCGCATGCCGGGGACAAATACCATGGTGGTTCCGCCCAGGCCATCGCGGTACATGGTAAAAACGTCGAGCTCGTTGGGATTGAACATAAGATGCGTGGTGCCTGTGAGGCCGGTGCTTTCGTCCTCATCATAGGTTATGTGCACCGCTTTGTCGGTCACCTCCATGACGGCCTCGACCGCCACCTGCAACACCTCAGGCTTCGCGTCCTCAACCAGCGGGGCGAGCATGGCGGCCGTGTCGGCCTCGTAACGGCGCGAGGTTATTTCAAGTTGAATGTTTTTTATCACTGTATTGTACCTTCTGAATAGTTAGTTTGCTACCATATTATATAACTTAGTCGTTCTGCTGTCAATAGCTGACTTGACAAGTAGCGCGAAAAATAGTATAATTACGTTGAAAATTTTTTTGCTGAGGTAAATACCATGGATCTTCAAAAAATGCTTAAGCAGCTTGAAAATTGCCCCTGTGGCAAAAAGCACTCCATCGCTACCCGCGTGGTTGAGATAGAGAGCGGCGTGACCGCGAGAGTCGGTCAGATACTGGCAGATGCCGATTTCCCGCGGCGCCTGCTGCTGGTCGCTGACGAGAACACACTCGGCGTTTCGTCCGGCCTGCTTGAATCGCTCGATGCCGCCGGCTTCGAGACCAAAAAGCTGATATACAAAAACATGATGTACGCCAAGGAGGAGCAGGTCAACGAGCTGAAGGCACTGTGCAGCGACATTGACGGCATCATCTCAGTCGGCACCGGCTCGCTCAACGACATCTGCCGCGTCACCGCCTACGGCATGGGCAAGCGCTTCTGCATATTCGCCACTGCACCCTCGATGGACGGCTTTGCCTCCGACACCGCCCCCATCATAACCAACAACTTCAAAAATTCCTGGAAGGCTGAGCAGCCCGAGATAATCATCGCCGATACCAAGATACTGGCCAAGGCACCCGTTGAGCTCAAGGCCGCCGGCTTTGGCGACATGGTCGCAAAATATATAGGCATAGTCGACTGGCGCATCTCGCACGTGCTGACCGATGAGTATTACTGCCCCGCCGTCGCAAATATCACTATGGAGGGCGTCAATAAGGTCGTCGCGCTGGCGGACAAGGTGACGCTTGAGGATGAGGACGCCGCAGGCAGCATTATGGAGGGTCTTGTGCTCTCCGGCTTTGGCATGAAGCTGGCTATGTCCTCCCGCCCCGCGTCGGGCGCCGAGCACGTCGTGTCACACTACTGGGAGTGCTATAAGCTGGCACGCGGCATCTGGCCGGAGTTCCACGGCAAAAAGGTCGGCGTGGCAACCGTACTCATCAACCGCATCTACCGCAATATTGCCGAGCGCGTGACCGAAATACACCCCGTCGCCGATAACCCCGACTGGGAGCATATCCAGGCACAGTTCTCGCCCGAGCAGATTCCCGAGCTCATGAAGCTCAACAGTCCCACCATCACCGAGGGGCTGGATCTCGAGCGCCTGCGCACGAGCTGGCCGGAGATCCGCCGCATAATCCTCGATACGCTGCCCACCGATGAGCAGCTGATGGCCATGATGCGCGCTGCCGGCGCCGTCACCGAGCCCGAGGACGTGCACGTCTCACCCGAGCTGCTCGAGAAGGGTCTGCGCTACCACAGCTATATGCGCCACAGAATAATCCTGACACGTCTTATGCCCATGCTCGGCATAGATATCATGGACTACCTCAACTGAGGATACCAACGTGAAGCACAAAAAGCATAACAGACCGACAACGCCACCCGCCGAGACGGTCGTCCCCGGCAAAAAGCCGTTCAACTGGCGGCTGCTGCTGACGCTGGTCGGCAATACAGTGTTGATATTCGCGATATACCGCATCGCCATCGGCTTTGAATGGTTCCCGGTGGTGATGTGGGTGTATCTCATTGCCACAGCCGGGCTGGCCGTCGGCTATACGATCTATAACCGCGGCTTTTCGCGGCGCGGCATCACAGCCGAGATGCTGCCGGATACCATGAGCGCCGAGCAAAAATGCGAATTCATCGCTGACGGCGAACGGCGAGCACGACGTTCCAAATGGATGCTGACACTGCTCATACCGCTCATACTCACCTTTGCTTTTGACCTGCTTGAGCTGTATGTTTTTGACTACTTCGCGGGGCTTTTTAGGTAACTAAATTCCATAGCCGCGCCGGAGCACTTTCTGTCCGCCGGTGCGCCTCACCCGACCCAACATAAATGTTTGAAAGCTTTTGAATGGGGTTCGGGAGAGCTTTCTTCAGAAAGCGCCCTCCGAGGCTCTCTTTCTGAATTCCATTGTGGGGGAGGGGCCCCACATAGCCGCGCCGGGGCACTTTCTGTCCGCCGGTGCGCCTCACCCGACCCAACATAAATGTTTGAAAGCTTTTGAAGGGGGTTCGGGGGGAACTTTTCTCGAAAAGTTCCCCCCGAAAAAATAACAATCCGGAGAATAATATGTCTTATCACATATGCTCACTGTATTCCGGCTCGGGCGGCAACTGCGTGCTGATACAGGCCGGCGGTGCCAAGGTGCTGGTCGATGCGGGCAAGAGCTGTCGCACGCTGTGCGCGGCGCTTGAGGCGCAGGGTCACGGGATCGGTGAGATCGATGCAATTTTCATCACGCATGAGCACACTGACCATGTCGGTGCGCTCGAGCAGCTGTCAAAACGATATAGCATACCTGTGCACATAACAGAGGCGTCACTCGGCGGCATGCCGGCGGGCGTTTATCTGCGTCAGGCGGCCGTAACACACCCACCGCTCTACAGCGTGCAGGTGGCAGGGCTGACGGTGTCATCGTTTACGACATCACATGACAGCGCCTGCGCGGTCGGCTACCGCTTTGAGTTTGAGGACGAGGGCGGAACCCATTGCCTTGGGCTGGCAACCGATACCGGCTACGTCACCGAGGGCATGGAGACGGGGCTGTCAGGCTGCGAGGCGGTGGTGCTGGAGTGCAACCACGACCCAAATATGCTCATGACCGGTCACTATCCTTACCAGCTCAAGCTGCGCATACGCTCGCGGCAGGGGCATCTGTCAAACGAGGACTGCGCCGCACTGGCTGCGCGGCTGGTCGCGCGCGGAACGCAACACATTCTGCTGGCGCACCTCAGCCGCGATAATAACCACCCCGCAGTGGCGCTGTCAGCGGTGCGCGAGGCGGTGCCGCAGGAGACAGTCGATATCAAGATCGCCGACCCGTGCGAGGCAGTAGTGCTGGTGTAATTATGCTAAATGTAAAAATTATTGTTGTCGGCAGCCTCAAGGAAAGCTATCTGCGCGAGGCGGCAGCCGAATATATCAAAAGACTGTCGGCCTTTTGCTCACCCGAGGTGGTCGAGCTGCGCGAGGCGCGTCTGCCCGATGCACCGTCGTCGGGCGAGATAGCCGCCGCACTGGCCGACGAGGGCAAGCGAATATTGGCAGCCTGCCCCGCGCGGGCGATCAAGGTTGCACTGTGCGTCGAGGGACGCCAGCTGTCGTCACCCGAGCTGGCCGAGTATATCGGTGCGGCGTCCGCCCGCGCGGGCTGCCTGTGCTTTATCATCGGCGGGTCGTATGGGCTGGACGACGCCGTCAAACGCACCTGCGAGCTGCGGCTGTCCTTTTCGCGTCTGACCTTCCCACATCAGCTGATGCGGGTGATACTGCTCGAGGCCGTATACCGCGCGTTTAATATCCAAAGGGGAACAAAATATCACAAGTAGGGTGAAGTATTGCATACTTCGGCGCTCGTGAGGCTTGCAGCCTCGGGGCTGGTGGTGAGGCTTGCAGCCTCGGGCTGGCTTGACCGATTGTTAGCTGTAATCGATGGTTTGACTCTTTCTGTCTCGTGACAGAGAAGAGTACGTTTGAACGCGCTTTGCGCGTTCAAACAGAAAGAACACGCCGAGTGTCGGAGCCCCCCACTTCTGCTTAGTACGTCCCGACCGGCGTTTATCATGCCGCCAATGAGAATTGAACAAAAAATTGCCGTGGGCATCAGCTCACGGCAATTCTCATTT
>CAYXBY010000021.1:0-26338 GCA_964463325.1 uncultured Lachnospiraceae bacterium | reverse complement strand
CCGCCTTTGGCGGTCTGAACGGTTACTTCTCTGTCACGAGACAGAAAGTACCAAGCATCGGCTTACCGATAACAATCGGTCAACCCAGCCCCGAAGCATGCAATACTTCCCCACAGCCCCGAGGCTGCAGGCCTCAACCCAGCGCCGAAGTATGCAATACTTCACCTCCCACAAAAATACACTAAAAAAGTACACCAAAATGGTGCGCATTTGTCGCAAATAATGTTTTTGCAAAAAATTGCAATACCCTCTTGAAAAATACACGAATTTGGTATACAATATTATCGGTAAAAAAGCCAAATAACGAGGAAAGCTTATATGAACGAACAACAAAATAGAATATACGCCGATAATGCCGCGACCATGCCGGTACTGCCGGAGGTCGTCGATGCAATGATGCCTGTCTTCAACACCTATTGGGGCAATCCCTCCAGCCTGCACCACGAGGGGCAGCTGGCGCGCGAGCTGCTTGACCGCGCCCGCGAGGATATAGCCGCAACGCTCGGCTGCAACGCCGGGGAGCTGTATTTCACCTCCTGCGGCTCCGAGTCCGACAACTGGGCCATCAAGGGCGCCGCACATATGGCCAAGCCGGGGCGGAAAAAGATCATAACCAGCAAGATCGAGCACCACGCTGTGCTGCATACCTGCGAGGCGCTGGCGCGCGAGGGCTTTGATGTTGTCTACCTTGACGTCGATAGCACCGGCAAGGTCGATCTCGAGCAGCTGCGCCGCGAGGCCGACGACACCACCGCGCTGGTGGCGGTCATGTTCGCAAATAACGAGATCGGAACCATCGAGCCCATCAAGCAGATCGCCGAGATAGCCCACGCCGCCGGCGCACTCTGCTTCACCGACGCCGTTCAGGCCTATGGCGCTGTGCCGTTTACCGTCGATGAGCTGGGCGTGGACATGCTTTCGCTGTCCGGCCACAAGCTGGGCGCACCCAAGGGCATCGGCGCGCTGTATGTGCGGCGCGGCGTCCGCATCGCCAACCTTGTGGACGGCGGCGGCCAGGAGCGCGGCAAGCGCGGCGGAACTGAAAACCTGCCCTACATCGTTGGTCTGGCCTGCGCGGCCAAGCTGGCACATGCCAAGCTGGACGACATGAAGCGCGTGAGCGCCCTGCGCGACCGACTCATAGCCGGCCTCTGCGCCATCCCCCATTCGCATCTCAACGGTCACCCGACCGACCGTCTGCCAGGCAACGTCAACGTCTCGTTTGAGTACGTCGAGGGCGAGAGCCTGCTGCTGTGGCTTGACATAAAGGGCATCGCCGCCTCCACCGGCTCTGCCTGCTCGTCCAAATCGCTTGAGGCGTCGCACGTGCTGCTGGCGACCGGCCTGCCGGTCGAAATGGCGCACGGCTCGCTGCGCTTCTCACTCTCACACCTCAACACCGAGGAGCATGTCGATCGCATTATCGCGACCGTCACCGAGGTCGTGGCGCAGCTGCGTGCCATGAGCCCCATCTATCCCAGCAACTGAAATCAAAAAAGGAGCTAAATATATGCTTTACAGCGAAAAAGTAATGGATCATTTCACACACCCCCGCAACGTGGGTGAGATCGAAAATGCAGACGGCGTCGGAACCGTCGGCAACGCCAAGTGCGGTGATATAATGCAGATGTTCATCAAGGTCGAGGATAATATCATCACCGATGTAAAGTTCAAAACGTTCGGCTGCGGCGCGGCTATCGCGACGTCGTCTATGGCAACTGAGCTCATTAAGGGCAAGAGCATTGACGACGCGCTGGGACTGACCAACGCCGCCGTTGTCGAGGCGCTGGAGGGACTGCCGCCCGTCAAGATACACTGCTCGGTGCTGGCCGAGGAGGCCATAAAGGCCGCCATCACCGACTACTACAAAAAGCAGGGAATCGATCGCAAGGTGCCCGAGGCCGCGCCGCATTGCTGCGGCTGCTCCTGTGATCACGACCACGAGCACAAGCATACCGAAGAATAAGTGCGCCCGGCGCGATTGCCGGACGACGCCAAAGACATCACTCCACCCCGGCAGATCTTGATGATCTGTCGGGATATTTTTTTGCCGAAAATGATACATAAAATGGTAATTGATGCAGATCAATGTGATGCTCGGGTGAATTTTCCGAAAACAGACGAAAATTTTTTTATATTCTATGTGTAGAATTTTTGATCCAATTTTTGTGCACATTTCACAAACGCATTTGGTAGTATTTTAGTTGCAGACGCAATCAAACGCGGATGGTTGAGTAAATTAAAATTACATCGGTTTGGAACTGCTTTGACACGCCCTGAAAAACAATAAAAAGTACCCCAAAATCCGCCCACTGCACGCAAAATAACCGCGAACGAAGTAAATTAAATTTACTTTTTTCAAGGTCGTTTTGGCAAATGCGTAAAATTGCACATATGCGTGACTTTTCCACTTCTGGGCTGGGGAAAACTCGTGGAAAACTCAGGAGCTTTCAAGTATTTATATAATAATATTATAGAAAAACAGTGCTTGACAAGTCGCCGCCGATATGGTATTATTACTTTATCACTTCAGGGCAAATTGCGTTCGGTCCGGTCGCTGTGCGAACCGAAATGGCTGGTTGCCGGCGGGAAATGCATGCGGCAGGGTGCCGCGGCAGCTCGCGCTTAGAATCACAAGTCGTCCTCGGCACCGCCGGGAGCGGCGAGCATGGCGATTTATGGCGGGAAGCAATTCCCGACGCAAGCCCAAAGGGCCGAGTCACTTTCCGGACACGGCCTAAAAATTTCAGGAGGAACAACCCAATGGAAAGAACGAAATTTCAAAGGTTTTGCGCTCTTTTCCTTGCATTGCTGTTCGTCATTCCGGGCGGAATGATCATCGCCTCGGCTGAGAACGATCCGTCTCAGTCGACAACGGATAAGACGATAGCAGACGTAAGGGAGCAGCTGAACGCGATTTCGTATGAGGAGTACCGTCAAAAGTATTCCGAGGTCAAGCGTGCCACAAGTGAGATAGTCATTAAGGGCACCGACTATGACAAGGACGCTACCACCGCTGCTGTAAGTGTTGGCACTTACGACGGCGAGGAAGCCCTCTACACGCCTAATGACGGCATCGTGACCTGGAAGGTCACAGTGCCCGAGACTGCAAAATACAGCATCGTAACGGAGTACTACCCCAATGAGGGCAAGTCCTCCTCCATCCAGCGTATTTTCAGAATTGATAACTCCATTCCGTTCTCCGAGGCACGGTACATAACCATGCCCAAGGTGTGGAAGAGCGAGTACACCGAGGGTGAGCTCAAGGTCGGCAAAAAGCAGAGCGCTGACGAGCTGCTTGCAAATGCAGCTGCCGCCGGCATCACGGCTCGCGCCGAGGAGCGTGAGGATGGCACCTACATCCTTTACACCATCCCCGAGGTGTGGACGTCGGATAACGCCGAGCTGGTCAATGATCTTGTCATTCGCTTCTTTAAGATCGATATCGACGACAACGAGATCCGCAACTCCATGAAGCAGTCGCCCAAGTGGTGCCAGTTCGAGATGAAGGACGCGGACGGCTTCTACGCCGAGAGCTTCGAGTTCGTTTTCGAGGCCGGTGAGCACACCATCTCGTTCGAGTCGACCAACGAGCCGGCCTCCATCAAGTCGATCCGCCTTGTGCCGCATGAGGATCTCGGCAGCTACGCTGATTACAGCGCACAGTATGCCGGTGCAAACCGCGGTACCGACAAGGTCAAGCTTGAGGCTGAGTTCCCGAGCGCATCCTCCACTCAGACGGTCTACCCCGTTGAGGACAGAACCTGCGCCATTAACTCTCCTGCCAGCACCACTCACACCGTGCTCAACACCATAGGCGGTGACAAGTGGCAGACCTCCGGTCAGGCGATCGAATATACCTTCAAGGTTAAAGAGTCCGGCATGTACAGCATCGTGACCCGCTTCCGTCAGAACCTGCTCGACGGTGTTTACACCTCGCGCTCGCTGTATCTGTACAGCGATGGTCTGAAGGACGGCGACCGCGGCTACTACGACGGTATCCCCTTCGTGGAGGCCACTGAGCTGGTGTTCAACTACTCTACCGACTGGCAGAGCAGCCCGCTCCAGTACATGATCAAGACCTATGATGACGCCGGCAACCTGTCGACCGAATATCATGACCTCGAGTTCTACTTTGAGGCCGGCGTGACCTACACGCTCAAGCTTGAGGTTACCCTCGGCTCCATGGGTGAGGTCGTCCGCCAGATAACCGAGTCGCTTGAGGCCATCAACGGCGATTACCTCGATATACTTCAGCTGACCGGCGCTAACCCCGATAAGTACCGCGACTACGGCTTTTACCGTATCATGCCGGATACCATCATCGATCTCAAGCGTCAGGCTGACATACTTGAGGGCCTGGCCAACGATATGGCCGCCACCGCAGGCATTAAGAGTACCAACTCCGCTACGCTGAACAAGCTGGTCGTCCTGCTGCGCCGCATGCACAGCAGCGAGGACGAGATCGCCCGCAACCTTGACCAGCTCAAGAGCTACCTCGGTACGCTCGGTACGCTGCTCAGCGATATCAAGACTCAGCCGCTGCAGCTGGACTTCATAACCATCCAGTCCGCTGACGAGGCGCTGCCCAAGGCTAAGCCGAACTTCTTCCAGTCCTTCGCACACGAGATGTCCAGCTTCTTCATGAGCTTTGTACGTAACTACAACCGTATGGGCGCTACCAGCGAGGATGTCGACACCGACGAGACCGTTGAGGTGTGGCTGGCCACCGGACGCGACCAGGCGCAGGTGGTTCGTAACCTTATTAATAATGACTTCACCCCGGTATACAACGTCCCCGTCAACCTTAAGCTGGTCGCCGGCTCGACGCTGCTGCCGTCCATCCTCTCGGGCTCGGGCCCTGATGTCTACATCGGACTTGGCGAGGATAACGTTATAAACTACGCTATCCGCGGCGCGCTGCTCGAGGTTGAGGATTGCGAGGGCTTCTATGACCTGGCGCTCAATCCTGAGACACGTCAGTTCAATGAGGCTGCAATGATGGTTCTTGGTATTGAGGACGCCGAGGGCGATTATCACTACTACGGCCTGCCCGAGAACCAGTCCTTCCCCATGATGTTCATCCGTACCGATATTCTTGCCGACCTCAACCTTGAGATCCCCAAGACTTGGGACGACATTCTGGAGATAGTCCCCGTGCTGCAATCGCAGAACATGCAGATAGCACTGTCCAGCGACTACAAGATCTTCCTCTACCAGATGGGCGGCACGCTGTTCGCCGATGACGGTATGAGAATCAATCTTGATTCCAACACGGCGCTTGACTCCTTCCAGACCATGTGTAACATGTTTACCATGTACTCCTTCCCCTACAAGTACGACTTCGAGAACCGTTTCCGTACCGGCGAGATGCCGATAGGTATTGCTTCCTACATCGGCACATATAACAAGCTCGTCGTTTACGCCACCGAGATCCGCGGTATGTGGCAGTTCGTGCCGCTGCCCGGTATGGTGGATGAGGACGGTAATATTAATAATGTGTCCGTTGCGACAGTCTCCGCGATCGTTATGATCAGCGGCTGCAACAACCGCGACAACGCCTGGAAGTTCATGACGTGGCATGTCGGCGCTGAGTGCCAGAGCGATTACGCCAACGAGATGGTCGCCATCCTGGGTGACTCCGCTAAGCACTCCACCGCAAACCTCAATGCACTCTCCAGCCTGCCTTGGACCACCGAGGAATATAAGAATGTGGCGCTCCAGTTCAACAACCTGGCCTCCATTCCCAACTACCCCGGCTCCTACATCATCGGCCGTTACACCAAGTTCGCCTTCCTGTCCGCTTATAACGACAATGCGAACCCTGTAACCGAGCTGCTTAGCTACATTCCGACCATCAACAAGGAGATCACCAAGAAGCGTCAGGAATTCAAGCTCGAAACGCTCGAGACCGGCGAGACCAAGGCTACAAAGCGTATGGCTCAGATCACACAGCTGCTCGAAACGCTTGAGGAATCCTCCGGCTACAATGCAAGCTATGATGATGTCGTGTCTGACACCAGATCAGTACTCAAGAACAAAGAGGCCGCAGCTATGTTAGTGCTGGCCGAGAGATACGAGGCTCTGATAGCCGCCATCGATGCTAACGGCACGATAGCAGCTGAGGAGATCGCCTCCGTCAGAGACAGCAGGAACTGCGCGTCCTACGAAGCATATGAATACGTCAAGGAGACCGCAACGGCGATGTACTACATTCGTCAGTATCTGATCGATGCCGCGGGTGCCCTTAACTCGTATGTGGACTGATATATATTAAATGAAGAAATCTGTGTAAGGAGAAAGAGCACATGTCACAAAAAACGGCAGAAAAAAGAGCGGTTTCCCGCAAGGATATGACCCGCCGTCAGTGGCTATGGAAGGAAATAAAGCGCAATAAGGTCGCATATGTCCTCATCGCGCCCTACATGATCCTGTTCACCATATTTACTGTCGCACCGGTCGTGCTGTCGGTGATAATCAGCTTCACCGACTTTAACATGATGCAGATCCCGAACTTCGTCGGCGTTGACAACTACATCCGGCTGTTCCTTGATGACGATATATTCCTGCTTTGCTGCAAGAACACCTTCGTGTTCGCAGTCATCGTCGGCCCTGCGTCCTACCTGATGTCATTCCTGGTCGCATGGTTCATCAATGAGCTGTCACCTAAGATCAGAGCTATCGTAACTCTGATATTCTACGCCCCCTCCATTTCCGGTCAGGTCTACCTCATTTGGGGTACGCTTTTCTCGGGAGACTCCTACGGCTGGGTCAACGCCTGGCTGCTCCAGCTGGGGCTTATCGACACTGAGATACAGTTCTTCGAGGACGCGGACTACGTTATGCCGCTGTGCATAGTCGTTGCGCTGTGGACCTCGCTGGGTACCTCCTTCCTGTCCTTCATCGCAGGTCTTCAGGGCGTCCGTCAGGAGCTCTACGAGGCCGGCGCGGTGGACGGCGTCAAAAACCGTTGGCAGGAGCTGTGGTACATAACATTGCCTCAGATGCAGCAGCACCTTATGTTCGGTGCGGTCATGGCTATCACCTCGTCCTTCGGCTTCGGTAACATAGTTACGGCGCTGTGCGGCTTCCCGTCTGTTGACTATTGCGCACACACCATAATGCATCACCTCGAGGACTATGGTAGTCAGCGACTTGAGTACGGTTATTCATCCACCATTGCGGTCATCCTGTTTGTTATAATGATAGGCTCGAATGCGCTGGTGCGGAAAGTTCTTGCAAAGGTAGGGCAGTAATATGGCAAAGCTTAGAACAAGAAAACATAAGGTCGTGCTTGCCCGTTCGGTCGGCGGCGACGCCGGTATTACTGTAATACTTGCCATTCTCGGAGCCTTCATGTTCCTCCCCATGCTTTATGTGGTCATGCAGTCACTCAAGCCTCTGGATGAGCTGTGGAGATTCCCGCCCCGCTTCTTCGTAACGAGCCCGACATTCAAAAACTTTAAGGATCTGTTCAACCTCATGAACACCTCCTGGGTGCCCTTCACCCGGTACATCTTCAACACAGTGTTTACCTCTGTGGCAGGTACCGCAGGTCACCTGCTGTGCGCCTCAATGTGCGCATATGCAATGTCCAAGATCAAGTTCCCCGGTCACAAGTGGATGTTCAAGCTGGTTCGCACCTCGCTGATGTTCCACTCCACCGTTACCGCGGTTACTCGCTTCATCATCATGAGCGCATTCCACTGGATCGATACCTATTGGGCTATCATCGTTCCGGCCTTCAGCACGACGCTGGGTCTGTACCTCATGAAAAACTTCATGGACACCGCCGTTTCCGACGCCGTGCTCGAGAGCGCACGTATCGACGGCGCGACCGAGTTCCGCACCTTCTGGACCATCGCAATGCCTATGGTCAAGCCCGCATGGCTGACGCTGATCATTTACAGCTTCCAGGATCTGTGGAATGCAGGTGCTTCCATTTACATTCATTCCGAGCAGCTGAAGTCGTTTAACTACGCTATTCAGCAGATCACCGCAGGAGGCATCAAGCGCGCGGGCGCTTCGGCCGCCGCAACGGTCATTATGATGCTCGTACCTATCACGGTGTTCGTCATCAACCAGTCGAACATCATCGAGACCTACGGCTCGAGTGGTATGAAGGACTAAGGAGAGGAGAAAAACACAATGAAAAAGGTTACATCTATTGTATGTCTCGTGTTTGTGGCAATAATGCTGTTCTCGCTCCCCGTCAGCGCCTTCAAGCCGTATCAGACATACACCTACAGCTATCAGGGCTTCGCGCTTAGCTCCCCCGATGCCTACACGCCCCTGATGACGGTCGATTCCAGCTATATGGGACTCAAGACCGCCATCTCCGAGCCCAAGGACATCGAGGTCGATGCTGACCAGAATGTCTACATCGCGGACTCCAAGAACAACCGCATAGTTGTCCTTGACCGCTACTACAAGGTAAAGTTCATCATCGAGACCTTCGTCAATGAGTACGGTATCGATGACGAGCTTACCAACCCCGCCGGCGTATTTGTTACAAATGATATGATATACGTCTGCGATACCGATGCAAACCGCATCGTTACCTTCGATAAGCAGGGTAATTACGATCACATCATTCCGCAGCCCGAGAGCACGCTGTTTGATGATGACGCAGTTTACAAGCCCGTTGCAGTGGCGGTCGACCAGTACGGAAGAATTTTCGTGGTCTCCTCCACAACCTATGAGGGTATCATCGTTATGACCTCGGATGGCCAGCTGACCGGCTTTATCGGCGCACAGGCCGTTGCACTCTCTGCCTGGGATATCATCTGGAGACGCTTCCAGACCGAGGAGCAGAGAGCGCTGACTGCCTCCAACATCTCCACCGAGTTTAATAACATCACCATTACCGCCGATGGCTTCGTCTATGTAACGACCTCGTCCATCAGCGATAGCAAGGTAAGAAGCTTCATCAACTCTAACGGCACAGATGGTAAATATTCGCCCGTCAAGCTGCTCAACGCCTCGGGCGAGGAGATCATGAGACGTAACGGCTTCTGGCCGCCGGCAGGTGAGATCAACCTGTCGCGCTACAGTCAGGCGCAGGATCAGTCCGGGCCCTCCCGTATCACGGACGTGGCCGTCGGCCCCGAGCAGACCTGGTCGATAATCGACTCCAAGCGCTGCAAGATATTCACCTATGACTTCGACGGCAACCTGCTGTTCGCATTCGGTGATAAGGGTCAGCAGCTGGGTAGCCTTCAGAGCATTACCGGACTGACCTACCAGGGCGAAAAGCTGCTGGTGCTGGACAGCCAGGCAAAGTCCTTTACGGTCTACCAGAGAACCGAGTATGGCGACATACTGATCGAGGCTCTCGAGAACCAGAACAACCGTAAATACGACATGGCCGTCGAAAACTGGACCGAGATCCTTAAGCGTAACTCCAACTTCGACACCGCCTATATCGGTATCGGTCAGGCACTCTACAGAAACGGTGAATATGAGGAGGCCATTGAGTACTACAAGGCCGCCTACGACACCGCTAACTACTCGGATGCCTACAAGGAGATCCGCAAGGAGTGGATATCCAAGTTCGTTTACCTCATCCCGATCGGCATATTTGTGATCGTCTTCGCATGGTCGAAGTTTATGAAGTATGCCAACAAGGTTAACCGTCGCGCGGCGACAGCCGGCGGCTCGCGTACCTTCAAGGAAGAGCTGCTTTACGGCTTCCACATCATCTTCCACCCGTTTGACGGCTTCTGGGACGTCAAGCACGAAAAACGCGGCTCGCTGCGTGCGGCTATCGTCTATCTGGTGGTCACGGTGCTGGCCTTCTACTATCAGTCGATCGGCCAGGGCTATGTAATGAACCCGATGGGCTCGTATTCGTCCATCTTCAGCCAGGCCATCAGTGTGCTGCTGCCCTTCTTACTGTTCGCTATCGCAAACTGGTGCCTTACCACGCTGTTTGACGGCGAGGGAAGCATGAAGGACATCATCATCGCCATCTCGTATTCGCTGCTGCCGCTGATACTCACCGTTATCCCCGCAACCATTATTTCCAACTTCACCACCGCTGCTGAGGCTGACATCTGCAACCTGCTCGTCACATTTGGCTTCATCTGGACGGGTCTGCTGATATTCCTCGGCATGATGGTGACACACGATTACTCGCTGTTCAAGGGTATTACGACTACCCTCGGCACAATAGTTGGTATGGTGTTCATAATGTTCATTGGTATCCTGTTCACCACGCTGTTAGGTAAGATAGTGAGCTTCATCTCCAATATCATTATCGAGATCAACTACCGACTGTAAATTGCAGATAGGAGGAAAACAGAATGAAAAAGTTAATAAGATTAATATCTGCACTCTTGACTGCAATCATGCTGGTAGGAGCAGTTGCCGGACTGTCTATGATGGAGGTCTCGGCAACGTCAAGCAGCACCAAGAAGGATGACAACGAGACCGTTGAGGAAAAGCTGACAAAGTACCTCACCAAGGAATACTCCTCGGCTGAGGAAAAGCTGCGTACCATGACGCTCAAGCTCGAAAAGGACGGCTACCAGCTGTGGAGCGACGAGCTGTCCGGCGAGGTTGCATGCGTTGACATGGCCTCGGGTCAGATACTCTTCACCAACCCCTGGGATGTAGCAACCTCGCAGGGAACATCGGCCTCCGTTAAGGAGCAGGTGCTCTCGCAGATAGTTGTACGCTACACCGACGTCAGAAGCGGCAACACCAAGGATTTCTACAGCTTCAACGAGGCCGGCTACCGCGACCAGATCAAGGTTAAGAACATCAAGGGCGGTATCCGCGTTGAGTACACCATCGGACGTGAGGAGACCAGAATGCTGGTGCCGCGTCTGATAAGCAAGGAAAGATTTGAAACTCAGATCCGTGACGTCGCGCTCGTTGCCCTGGGCAATGACCCGATGAACTTCCTTTTCAAAAAGCTGACGGCTTACTTCCTTGAAAAGGATCCGGCTAAGACCTCGAGTGAGCGTGCTAAGGCTGAGCTTTATGCCGCTTTCCCGATCACCAAGAAAATGGCCGTTTACGTCTTCGACCCGACCGCCGGTGAGACCGAGCTGCGCCGAGTCGAGGAGCTGATCAAGACCTACTGCCCGCTCTACACCTACGAGCAGCTGGATTACGACCATTCCCTGACTGAGTACGAGGGCAATGACCGCGCTCCCGCGCTGTTCAAGATGGCTCTCGAGTATACGCTGGATGCCGGAGGCATGAGCGTTCGTCTCCCTGCAAACGGTATTCGTTTCGATGAATCCGAGTACCGCATGGAGAACATCAGCATCCTGCCCTACATGGGCGCCGGCGCAAACTACACCGGCTCAAATAAGAAGGATGTCCAGACCGGTTACACCTTCCTGCCCGATGGCTCGGGCTCACTGTTCCGCTTTGAGGAGCTGTCCGGAAGCAGCATCACCAACCTCAGCGGTAAGGTTTATGGCTTCGACTTTGCCTACATCGATATCACCGGACGCCAGCAGGAGACCATCCGCTACCCCGTCTTCGGCCTTGTGGCAAATGAGAATGTAACTGTTGAGAACATGGTCGATGGCTCGATCGTGAAGGAGACCAAGAAGGTAAGCCGCGGCTATACTGCGATCATCGAAGAGGGTGACGCAATGGCCGAGATCTACACCTACCACGCCGGCTCGCTCAACAAGTACAACACCATGCAGATGAAGTTCTATCCGCGCCCCAAGGATACTTACAACATGAAGGACGCTATCTCAGTCGGTACCAACTCGACGCAGACGGTCGTCTCGCCGCGTAAGTATGTGGGCAACTACAAGATACGCTACATCATGCTGACCGACAACAATATCGCCTCGGAAAAGGAGCTCGATAACCATTATGAGCCTACCTATATGGGTATGGCGCTGGCTTATCGTGATTATCTGACCAAGAACGGCACACTGTCCCGCCTGACGGCTGAGCAGCTGAAGGAGGACATCCCGCTCTACATCGAGACGTTCGGCTCGATGGAGACCATCGAAAAGGTGCTGTCCATCCCGGTCAATACCACCGTGGCGCTGACCTCGTTTGAGAACATCAAGACCATGTACGATGAGCTGTCCGCCGATGGCGTCAGCAACATCAACTTCAAGCTCACCGGCTACCTCAATGGCGGTATGTATTCCACCGTGCCCTACAAGGCAAAGTGGGAAAGCTCCGTCGGTGGCAGGGGCGGCTTTGAAGAGCTGGTCGAGTATGCCAACGAAAAGGGCTTCGGCCTCTTCCCGGATGTTGACTTCGTTTATGCCCAGAATTCCGGCGCATTCGACGGACTCAGCACCAAAAAGCATCTGGTAAAGACCATAGATAACCGCTATACCTCACGCCGTGAGTACAGCGCAACCTATCAGACCTTCGTCAGCTACTTCCAGATGGCTATCTCCCCCGCATATTTCTCACACTTCTATGAGAAGTTTACCACCAATTACCTCAAGTACGGCTACGGAAACATTTCCGTCGGTACGCTGGGCTCGGATCTGAACTCCGACTTCGATGAGGACGATCCTTACAACCGCGAGGACTCCAAGGAGTACACCATTGAGGCGCTCGAATACCTTGCCGAGAATTATGACAGCGTCATGACCACCGGCGGTAACGCCTACAGCTGGAAGTATGTTGATCACATACTTGACGTCTCGCTTGACTCCAGCCGACTCAATAAGTCCTCTAACTCCGTGCCCTTCCTCGGCATCGTGCTCCACGGCAACATTCAGTTCGCCGGCAAGGCGCTGAATATGGAGGGTAACATGGGCTACGCCGTGCTGAGAACCATCGAGAATGGTGCATCCCCCTCCTTCGTGCTGTCCTACGACAATACCACGCTGCTGAAGGATGACTCCTACCTCAGCAAATACTACTCCGTTCGCTATGACATTTGGTACAGCGAGCTGGTAGATATCTACAAGCAGCTCAACGAAGCACTTTCCGACGTTCAGGATAAGCTGATCATTGGTCACGAATTCCTGATCGGTGAGCGTGTTCCGGACGCTGACGAGCTTGAGGACGACATCATCGCCGCCGAGAAGGCGCTGGCTGAGGCGCTGGCCAAGGCCGAGAGCGATGCAGCCTCGCAGGCAGTCAAGGATATCCTGAACGCACGTCAGCAGGCTAAGAACAATGCCGCTAAGGTTGAGACACTGCTTGCAACTGCCAAGTCCGCTGCTGAGGCCGCAAACGGCTCCATCGCAGCTATCGAGGCAGCACTTGCCAATGTCCCCGCAACCAAGGCCGCATATGAGGCCGCTGCCGCTGATGAGGCGGCTAAGCTGGAGGTCTATAACGCAGCTCAGGCAGCCTATAGCGCAGCAAGAGATGCTTATAACACCGCCAACAAGGGCAACGATGAGGCCGCTAAGGCAGCTGCAAAGGCTGCATATGAGGCCGCCAACACTGCAAACAGTGAGGCAAGAACCGCTTACAATAACGCAAAGACCGCAACCAAGAACGCCGAGACTGCTATGAAGAATGCAGCCACCGAGCTGTCCGCCGCTCTGACCAACGGCACCACCGCCTACAATGAGGCTGTCAACGCCGCAGCTCAGGCTGATGTCCTGGCTAAGGAGGCGCGCGTTGCGTCTGACTTCCTGGCAGGCGTTGCCGGCGCAACCGACGACATCAAGGCCGCAGCCGCCGAGTACGCCGAGGGCGCAGAGAAGAACGCAGCAGCCGCTGCCGACTATGCCGCCAAGGCTACAGATTATGCTTCTGCTGCTATTGCGATCAGCGTTGATACCACTGTCGCAACGTCGGTAACGAACGCCGAAAAGGCAATCACCAGCGCCGAGACACGCGCGAAGGACGTTGCTTCCAAGCTCGAGACCCTCAAGAAGGCCGAGACCACTGCCGCTGAGGCAGAGGCCGCCAAGGCTGAGGCACTTAAGGTCTACGAGGATGCACAGGTCAAGTACGCTGAGGCAACCGCCAAGGCTGCGCTTGATACCGCAACCGAGGCCGACAGAGTTGCTGCAACCGAGGCCGGTACGCTGATGAACGATGCTAAGGCAGAGTACACCACCGCGTCCACCGCGGCAACCAGAGCTAACAACTCGCTGATCTCCGCTAAGACTGCGCTCAAGAACGCACTGCAAAAGGTGCTGGACGAGAAGAGCAAGGTCGTCACCGCATCCGACTTCGCCGCTGACGCTGTTGAGGCAGCCAAGGAGGCTATCGAGACGCTGAACAAGCTCGAGGGCGTAAGCGAAGCGCTTATCGCCGCAGCTACCGAGTCCTACAACGCAGCTGTTGAGAGCGCCAAGAGCATCCAGACCGCACTCGATACCGTCAATGCTATTTACGCAGAGCAGGTTGAGCTGACCCGCGATTACGTTGTGATCGAAGAGGTCAAGGAGCCTGAGCCCGAGCCCGAGCCTGAAACACCGGTCGAGACCCCCGCTGATGGCGACGAGACCGATGAGGGCGACGAGTCCGGCGATAAGACCGATGGCGACACCACCGATGACACCACCGTAGCCGATACCGACTACGAGTACACCAAGTACACCAACGACGACGGCAACATCGTCAAGGTGACATTCGGTGATACCGATGCCAACGGCAGATATCTCGCCTACAAGACCTTCATTCTGAACTACAACTTCTTCGACGTGACCGTCGTTATTGACGGAGTCCAGTACACCATACCTCAGTCGAGCTATGTTGTGTACTATAACTGAGAAAGAGAGGTGACCTGAAAATGACAAACGAAGCAAAGCTCCAAAAGGCAGCTTCCACGAAGCCCAAGAAGCGCAAGCGCGGGGTGTCCCTGGACGCTAAAAAGGCGCGCGCAGGTTGGCTGTTCGTACTTCCTTTCGCTATTGGATTCCTGCTCATTTATTTACCTATTATCTTCGATTCGATAAGATACAGCTTTTATCGCATCGAGATCCTCTCGGGGGGAGGCTACAACCTCATCCCCGTGGGGTTTGAGAACTACCGCCAGGCACTGTTCGTAGACCCTGACTTTGTTGAAACATTGCTCACAGGTCTTAGAGAGCTGGCCTTCGATATCCCCGCGATCATCATCTTCTCACTGTTCATGGCAGTGCTGCTGAACCAGAAGATGGCCGGCCGTGCCGTGTTCCGTGCAATATTCTTCATCCCCGTTATACTTTCAACAGGTATTATGGAGTCCATCGAGTCGCAGAACATTCTGTCAGACTACATGGAGGAGGAAGAGGGCATTAACACCGGTACAAACCAAAGCACCGCGGCAGAGATCGTTTCGGCCATCGACGTTGAACGACTATTTGCCAACATGAAGATCGGTACGGGACTCGTCGAATACGTTACGACCATGATCAACGGTATTTATGATATCGTTAACCGCTCGGGCGTTCAGATGCTGATATTCCTGGCCGGCTTGCAGTCCATATCCCCGGCAATTTACGAGTCCTGCCAGATAGACGGCGCAACAGGTTGGGAGACCTTCTGGAAGATAACGCTTCCTATGATCAGCCCGATGATTTTGGTCAACTCCGTTTATACGATCATTGACTCGTTCACCACCGACTCAAACAAGGTTATGAAGTTTATCTCCGCGGCCTATGAGAAGACCGACGGTAACGTCATAAGCTCGGCAATGTCGTGGATGTACTTCCTGATAGTTATGCTGATCATAGCCGCTGTGGCGGGTATCATGTCAGCGTATGTATTCTATCAGAAGAGAGATTGAGAAAGGAGGTCATACTGATGAATTCGCAGAATATTGAAAGCTCCCCGAAGGTAATGAAGGAGTCCAAGAATAAGATCAAGGTCGATTTCGAACGGACACCGCTGCTTGAAAGACTTAAGGCAAAGTTCCTGTCGCTCAGCTTCCTCGGTAACTTTATTTGGTATGTCTTCCGCCTGGTGCTGCTGATAGGTGTGGCGTACGTCGTGCTCTACCCCTTCTACACCAAGATCGCAGGCTCGTTCATGATCCCGGACGACTTTGTTAACGTAACGGTTCGTCTGATCCCGACGCAGTTTACGATCAAGACCTATGTAGCTATCTTCAATGAGCTTAACTACATGCAGGCCTTCGTTAACACGCTGTTCCTCTCGGGCTCGACCGCGCTGATCCAGACGCTCGTCTGCTGCTTCATTGCATATGGTCTTGCAAAGTTCAAGTTCAAGGGCAACAAGCTGGTGTTCCTGCTGGTCATTCTGACCATGATCGTGCCCCACCCGACGCTTCAGCTCTCGCTGTTCATGAAGTTCAGATACTTTGATATTCTTGGTATCTTCAAGTTCCTGGCCGGCGGTGCTACAGTCGGTGATATCGAGTGGCTGAACGATCTGCTCTCGCACATTGATATCATTCCGGATACCGACGCCTTTAGGCGGTGGACGGCTGAGGGACTTAACCTCACCAACACCTATTGGCCTATGATCATACTGTCGCTCACGGGCCTGGGCTTTAAGAACGGTCTGTATATCTTCATGCTGCGCCAGTTCTTCACCGGTGTGCCGAACGAGCTTGAGGAGTCCGCCTACATCGACGGCTCGGGTACCATGCGTACCTTTGTTCAGATCATTCTCCCGCTTTCCATCCCGATGATGATAACGGTGTTCCTGTTCGCATTCTCGTGGCAGTGGACGGATGACTTCTACACCAATCTGTTCTTTACAACGACGCAGACGGTTCTTATGCCTGACCTCGTTGATATTCCCGAGTCGCTGGCGACCAACTACGCCGGACAGAACCTCTATTATGCGGCCATTCGTAATACCTGCGGCCTGATGATCATTCTCCCGCTCGTTATTATGTATGTCTTCTGCCAGAGATTCCTTGTCCAGGGTATTGAGCGCTCCGGCTTGACGGCAGATTAATGCAGGGTTTCACCATGCAATCACTGGGGGGGCTTTTGAAACAGCCCCCCGGACCCCGCAAAGCTTTCAAAGCATTTGAAAAAAGAAAGTCGGTTAGGACCGAGAACGTTTAAAGCGTTCTTGGGCCTAACCGTTTTTTTGCGATTATGGTGCGAGGCTGATTGATAGTTTTTGAGGGCGCCTGCGGGCTCTTTTGAGGCATTGCATGCCTCGGCGCCCCTCACCCCTGTACCCCATGCTTGAAGTTTCGCCTGCCTTTTCAAAGGCGGCGAAATCCCCCCGAGGCTGCAAGCCTCACCCTATACCTCCTCGTACAGCTCCAGCAGCCGCTCCTCGATCTGCTGCCGCCGCGCGTCAAGCTCTGATACCAGCTTATAGTCCGTCGCCGCGTCGCCGTAAAGCCGCGCCTCGACCTGCTCAAGCTCGGCTTCCAGCTGCTCGGCCTCGCGGCGCAGCCGCTCCAGCCGGTTGGCCTGACGCCGCGCATCGGACGCCTGCTTCTTGTTCTGCAAATATTGCTCCTTGTTGGCGCTCATGCGCTCGGAAGTCACGCCGCTTGACGCCGCCTCGCGGCTCTCGCGTATGCGACACAGCTCGCCGTAGCCCTCGCCGACATGCGTCACGCGTATGTCGGCCAGATGTCCGTCCGATAGCTCAAAAATGCGGCTGGCCAGTCGGTCAATGAAATATCGGTCGTGCGAAATGATGAGCAGCGTGCCGTCAAAGCCGTCGAGCGCCGCCTCGAGCGCCTCGCGCGACGGAATATCCAGATGGTTGGTCGGCTCGTCAAGTATGAGCAGATTCATGTGCGACAGTATCAGCTTAGCCAGCGTCAGCCGCGCGCGCTCGCCGCCGCTCAGCACCGACACCGACTTGAAAACGTCCTCCCCGACAAAGCGGAACTGCGCCAGCGTGCCACGAATAGTCACCTCGGGTAGCGTCGGGTAGGCGTTCCACAGCTCGTCGAGCACGGTGTTTTCGGGTGTGAGGTTTTGATTTTCCTGGTCGTAGTAGCCGACCTCGACGTTATAGCCCGCCTCGATCCGCCCGGCCAGCGGCTCAACCGCGCCCACTATCATTTTGATCAGCGTCGACTTGCCGCAGCCGTTGGGGCCCGTCACAAACACGCGCTCGCCCTTTTTGATGAGAAAATCGATCCCCGAGAACAGTACCCGACTGCCGTAACCGCCCGACAGTCCCTCGGCCGTCAGCACCTCGTTGCCGCTGGCATGCGCCCGCGTGAACTTCATCGAAATGGAACGCGGCGCCTCGCGCGGACGCTCCAGCTTTTCCATTTTGTCCAGCAGCTTGAGCCGACTTTCCGCCGCGATTATGTTGCGCTCACGGTTCCAGGCGCGCTGCTGGGCGATGTAGGCCTCCTGCCGCGCGATCTCCTTTTGCTGCTCGCGGTAATGCTTTTCGGCTATCTTGCGATCCTGCTCGCGCTGCTCGGCACTGCGGGTGTAGCCACCGTTGTACAGCTTGGCGCGGCAGTGCTCCAGCACCAGCGTTTTGTTGGTGACACGGTCGAGAAAATAGCGGTCGTGCGAGATGATCATGACGCACTTGCGGTAGCCCGCTAAAAAGCGCTCGAGCCAGGTCAGCGTCTCGATGTCGAGATGGTTTGTCGGCTCGTCGAGCATGAGTATGTCGGGCTCGCGCGACAGCTGACGGCAAAGCGCCAGCCGTGTCCGCTGACCGCCGCTGAGCGTGGCGAGCGGGCGGTGCATCGTCGCCTCGTCGAAGCCCATTTTTTCGAGTATCGAGGCGCACCGACCGCGAAACTCCAGCCCGCCGTCGCGTATAAAGGCCTCGTGCAGTGCGCTGTATTCGCGGCTGTAGCTCTCGAGCTCAGACTCCGTCACGCCGGACGTCGACGCCCCCTCGCTCATAAGCTGCTCGAGCTCGCCCATCCGTGCCTCGGCCGCCAGCAGCTCGCCGAACGCGCCGTACATTATCTCCAGCGCGTTGCCGCCCTCGCTCGGGTCGACAGTCGTGGCGTCGTCCTGACGCAGTATGCCCAGCGTTTTTTCCTTGGAGATAAAAACCTCGCCGCTGCTCGGCTCGTATTCGCCGGTGATGATCTTGAACAGCGACGACTTGCCGCAGCCGTTGACGCCGACAATGCCAAGACGATCAGTCTCGTCCAGCGAGAACGAGATCTGCTCCAGCACCGGCACCGTGCCGAAGGACAGCGAAATGTTGTTCACAGACAGTACAGTCATATATCAATAACGATCCTTTTTGGTGTAATTAAACAATTATTCAGTAGTGGTTGCGCGGATTATTGTGACATAACACAATTTTAGATCAAACAGCGACTGCCATATTGACATATCATCAATATGGTGATATAATCCATATATGCAGAACATATGTTCTGCTCCCGTTGAATCACCGCAACCTTGTTGCCTTTAAGTTGCCCCGACAGACATCACACCCTACGACTTGGCGCGGAGGATCTCCAGGCGTGATGGCCTATCCTACGTAGGCTGCGCCGACGATGTATATATGGGCTGCTTACCTTTACGCCAACCAAACACGTATACGACCATTATTATAAATCACCGTCGCCAATTTGTCAAGAGCGGCGGTGGGGAAAGGACGCAGTGAATGAACAAGCAGCCAACAACACAAGCTATTGATGCAGACCACATGAGCGTTATTTTGAAGCAATATGCCTACGGTCTTAAAATGCTTAAATTGAATAAATATGAAAATGATTTTTTTGGCGGTCAGCTCCCCGAGGACGGGCTGTTTTGTGCGGACGACGAGGCCTATATCAAGGCACGCATGTTCGAGCTAAAGCGGTTTATCACCTCGCTGCCGTCCGATGACCGCAAGCTTTTTTTATACTACCATTATATACGCTGCGAAACCGTCGAGCACTGCGGCGAGCTGCTGGGCATATCGCGGCGCAGCGCCTTCCGGCTCAAGCGGCGCGCGCTGGAATTTGCCGCGCTTAAATACCGCCGTTTTCTGCCTCCCGAGCCGCTGGAATAAGCCCGGCGGCGTATCGTTTCCGCTCGCGGCGGGAATAATAGAACAAGGCACTGCCTTGCGCCACCGCAGGCTGTGCCAAAGTTCAGGAGGCTTAAATATGAAAATGTGCTCATGTTCGTTTTTGACCGCCGGAGCGATCGCCGCGGGTGTTGCGGCGATAGGACTGGCCGGGCTGGCCATGACCGGTCACGGCTCGCGCCGTCGTCATCATCATCGGCACGGCATGCGGCTGTGCGGCTGCCGGCTCGACCCGGTTGGCGACATGCGCCACATGGCTGACAACGTCCATGGAATGGTGTCGGACGTAGTCAGTCACCAGTGTGGGCATCTGCGGGCGAGATAAGGCTACAGGGCGCTGCGACGGGAGGTAAAGCTGCCTGCCGCGGCGTCCACAGCGCCAACCTCAAAAAGCCGCGCGAGCTATTGCATCTGAGGTCAAAATATGCTATAATGTAGTCAATAAGCTCTACAGAGGTAGCATATGAAAAATTCTCAGCTTGCCGACCTGCTGCGGCCAAAGGAATTTGACGATATCGTTGGCCAGGCGCACCTGTTCGGGCAGCGCGGCGTCATTCGCCGCATGATCGAGGGCGGACGCCTGACTAACATGATCTTTTTCGGCCCTCCCGGCACCGGAAAGACCACCGCAGCGTCCATCATCGCCCAAAAGACCGACATGACCTTTTATCGCCTTAACGCCACCACAGCGTCGCTGTCCGACGTCAAGGACATCCTCGGGCAGACCAACAATGTCTTCGGCGCGGGCGGCATACTGCTGTATCTCGACGAGATTCAGTATTTCAACCGCAAGCAGCAGCAGGCGCTGCTCGAATATATCGAGGACGGCCGCGTCACGCTCATCGCCTCGACCACTGAAAACCCGCATTTTTATGTCTATAACGCCATAATTTCGCGCTCCAGCCTGTTTGAGTTCAAGCCCGTCTCCGCCGAGGACATCGCCACGGCGCTCGAGCGGGCGCTCAAATACATGAACGAGTCCTCAGGACTCTGCAAGCAGGCCGATCGCGAGCTGCTGTGCCTCATCGGGCGCATGGCGGGCGGCGACGTCCGTCGCTCCATCAATCTGCTGGAAAACGCCTATTACGCCGCCGACGAGACCATCACGCGCGAGGTGCTGGACGGCTTTATCTCGGGCGTCGGCAATTTTAACGACGACACGCACTACGACCTGCTGTCGGCGCTGCAAAAATCTATCCGCGGCTCGGATCCGGACGCGGCGGTGTTTTACCTTGTCAAGCTGCTGGAGGTCGGCGAGCTGCTTTCGGTCTGCCGACGGCTACAGGTCATCGCCAGCGAGGACATAGGCCTCGCCTACCCGCTGGCCGCGTCGGTGACCTACGCCTGCTGCATGTCGGCGCGTGAGCTGGGGCTTCCCGAGGCGCAGATACCGCTGGCGAATGCCACCGTCCTGCTGGCAACGGCGCCTAAATCCAACTCGGCATACTCTGCCGCCGCTGCCGCGCACGAGGACATCGCCCGCGGGCTGGGCACGCAGATACCGACCCATCTTCAAAGTCCGCTTTACCGCGGCTACAAATATCCGCACAGCTACCCCGGGCACTACGTCAAGCAGCAATATCTGCCCGACGACCTGCGGGATCGGCACTACTACGTCCCCGGCGACAATAAGACTGAGGCCGCCGCAGCCGAGTACGCAAAAAAGATCAAGGGTTGACCCGGAATCTTACACCACAACGCTGTAAAAAGCTATATATTCCAATGCAAGAGGCGCTTTCCCACATCAGAGTGGGAAAGCGCCTCTGTTTTTTGATTATATGCCGTTCTCAGCCCTGCGCGGTCACGCTGACGCTGGTCAACGGTGCGTTATCCTCGCCAATGACAACACTTGCCCACTGCGCAGCCGTGCCACTGTAATTGACAGTGTTCAGCGCGGTGCAGCCCTCAAAGGAGCGGGCATAAATATTCTTGAGGCTGGACGGCAGAGTTACTGTCGTCAGCTTGACGCAATCGCAGAAGGTGGCGCCGCACTCGCTGTTGCCGTCCATATAGCCTATCGACTCCACTCCCTCGGGAATGACGATCGATGTCAGCTCGGCGCAGTTCTGGAAGGTGCCGGTGCCCAGGCGCTTCAGCCCCTGACCCAGCTCGACCGCGCTCAGCTTAACGCAGGAGCGGAAGGTGTAGTCGCCGATGGAGGTGACACCGCTCATGCTGACGGTCTCCAGCAGCATGGCGTTGGAGAATGCAAAGTTTTTCAGCGTCTTAACGCTGTCGGGAATAGCATAGTTTGCATCGGCGCGGCCGGCGGGGTAGCAGATCAGCGTTGCCTTGTCGGCGCTGAACAGCACACCATTCTCGGCGGCGAAGCTTGCATTGCCGGACGCCACCTTGATCTCGGACAGACTCTTGCAGTAGCCCAGCGCGTTAGTGCCCAGCGTGCCAAGCGCACCCGGCAGCTCGATGGACTCTAGCCGTGAGCAGCCGTAGAAGGCATAGCTGCCGATCTCGGTCAGCGTTGACGGCAGTGCCACGCTCACCAGCTGTGTGCAGCCCAAAAACGCCTTGCTGCCAATGGTCGTGACGCCCTCGGGGATGGCCACGGCTGTTATCGTGACAATACCGTTAAACGCTTCGTCTGCAATGGTGGTGACCTTCTTGCCATTGAACTCGGAGGCAATGGTTATCTCGCCGATGGGCGAATCGCAGCCGACGACCTCGGCATGGTCGTCATAAAGCTTATACTGCACCTGCCCCAGCATTTCGGTGCTCTGATCCTTATTCAGCTCGTCCTGTATCTGCTGAAACAGATCGTCAAGGCTGGTGGTGGTCGTTTCTTCCGAATCTCCGGGATTACGCGTAACGCAGGCAGCCAGGCTCAGCATGAGCGCCAGCGCCAGCAGTGCAACAATTATCTTTTTCATTTCAGGCAATTACCTTCCTCTGATTTTGATCATAATATGTCATATAATATTGTAACTCAATTTTATCATTTTGTCAATGCCTGCATGTGTCCAACCTGTGAATTTGATGTTACTTTAATGCGAAAATTGAGTTAATATAGGCCGATATTACGTCCGCCTGCTTGGTGTAGCCCACATCCGAGAGGTGGACGACGTCGGTGATCATCAGCTCGGTTGCGCTTGAGTACTCGGAGACCGACACCGCAGTGCGCACGCGATCCGCGCCGTCGTCAATGACAGTGTGCGCCGGGATGAGATAAAGTCCCTCCGCCTCGCGCCCGCCCATGGCGGCGGTCAGACGGTCGAAATAGACGGCCTGATCATGCCTCATGGTGGCGGCATCGAAGGAATAGCTGAGGCAGTAGCCGTCCTGTGGCGCCAGATACTCCAGCAGGACGAATATCTTGACCTGCTTTCCGGCGGCCTTACCGGCTGACTGCACCGAGGCGATCAGCTGCTCGTAATTTTTGACCGACTGCGCGCTGTAGCCGTCGTTGGCGCCGAGGTAGAATATTACCAGGTCGGGGCAGGGCAGCTTATTGGCGCTAAGGTAGTAGTCAAGGCTGAATTTTTGTGCCTGCGGGTCGAAAAATGCGTTGCTCTGTCCTATTGCCGAGGCGTAGGAAAGGTAATTGGACGTGCTCCAGGTCGAGCGCCCCTCGTGGGCGTTGCCCGAGGACGTCTTTTTGGTGCCGAGCAGCGTCAGTGACGAGCCCCAGGTCGACTTGAGGCGATCCACCAGCGTGCCGTCCGAGACGCGGCTGTCGCCGATGATCAGTGCGCTGAGGCTGACGCTGCCGCGCGCCTCGCATATCAGCTTTGTCGTCTTGGAGCACACCTCGACCGGGCGGCCATCGATATATTTGCGCAGCGTGACGGTCAGTTCGGCCGTCTCGGCGGCGGTCGGCGTGATAAAAATGGCATTCGCCGTCACCAGCTTTTTGCCGCTGCCGCTGTATTTGAAGGACAGACTACAGCCCTCGTCCATATATTCAAGCAGCTGTGACGCCTCAAAGGCGGTCTGCTGCCCCACCGTGAGGCGGTAGACGGTCGGCAGGCGCAGCTGCGGTATCTCAAGCGTGCTGAGGTCGATGCTCCCGCGCTCGGACACCACCTCGAGATAGGCGCTCGAGGCGTAGCAGACCGCGCCGTTATACATGACCTTGCTCCACTTGTTGCCCTCGCGCCCGATGCCGACGCGGACAAGCTCGGTGCCCATGGTCAACTGGTCGACGATCTCGCCCTCGGTGGTGCTGGGGCGGGTGCGGATATTGAGCGCACCGGTGGTAATGGCCACTGTCTGGTCGACGATAGTATAGCCGTCGCTGTCGACAGACTCGGTCGTTTCGCCGCCCGTCTCGCCGTCGCTGACGCCGATATAGCCGGCGTCGACCACGGTGCCGTTGGTCAGCAGGACGATGAGATGCCGCGCGGCATTGACCGACACCGATGCGATGCCAACGCCGCTCGTCCCTGCCTGGCTGTGCGTGCCCATCAGCTCGGCGACCCAGTCGCCCTCGCTGCCGGTGTAGCCGTTCTCGACGGCGCTCTGATATGCCGATTTGCCGGCGGCGCCGTCGCGACCGCGCAGGCTGTCCAACCATTGCTCGACCGTGCCCTCAAAGCCGGCGGCAACCGCCAGCTCAAAGGCCGAAGCGCCGTCGCGCCCGTCCTTGCCGTCAGCGCCGTCGCGGCCGCCCAGCGAGTCCAGCCATTGCTGCTCGCTCATGCCGGTAAGGCCGTTTTTGACGGCCAGCTCATAGGCCGAAAGGCCGTCCTGGGCGCAGGAGGTCAGCGACAGCGTCAGCAGCAGCGCGGCAGCAGTCGCAGCCACGGCGCGCAGAGCTACAGATCTATTATCGCTTTTGTGGCTTGTATTGATACGTTTCATTATAAAATCCTCATTTCCAATCTCTTACCTGATTGACCAGCGACGCGCCCTTGGGACGGTCGATGCCGTGCAGCTCCGCCGCCTCGTATCGGCGGTACTGCTCCCAGAACTGCTGCCCGTATACATGCTGCTCGTCCTTCCATTCGTCGGCCAGCTCGCGCATGCGACGACGCAGGCGGGCAGTCACCTCGCCGTAGCCCGCCAGGTCGAACAGATTGACCGTCTCCCACGGGTCGTTTTGCAGGTCAAACAGCTGCGTCAGCTTGAGATCGGCAGTGCGATATTCTATCAGCTTAAAGCGGCCGTCCGCCACGCCGCGTATGCGCGCCTGGAAGGCGTAATACAGCTCCTGCCTTGTGACGTGCGCGGGATCGGAGAGCATACCGTCAAAGCTGATGCCGTCGACGCTGCTCGGAATATCCAGCCCGCACAGGCGGCACAGCGTCGGGAAGATGTCGAGCAGGTAGACGTACCCATCGCGCCGCTCGTCGCGCGGTATACCAGGGCCGCGCATTATCAGCGGGACATTGGTGCTGTGCTCGTAGACATTCTGCTTGCCCATGAGGCCATGCTGACCAATGGCGAGGCCGTTGTCGCCGCAGAAGACGATAATGGTATCCTCATACAGCCCGCGGCGATCGAGCGCATCGAGCACGCGGCCGAGGCAGTCGTCGATGTGTGTGATCATGGCGTAATAATCGGCGATATGGCGGCGGATCTCCTCGGGACGGCGCGGGAAGGAGGCGGTGGTCTCGTCGCGGCCGGACGACCAGCCGAAGCTGAAGTCGGGCATTGGCTTAAAATTCGGCGGCAGCTCGAGCTGCTCGGGATCGTACATGTTGCGGTATTTTTCGGGCATGGTGCGCGGGTCGTGCGGCGCCAGAGTGGAGAGATAGAGCAAGAACGGTTTGTCCGAGTCGTAATTCTCGATGAAATCGACGGCGTCGCCGGTAAAAAGCTCGGTCGAGTGGACGCCGGCGTGTATGCGGTCGGCCTTGACGCGCACCGGCGTCATATTGGCCGAGAAGTTCGGGACGAACTGAATTTCGTGGTCGTAACAGCCGTCCTCGCGGTAGTCGCAGACGGGGACGTTCCAGTGATCCCACATGCCGCCGAAGAAAATATCGCGGCCACAGTTAAAGCTGCGGGCAAAGCCGGCGGTGCCGTTGTGCCATTTGCCGGTCGCGAAGCAGTTGTAGCCACCGCCAAGGAAGGTCTCGCCCATGGTGGCGAAGTCCTCGGGAATGGTTTTGCCGTTGTCGAGAAAATTGAACAATGTCTTGCCGGTGTTGATCATTGCGCGGCTGGGCATGCAGACGGCCGAGGCTGTTCCGCCCGGGATATGTGCCCGCGTGAACGACGTGCCGTCGTGGACGAGGCGGTCAAGGTTGGGGGTGATGATCTGATCATTGCCAAGTGCGTGGATGGTGCCCGCGCGCTGGTCGTCGGTGAGTATAAACAGGACATTCGGACGCTTTTCTGACTTCATTTTTTCCTCCGTGCCGTAGTTTGGCGAATTGATGTCATTATTATAGCACATTTTCGTCTACAATGCAATGGGGAAGGGGGGTGAAGTATTGCATACTTCGGCGCGAGTGAGGCTTGCAGCCTCGGGGCTGGCTTGACCGATTGTTATCGGTAAGCCGATGCTTTGTACTTTCTGTCTCGTGACAGAGAAGTAACCGTT
>CAYXBY010000020.1:0-27080 GCA_964463325.1 uncultured Lachnospiraceae bacterium | reverse complement strand
GATCGAGCGCAAGCTCAAGGAAAAATGCGATATTCCGATCTTCCATGACGATCAGCACGGCACAGCCGTCATCACGCTGGCGGGACTCACCAACGCGCTCAAGGTCGTCGGCAAAAAGAAGGAGAATGTGCGCATAGTTGTCAATGGCGCGGGCGCTGCTGCTATCTCGATAACGCGCCTGCTGCTGTCGGACGGCTTTAAGGATATTACGCTTTGCGACCGCCGTGGTGCTATTTATAAGGGACGCCACGAGGGCATGAACTGGATCAAGGAAGAAATGGCCGAGCAGACCAACCTCGAACGCCGCGCAGGCTCGCTGGCTGATATGCTGGTCGGCGCAGATGTGTTTATCGGCGTCAGCGCCCCCGGCGTTGTGACGACCGAGATGGTCAAGACCATGAATCGTGACGCTATTATATTCGCCTGCGCCAACCCGACGCCCGAGATCTTCCCGGAGGACGCAAAGGCAGGCGGCGCGCGCGTCATTTCCACCGGCCGGTCGGATTACCCCAATCAGATCAACAATGTGCTGGCCTTCCCGGGCATTTTCCGCGGAACCTTTGACGTCCGCGCGTCCGATATTAACGATGAGATGAAGATTGCGGCGGCGCGCGCGCTGGCAGGGCTCATCTCGGACGAGGAACTTAACGAAGACTATATAATCCCCGCGGCGTTTGACGAGCGTGTTGGTCCGGCCGTGGCCGCGGCTGTCGCCGAGGCTGCCCGCCGCTCCGGAGTGGCGCGTATTTAACAGTCGACGCGATGACTTGCCCGGGTTCGCAGCTTTTGACACATGCAAATGCCACTTAGCCGAGCTCGGATATGAATAATAACATCCCGCTTGCCTTCGGTGCTGAAGACGAGCGGGATAGTTTTTTACATTTTATTATTGATGCGTAAGCTCAAGCAGCCGGTCGGAAAGAGCCACAAAATCCGGCATGGTCAGTCGCTCGCCTCGAATGCCAGGCTCCAGCCCGCAGTCGATGACAGCTTGTGTAAGCGCCGCACGCGGCAGATTTCCAAAGGCGGCGGCGAGTGCATTGGGAAGCGTCTTTCTGCGCTGACCAAATGCGGCGCGTATTGTTTTGAACAGCATTTCCTCATCCTGTGGCCGGTAGGGCTTTTGTTTATGCAGGCGGATCCTTATGACAGATGAATCCACCTTTGGCGGCGGCAGGAAACGGCCAGCGGGAACGTTCATAATGCGTTCGGACTCGCCGTAGTAGGCGAGAACGGCAGTGATAGCGCCGCAATTACGGTCTCCGGGAGCAGCACAGAGCCGCTCGGCTACCTCTGCTTGAACCATGACAGTTATGTAATCGAACGGCACACCGGATTCCAGCAGTGCCATGAGTATTGGTGTAGTTATGTAGTATGGCAGATTTGCGCAGACTGAAAGCCCGCCCTCGAGATATGGCGCGGCCAGGGCAGGGAGGTCGCACTTCATTATGTCGTCGTTGATGACGGTGATGTTGCTGAACTCATCGAGGGTGTAGCGCAGCGCGGGGATAAGGCCGTTGTCCAGCTCGACAGCTACCACGCGTTGATATCGCGAGGCCAGCTCATATGTCAGTGTCCCCAGCCCGGGACCGATTTCGAGAATGTTTTGCGAGGCGCCCTCACAGCAGCAGTCGGCGATTTCCTCGACGACAGAGCGGTCGGTCAAAAAATTCTGACCGAATTCCTTGCGGAAGGTCAGACCGTAGATCGACATTATTTGTTTTATGGTTTTTACATCGCAAAGATTCATTTTTCAGTCTCCAGTATGATTGTTTCACCTCATTATACCACGCCGGAGGGTTAAAAGCAATAAATTTTTTTATAAATTTGCAAAAATGATATTGCATTATTAAAAAATGTGTGATATAATAGTGTGCGTTGCTGGTGTGGCTCAGTTGGTAGAGCAGTTGATTCGTAATCAACAGGTCATGGGTTCGAGTCCCATCACCAGCTCCAAAAGCCAATCAGGGGAGCTAAGCTCCCCTGATTGGCTTTTTTAACTTCATGGACGAAGAACCCCTCCATTTGCGTAGCAAATGGAAAGGTTCCCGGCTTGGACTGTACTTTACATCCGGCGTACTTTGCCGGGAACCGTGGTTCAGAGTCCCATCACCAGCTCCAAAAGCCAATCAGGGGAGCTAAGCTCCCCTGATTGGCTTTTTTAACTTCATGGACGAAGAACCCCTCCATTTGCGTAGCAAATGGAAAGGTTCCCGGCTTGGACTGTACTTTACATCCGGCGTACTTTGCCGGGATCCTGTGCGTACCTATCCGGAATACCAATGATCGACGCATTGGAGTGGCACAGTTAACAATGCCGACACCAAGTGGGATATCAGAATATCAAGAGCAGGTGAAACAAACACAATCGCACATTCCGGCGCCGGGCGGCGGGGGTAAACGATATCACCAACGTGAAAATCTTCATCGACATACTTGATAGCCGTGCCGAGGCGTACATCGGCGAGGGCGGAACGGTGTCCGGTGTGGCTGGGTGACCGCTCTGCGGAGGTTATTCCGGGCGCTTAAGACTGCCAGGGCGGACGAGACATCGATCGCCGAGGTGGTCAAGCTGGGTAGAGCGTTTGAGGGGGCGATGAGTAAGGAGAGGACGGAGGGCACACGGGGATTGGCGCACGACTTGGCGGAGCTGCGTCAGAAGACACAGGACAAAGTGACCGAAGAGTATCAGAAAACGGTTGAAGGCATCCTCGAGGGTACTATCAAGTCGCGAGACGCCGTCATAGTTGGCTACACCCCGGAAATATATAAACAGCTTGGTATGACAAGCTTGCCGGTAGTTATCGGTGCCGGGCACGTGTATTCGATCGCCAAAACGGCGGACGAGGCCAAGGCTGACGGTAGATATAATTCTAAAACGCATTATCACGGCCTTGGAGAAGCGGCGGTCAAAGATATTTACAGCAAGCTTCAAGACCCTGTGATGATCATAGCGTCCCGCGACGTAGACCCGAGCGCGAGCCCACTGCGCAGCAGGCACAGTGTGGTTGCTATTGTCGACATCGGGCAGGGCACAGAATCGTTACTGATGCCTATTGAGATAACGGCGGATCGAAGGGTCAACGGCAGCCATATGGATGTCAATGTGCTGTCCAGCGTCTATACTCGCAATGTGGATAGCCTCATTGACGAGGCTATCGCTTTAGAAAATATCGGGGACGTCGGCATTTATTACGCAAAAAAAGAAGCCACCGACTTGATACGGGCTGGGGTGCAATTCCCCAAACGCATTCAAGAAAGGATAGCTTCCGAGCCTATTATACACCGTATCGATGAAAAAATCAACAGGGAAATTGCAAGGTTCACAGAAAGTTCACAATTTAAGCGTTGGCTCGGCGATTGGCAAAATCGCCCCAAAGCAGCGAGCAAGGTGGTTGACGCCGACGGCACGCCGCGCGTGATGTATCACGGCACTAACGGCGGTGACTTCACAGTGTTCGATTCGAGCAAGTCAGACAAGCGGGTGCGGCTCAATGCGCTGGGTGACGGCTATTACTTCACCGAGACAGCCGAGAGGGCGGAGAAAAAGGCCGCCAGGGAGGCGGAAAAGAAGAACGCCAAGAAGCCGAGAGAAGGATACTATTTTTCAGACGAATGCGTCGGCAGTATCAGCTTATCCGGGTAGGTGTAGGGCAGCGGCAGTGTTACATCGCTGCTGCCGGCAACTATTATCTCGCGCAATGTCGTTGATTCAAAGAAATAGCGGTTGTAGGTCTCAGCGCTGCGATGCCATTTGCCAACGCCGAAATAGTCATATTCACCCAGTGGCCACAGCAGCACGACGGGGTCTAACAGCTTGTTTGTCTCATATACGCCGCCGGTGCCTCCGTGGTGCGCAACCTGAAGGAAATCACATTTAAGCTGCTTGCCGTAGCAGCGTGCCAGCATCTCGCTTTCGGTGGTGTATAGATCACCGAGCATTACAAAGCTTTGTCCCTCCATCTCGATCCGCATGACTATTGACGACGAATTGATCCGTGCCATTTCATGCGGAATGCGCAGATCATATGTGAAAAGCGTGGTTAGCTTGGCGTTCCGTATATGGAACACCTGCCCGGGATGTGCTATAATGTGCTCTGCGCCCTTGTATTTAGTCATGCAGCTTTTTGTTTCATTTGAACGCCCGGTGCCCTCGCCGGATGTGGCATACTGTGCATCGGTGGGGATGTTGTAAATAAAGCGCTCAACTGTCACCCGGCTGCCGTAATAGTCTGTGAAGGCGGCAAATGCGCCGGTGTGGTCGCCATGCATGTGTGAGAATATCCAAGCAGCAATGACAATGCCGTTGCTGCCGCCGTTGAGCTCGATCAGCTTTTGGTAAAGACGATCAGCAAAAAGCTTGTAGTCAAAGCCGCCGTCCTCAATGATAAAGCTGCCGTCTGCCAGACGGAAAATATAGCACATTCCTATCTGACGCTCAGGTATGCCGGCGCCACCGCTTTCAAATTCGCAGCCCAGCTGGGATACCGAAGAGGAGCAGGTGACGGTGTAGCTGTTGTCCTGCTCACTCGGCGGCAGGGCGGTATTGCGCAGACGGTCTACCAGCACCCGCAGCTCCTTTGTTGGTTTGCAGAATATCACATTGAGCACGTCCGTGTCTGAGACATAGCTGGAGAACAGCATGCCGTTTATCTCGTTTTCTGAATATTTTTCGTAGCCGCTCGAGAGGACTGTAGCGCAGTAATCGGTGTACAGCTCCGCTGAGCTCTGGGTCAGCACCAGCATGCGGGAGTTGTTACCAGCGTCGTAAATGCCGGAATAATTGCCGCCGTTACACAGCGGAATGGCATTGACCTGATCGTTTACAACGCGTGTCAGGCTAAAGCTTGATGGAACCACCAGCCTTTCGCCATCCCACATCTGGGACAGTGCCGTGCTCAAGGCCTTAGCCGCGGCCGTAACGCCGGCATCAAACGGCGCTGCGACGACAAGCTTGTTGCCGCAGACCTTTATTCGATATTCGCCGTAGCCCATGCCAGCAGAGACCTGTGCGGTCTCATCGTAGCGCGTGGTGCCGACGAGTATGGCCAGTGTGTTCGGGTCATATTCGATGCCTTTCTTTTTGTAGTCGGTGGCAAGCTGGGGAAGGGTGCCGGTCAGATCCCCGATAGTCTGGCGAATGGTTCGCGCGGCGTCGATGGCGGCGTCGGAGGAATCCTCGAATCGGATGACCTGATAGTTGCATTTGCCACTTTCAAACAGCACAAGATCGCCGCCTGATAACTCCTCGGCGGAGGTGTCGGCAGTGGCGTCTGTGGATGATGAGTCTTGAACAGGTATATCATCGCCGGGCAACTGATGGTCGGCGCACCCCGCAAGCGACAGCAGACATGACAGCGTCAGCAGCAGAGCCAGCAGCAGAGAGGTGTAGCGTAGATAAAGCTTCATATTGTTTCTCCAAAGTTATTTGATATATATTGTGATTGTGCTATAAAGACCTGCCCCGACAGCGCCTTGCGCCCCCGGGGCATAGAGACTTTATAATGCTGACTTATTCTTTATCAAGCTCGGCCTTGAAGTATGCATTGGTGTAGGCCTTGCCGCCCTCGCTGTCTGTGACGACGACTCTGAACCACACCTCGTCCGGATTAATGGCGAATTTGGCTTCGAACAGCGCCTCGCCGTCGCGAGCGGCCTTCATTTTGCCCTTGCAGCGTGCGCTCGTCACCAGCTGAATGCGCCGCGCGGCTGTCGTTTTGACGGTCAGCGTGCCGTCCTCATAGACGAGAGAGAGTATCTCGGGACCCTTGTGCGTTGTGGTGCCCTGAACGGAGTAGAACATGCCGTCCTCAAGCGCCTTTGTGACCTGGCGGTAGTCGAGCGCAGATGCGGCGATCATGGTGTAGCCGCCGAGCGAGTCGCTGAGCGGATCGTCGTCCGGGTGGGCGTTGTGGTTGTCGTCGGTCGAGAGGCAGAATATCTGCTTGCCCTGGTTGAGCAGATCGTCGTAGACGCGGCCATTGTCGTCCTCATAGCCCATGATGACGCAGCCGTAATTGACTATTTCCATGGCGTTCATGCCGTGGTAATTGGAGTAGTCGGGGTAGGATTCAAGTGACCATGTAGGATGGTTGTAGGTGACAAAGAAGCCGGCCTCGCGTCCGCGGGCGATTATGTCGTTGATGCCGTCGCCCGAGTAGATGCGGACGTAATCGGACAGCTCAGGGTCAAATTTGACCCGGTCGCGATAAAGCTTGGAGTTGCCGGTGGAATACTTGGTGCGGTGGTAGCAGACCTGCGTGAGATTATCGGGCTCAAGCGCGATTAGATTGAGGTGGCACTTTTTTGTGCGCGGATAGTTAAAGTTGAAGGGATCGTTGACATTGATCTCATAGCCGTTCAGCGCCAGAAAATTATCGTCGTTCAGATACTCGTGTGACAGCAGCACATTGTGATCGGTGTAAGCGACGATGGAATAACCATGCGAGGCGTACAGCTGCTTGACCTCCTCGGGCGTTTTGTGACCATCCGATATGTTAGTGTGGCAGTGAAGATTGGCGCGGTAGTAGTTTATTCCCTGACCGGCCTCGGGAAGAAGAATTTTCATAATGATAAAGATACCTCTTTACTTTTTTCTTACTATATGATATTATACTTTCATAAAGCCGCAATGTCAAGCAAAAAAATGATTTTAATATGTAAAGCTTGCAGCGCGGCGATCTTGAGAGGGAGATGCGCGTGATTTTTGAGAAAAAAGTAGTCGATATGTATCGTGGCATGATGTATGCCCGTTGTGATGACACGGGTGTCGCACACTATTTTTCTGCATCGGATTTTAAGGGTCTGCATGATGAGACATATTCGTTTGCGTCCTCGATGGGGCATGCTCTGTGCGGGCATATTTATTATTATGACAGCCCTCGAGAGGGACGGCTGATAGTATTTGAGCACGGACTCGGCGGCGGCCACCGATCATACATGCGTGAGATCGAGCTGCTGTGCCGACATGGCTTTTTGGTGTTTTCCTACGACCACACCGGCTGCATGGAGTCAGGCGGGCAGGGAACGAATGGACTGGCGCAGTCCCTGCACGACCTTGACGATTGCCTTAATGCACTGAGCACCGATGCGCGTTTCCGTGCGATGGACATTTCGGTTATGGGGCACAGCTGGGGCGGCTTTTCAACGCTTAACATTTCGGCGCTTCACCCCGAGGTACAAAGCGTGGTGGTGCTGTCTGGCTTTGTTTCGGTCGAGAAAATGGTGAGCTCACTGTTTGGCGGTATTATGAGCGGGTATCGGCAGCCGGTTATGCAGCTTGAGCAGACCTCCAACCCGCGCTTCGTGCACTACGATGCCTGCACAACGTTGATGCAGACAAACACCCGTGCGCTGCTTATATATTCTGATAATGACAAGCTGTGCCGCCGCGCGCATTATGATGATTTACACTCGCAGCTCGGAAACTGTGATAATATATCGTTTATGCTGGAGCACGGCAAGGGACACAATCCAAATTATACTGCGGCGGCGGTTAACTACCTTGGTGAGTATTCGACAAGGCGAACCAAAGAGACTCGCGCCGGGCGGCTGTCGACCGAGGCACAGCGGGCTCGTTTCCGCGCTTGCTTTGACTGGTGGCGGATGACGGAGCAGGACGACAGAGTCTGGCGTGCCATATTTGATTTTTTAGATAAATAACAGAATGGAGATAAACAAATGAAGGAATTTTCCGTAAACGACATGCTTGAGATGCAGCGTCAGTTACAGGACAAGTATAAGGAAAGCTGGGAGCCCATATGCGTTGATACAGGCAGGAACAAGCTGCTCTGGATGATCGGAGAGGCAGGCGAGGTGATCGATATTATAAAGAAAAACGGCGCAGAGAAAGCCGTTTCAGATGGCGAGCTGCGGCGGGATCTTGTAGAGGAGATGGCGGATGTGCTGATGTACTTTTGCGATATGATGCTGTGTTACGGCATCAGCGCCGAGGAGCTTGGCGAGAGCTACACCAAGAAATTCGAGCGTAATATGACTCGCTGGTGACATGTTTATACAAATCAGCCCGGCGGCAATTGCCGCCGGGCTGATCATTTTGATATGTTATCCGCATCTTTTGCAGACGCGCACTTTGCCCGCCTGCATCGCAGCGCTTACACTGCCGCTTGAAATCGACTTGGCGTTTTTAAGTGAGCTACAGCTTTGGCTGAGGTGCCACACCTCGCCGCTCTCCGTCCAGTAGACAGATATGTCAACAAATAAATCCGGCTCGAGCGTGTCGGGTGGCGTGGCCGTGGTGCCGCCGCTCGGGGCGGTCGTTGACTGAGAGGGCTTTGTTGTGGATTGAGAGGGGACGGTTGTCGACTCTGCGGGCCTTGTGGTCGTTGGCGCGGTGGTGTTGGACGCAGTGCTGTCAGGTGCGGGAGTGGTCGAGGTCGTCGGACGGGCTGTCGTCGTGTCCGCGGGCGCGGGTGTGGTTGACGGCGTGTCGACCGAGCCGGTGACTGAGGTGTCAGGCTGCTGAGGCGTCGTAGTCGGCACTGACGACGTGGTTGTGTCTGCAACGTTGGTTGCAGAGGTGCTGTCCTTTGAGTCAGCTGCCGCAGCGGAAGACGAATCCAGCTCGCGCGATATTTCATCCATGCCGCCGGGAGTCAGACCGGTGCCGGATGGATCGGTAGTTTCCTGGAAGTCGTCAAAGGCGGACGAGCAGCTGCAAAGCAGCAGCAGCGCTGCCAGAAGTACGATAATGCAGAACAGTTTTTTCATGAGATATCCTCCATTTCAGCCAGCATGCGCTCGAGCAGATTGACCTTATCGGTCGAATACTCATAAGCGCTGCGGTAGTCGTTTGTTTCCTTTGAGCATATTTCAAGCTCATAAAATACGTTGTAAAGCACGGGATCCGGGATGCGCTCCTTCATGTCGAGTATGCGCAGAAGCATGCGCCGTGCCGCAGCATGATCTTGATTTCGCCGTGCATCGTACGCTAAAATGTGCATTGCCAGCGGTGACGAAACGTCCATTCTTGCGCTGTCAAGCAGACTGCGAACCGGCATTTCAGGGTGTGCCTCAGCTGCCTCGAGGGTTAAAATGTAGTCACAAATCCGGTCATTTGTAAACGGGATACCGGGTATTGCGTCATCGGTGATGTCGGTCATAAGCGTTGCGGATATGCGGTGCATGTAGCGCTGATATATTGCGGCCTGTGCTGAGATGGCTCCGCTGCCATATAGCGTGCCGGCCTCGTATTCACGCGCCTCGTCAAAATGACGCATGGCGGCGCGCAGTCGCCCCTCAAAAAAGTCGTCGCGAGCCAGGCCCGCGGTGCTGAGTGCGAGTAGCAGCTGCACCTCGTCGTCGCGGCTGCCCAGCGACAGACACATGTCTCGGCAGATGGCGTAGCTGCCATCGGTCAGCGCACGTTTTATGTTGTCTATGCGACCGGCCTTGCGGTAGAGGTTTTCCTCCTCGCCCTCCGACAGCAGATAGCCGACCGGAACATGCAGCCGCTCGGCCAGATAGATGACGGTGGGCAGGGAAGGTGTGGCTGCACCGTTTTCGATACGGCTTAGCATATTGCGGGTGATGAGCTCTCCTGCAAGCTGTGCTTGCGTCATGCACTTATCCGTGCGCAGCTGACGGAGCTTTTGGCCAATATTCATTGTTTTCCCTCGGATCGTTTTATAACGCTATAAGCATACCACAAAATTGCGAATAATTCAAGTTTTTTATATATATTTTTTCAAAAACTCTTTTCTCGGCCGTCAAAATGTTGTATAATGTAGTATCGAAACAAGAAAGGCAAATTAACATGGAAGAACTTAAGCAGCGGATCATCCGCGACGGGCGCGTTTGCCCCGGCGGCATACTCAAGGTTGACAGCTTTTTGAATCACCAAATAGACACCGCACTCGTAGACCGAATGGGCGCCGATTTTTATGAGCATTTTAAGGCCTGTGGCGTGACCAAGATACTGACCATCGAGGCGTCCGGCATCGGCATCTCATGCCTGACGGCGCGGCATTTTGGCGTGCCGGTGGTCTTTGCCAAAAAGTCCGAGGCCAAAAACATGGCTGACGACGTTTATACCTCCGAGGTGTATTCCTTCACCCGCGGGCGCTCGTTTACCGTCCGCGTGGACAAGAGCTACATAAGCGCAGGCGACCGCGTGCTGGTCATTGACGATTTTCTCGCCAACGGACAGGCGCTGCTGGGACTGTTTGACATAGTCCACCAGGCCGGGGCTCAGCTGTGCGGCGCTGGGATATGCATCGAGAAGGCGTTCCAGCCGGGCGGCGACAACATCCGCAGCCGGGGGATCGACCTCCATTCGCTGGCTGTCGTCGACGTTGACGAGCAGGGGCATCTGATATTTGTTGACAAATGAGCACGCTGACACTCAAGCTGATAGCCTGCGCGGCCATGCTGTGTGACCACATCGGTTATTTTTGTGTCTATTTTTCGCCGACGCTTAGCAACGTGCTGCGCATCATCGGGCGGTTGGCGTTTCCAATCTATTGCTATCTTTTGGCCTTCGGCTTCCGCCATTCGCGCAGCCGTGGACGCTACCTTCTTCGGCTGATGGCGTTTGCAATGCTGTCCGAGCTGCCGTTCAACTACTGCTTTTTCGGCCGCGTCAGCTTTGAGGTGAACAACGTCTATTTCACGCTGGCGTTGGGGCTGATCGCGCTCATTCTGTATGATGCTCTGGCTCAGAACCGCCGCCCCGTTGTGAGATTTGCCGCCATACTGGCAGCGCTGGCCTGTGCGCTGGTGGCCGAGTGGCTGGGGACGGATTACGGCGGCGTGGGCGTGCTTGCCATTTGTCTGTTTTACGCTGCCGGCGATTCGCGGCTGTACCGCGCGGTGGTCTGCCTGCTGCTTGGCGCAAGCCGGATCATCAAGCAGCTGCTTATTGCGCTGCTCAGCGGCTTTGCGGCGCCTGAGATAACGGGTTGGGATATAGTATGCCTGTGCGCGGTGGCGGCGGTGTTGCCAATACTGCTATGCAACGGCCAGCGCGGGGCTTATCCCAAGTCAAAGCTTGGCAGACTGGTCACGAAATACGCATTCTATGCGTTTTACCCGGCTCATTTAGTGATTTTGGGCGTGATAATGCGCAGTCTGGTGATACCGCACGTTTCAGGGCCGACGCTTTTGTCGCTTATTCACTTGTTTGCATGAGATCCGTAATAATTTGCGAATTTCCTGCGCACAGGCAAGCTACGCGCACAGAAATGTGTTGCATCAGACGAATTTTCTGAATGCGCCGCCGCAAAAAGAATTGTGCGGTGTGCCTAAAAAATCAAGCCCATGCGAGCCGCGGCTCGCATGGGCTTGATCGCTTTATTTAGTGCTTCAGTCCTCGTCGTAGCGTTCGCGTCTTTTCTTGCGAACGGTGAAGAAGACTGCCGCAGCGGCGATCCCGACGACGAGAACACCACATATGATGTAAATGCTTCCGCCGACAGAGCTTTCTATCTTGAGTTCCTCCCAAAGCGAGTTAAGCATGGTCAGCTTTTCGCGGGAGAGGTTTTTGTAGAAGGTGGTCTTGAAATCGGTGTTTTCAGAGTAGAGTATGCTCATGGCGTCGGGGTGCAGCTCACGCATGTAGTCTATGTAGTCCTGGCTCGAGGTGACCAGCGAGTTGGGCGAGGCGTAGCAGGTGTACTCCGCGTTGGCGACTGCCGGCTCGGTGGACAGCATAAAGTTGATGTAGCGCTCAGCTATCAGCTGATTTTTGGAGGCTGCTGGGACGCACATGGCGTCGATATAAATGTTAGAGCCCTCCTTCGGGTAGTAGAAGGCCAGCTTGTCGTTGCCCTCGTACATGGTGAAGAAGTCGCCGGCATAGTAGGCGGCCACGGCGGCCGAGCCGCTCTTCATTTTGTTGAACACCTCGTCCATGACGTAGCCCTGAACGATGGATTTTTGCTTTTTGAGCAATGCAAGCGCCTCCTGCCACTGCTCGTCGGTCGACTCATTGACGTCGTAGCCGAGGTAATACTGTGCGGTTCCGAAGGCGTCGCGCGAGTTGTTAAACTGCAATATGCTGCCGGAATATTTCTCGTTCCACATCAGCTCCCAGCTGCCGATGGTAGGGTCGCCCGCCTCCACCATTTCGGTGTTGTATATGATGCCGACAATGCCGTAGGCATAGGGTACCGAGTATTCATTGGTGGGGTCGTAATAGACGTTCTCACCCTTGAAATCATCGGTGATATACTGATAATTGGGGATGTTCTCATAGTTGAGCTTGGCCAGCAGTCCCTCATTTATGAGACGCTCGATCATGTAGTCGGAGGGAATTATGACGTCATAATTCGCAGTGCCGCTGCTGATCTTGTCGTACATGCTCTCATTGCTGGAGTAGGTAGAGTAATTGACCTTTATATGCTCGCCGAAGGTCTCGTAGTAGTAATCCTCGAAGGCAGCGTTGACGTCAAGTGTGCCCTCGGAGCCGTCGGAGATGTATTCACCCCAGTTGTAGACATAAAGCGTGGTGACGTCGCTGCTCCCGCAGGAGCTGAGCCCAAGTGCCAGGGCGCCCAGAAGGACGGCCAGCAGCACTAAGAAAGTAAATCTTTTCAATTGGTTTGTTCCTTTTTTCTTGTGAATTTTTTGGATTTGATATCACCGATGGAGCCGGCCAGATTGACCAGCAGCAGCAGTACCAGTATCGCCACTATCATGAGCGTGCACAGCGCGTACATGCTGTATTTGACCTGATGCGCGGTCTGATTGTAGATGTAGAGCGGCAGCGTCTGAAAATCAGGCGAGCTGACAAAGTGGCTGATGACGAAATCGTCAAGTGACAGCGTAAAGCCCATCATGAGTCCCGACACGATGCCGGGGACGACGGAGGGCAGCTCTATTTTGAAAAATGTTTGAAGCGGTGTGCAGCCGAGGTCGAGTGCGGCCTCGGAGAGACTGCGATCCAGCTGCTTAAAGCGGGGAAGCACCGACAGTATGACGTAGGGCAGGTTGAAGGTGGTGTGCGCGATTATCATGGTGGTGCGGCCGAGAATGTTGTCCAGCCTCAGCACGACGCCCAGCGCCACAAACAGCAGCATCATGGAAACGCCGGTGACGATATCGGGGTTCATCATGGGGATGTTTGTGACCGACATCAGGGCGCTCCGAACATAGCGGTTGCGCATGCGGTCGATGCCGAATGCAGCAAGCGTGCCGATGATAGTCGCAAGCAGCGATGAGGTGACCGCCAGAAACAGCGAATTTTTAAGTGAACTGAAGGCCTTGGCGTCGCGGAACAGCTCGGCATACCAGTAAAAAGAGAACTGCGAATAGGAATTGATGTCGCCCGAACGGTTAAACGAGAACACGACCAGCACTATGATGGGCGCATACAGCAGCGCGAAGATCAGCCACATGTAGATACGGGACAATGTTTTCATACCACAATGCTCCCTTCGCTGTCGGAGAAGCGATTCATGATGGCCACGGATACGATAATGAGTATCATCATGACCAGCGAGATCGCCGCGCCGGTGTTGTAGGTCAGCTGATTCTGAAACTGGCGCTCAATGGTGTCGCCTATGAGGTCAAAGGAGCCGCCGCCCAGCTTTTGCGAGATGTAGAAGGTGCTGATGGATGGCACGAAGACCATGGTTATGCCCGAGATGATGCCGGGCACTGACAGCGGCAGAATGACCTTTGCCAGCACCTGTATGCGGGTGCAGCCGAGATCATGCGCGGCCTCGATATAGCGATGGTCGAGCTTTGAGATGACAGTGTATATAGGCAGCACCATGTAGGGCAGAAAATCATATATCATGCCGAGAATTACGGCGCCGCCGGTGCCGATGAAGGTTATTTTGGGCAGACCGAGGTGAGAGAGCAGCGTGTTGATCAGGCCGCCGTTGTCAAGCAGCGCCATGAGCGAATAGGTGCGTATTAGCAGGCTGATCCACATGGGCAGCATGAGTATTACGACGAGTATGCGCTGCGTCCGCGGCGCGGTGTGCGCCATAAAATAGGCGAGCGGGTAGCCGATCAGCAGGCATATCACGGTTGCCACCAGCGCGAAGCTGACCGAAAGCACAAAAATGTGCCCGTAGTTTGACAGACCGGCGATATTGTTAAGCGTGAAATGACCGTCTGGGTCGGTAAATGCGAAATATGCGACTATCATGAGCGGCGCGATTATGAACATGACCGACCACACGATATGCGGTGCCGCAGCCGCGCGCTCCAGCCAGGAGCGATAGCTTGTCCTGCTCTGCATGTCAGTCCTCCGTTACCGCTTCCGGCTCAACTGCCTCGGGGTCGGAGAGACGGTCCATCTCATCGCTAAAGGTCGAATAGTCGCCGAACATGCCGGAGAATTTGGATTTTTCCATGACATGTATGGCGTCGGGCTCTATGTAAAGCCCTATGGTGTCGCCGGGGGCGACGTAATCCGTCGACTGGATCATCCATTTGAAGTTGCAGACGTCGACGATTATTTCGTAATGCACGCCCTTGAAGGTGACCGAGGTCACGGTGCCTGTCAGCATGCCGCGCTCCACCGGGACGACGTCAACATCCTCGGGACGCACCACGACGTCGACAGGCTGATCCTTTTCAAAGCCGCTGTCGAGGCAGGGGAAAACATGCCCGGCAAACCGTGCACGGTAATCCTCCGGCATGGTGCCGTTGAGTATGTTGCTCTCACCGATAAAATCGGCTACAAAGGCGTTTACGGGCTCGTTGTAGATATCGACAGGAGTGCCTATCTGCTGTATGCGCCCCTCCGCCATGACGACGACGGTGTCGGACATGGAGAGCGCCTCCTCCTGATCGTGTGTAACGTAAACAAAGGTAATACCGGTCTGCTGCTGAATGTTCTTGAGCTCGTTCTGCATATCCTTGCGCAGCTTAAGGTCGAGAGCCGCCAGCGGCTCGTCGAGAAGCAGGACCTTAGGGTTGTTCACCAGTGCGCGGGCAATGGCCACACGCTGCTGCTGACCGCCGGAAAGTGTGTCGATGCGTCGTTTCTCAAAGCCCTTGAGATTGACCAGGCTCAGCATTTCCTTGACCTTTCTTCGGACTGTCGGCTCGTCCATTTTCTTGACGCGCAGCCCAAAGGCGATATTCTCAAACACGTTGAGATGAGGGAAAAGGGCATACCGCTGAAAAACGGTGTTTACATGCCGGTTGCAGGGGGGGACGTCATTGATCCTCTTGCCGTCAAAAAACACGTCGCCCGCATCCGGCGTTTCAAATCCGCCGAGGATACGAAGCGTGGTGGTCTTGCCGCAGCCGGAAGGCCCAAGCAGAGTTATAAACTCCTTGTCGTGAATATCGAGATCGATGTTGTCAAGAACAGTCTCTCCATCAAACGACTTACAGATACCCTGTAAATGTATGAGTACCGTCTCCTTCATTACGCATAAAAGCTCCTCTGAACAAATAAAACTCGGGTCATCTGTCGGCAGACAAACAGAAAAACGGATATATGCTTTCCGCCACAGATACCCTGCGTACATTATAACAGAAAACCGCAAAAATGCAATATATTTTTGCAAAAAAATCTGCAAAACGCGCTTATTTTTTGAAGGCCTCACCACCGAGAAACAGTTGGGCGAACAGCGCCGAGGAAAAGACGAACAGTGCCAGCGAGCTGCCGCAACGCAGCATAAGGTAGATGGACGTCCCCCAAAGCAGCCATATGCAGCCAAACGACAGGTGTTGCAGCGTCCTCTCGGAGGCATAAAGCCCGGCGATGGGGGCAAGCAGGCAGATGAATATGCGTCCGCCGTCAAAGCTCTCTACCGGCAGCAGATTAAGTCCGGCCAAAAACAGGCTGGCGACGCCGAAAAACAGCAGCGCCTCGACATGGCAGACGTGGTATATGTAAAGTGCGGCGGCGCCGGTGATGATATTTGTGAGCGGTCCCGCCAGCGACAGCCACAGCTCCTTGCGGTATGAATAAAGCGGCAGCGACAGCCCCAGTCGCGCGCCCATCAGGCCGAGCGAGAAGCTGTCCAGTCGCATGCGCAGCAAAAAAAGTGCCGCCGCGATGTGGCCGAGCTCGTGTATCGCCGCCGCCACGACCGCTATCAGTGCATAGCCGCTGCTGTCGCCGAAAAGCAGTATCAGCAGCATCAGCACGCCGAAAATGCTGATGCGCAGCTTGAGCTTCAAGTCGGCTCTCCGGCCTGCAAGCTGCCGGACTCGACTGGGGTTGACGTATTGGTATCCGTATCGGCGCTTGAAGCATGCGTGCGCGGGAGCGCGGTCATCAGGCAGGCGGTCAGCGTCAGAAGGATGCAGATCGCTATCAATGCCGGAAAATAACCGCCGGTGACGGTGCTGTTATCCATAGGGCAGAGCTCCTCCTTGAAGGTTTGGTGGAACGTATCTATTTATATGCCAAAGGTGCTATTTTCATACCGCAGCGTCTTGCCAAGTGATGCTTTTTATGATAAAATAGAAGGGAAGTATACGAAAGGCACTTTTTTCATGAACAATATAGACTGGATATTTTTCGACATGGGCTACACGTTGGTAAATGAGGACGCCGCGCACGAGCGGCGCATCACGCGCGCCATCTCGCGCCTTGCCGCCCAGGGCGTGACGGTGTCGCGCGAGCAGTTTTGGCGCGAGGCCTATCGCTGCGGGGCAGAGGGACACGCCCCCTTTCCGACAGCGGCGCATCGGTTTGGACTCGGTCACATGCCGCACTACAGCTGTGACGGCGAGGTGGCATACCCGGATGCCCGCGCGGTATTGTGGAGACTGAAAAAATGCTTCAAGCTGGGCATTATCGCCAATCAGCCCGCGGGCTCGAAGCATCGCCTGACGCTGTACGGCCTCGGCGACTGCTTTGATGCACTGTTTCCGTCGGCTGAGGTGGGGATCGAAAAGCCTGACCCCGAGCTTTATCGCGCTGCACTGCGCGGAGTCGGCTGCGATGCTGACCGCGCGGTGATGGTGGGTGACCGTCCCGATAACGATATCTCGCCGGCGCATGACGTGGGCATGCATACAGTGCGCATACTGCGCGGCTTTTACTGCGGCATGGCAAACACCGTCGAACCTGAGTGGACGGTGAGCAGCCTTGATGAGCTGGCAGAAAAATTCGGCGTGTGATCGAAAAAATATTTTAGAATGGTATTGACAATCACGTGACCGTGTTGTATAATAATATTGACAGCAGATGATAATGCAACGCTAAAAAAGGAGGCAACAGGTAAAAGGTGGACATACAGCTATCAACTAACGAAAACATCCCCGGCACGATACTGAACCGTCAAAAAATGGGCAACGTTACCGGGATGGAGTTTCTTGACAAGATCTTTTATATCACCGACGGTATAATGCTGGCTCAGATACGTGAGATATCCGGCATTGACGGCTCGACCCTGCAAAACTGGACCAAGCGCGGATGGGTGGAGAATTCCAAGCTCAAGCGCTACAGCAGGGATCAGCTGGCGCACATACTTATCATCAATATGCTGCGCTCCTGCATGCGGCTGGATCGTATTGCATTCATCATCAAGTATATCAACGGCGACGTCAATTCGCCGACGGATGATATAGTGCACGACGCCGAGCTGTACGACTATATCTGCCGTATACTTGACAGAATGGTGTCGTATAACTCCATGGGAACGCTTAAGGATTGCATTGAAGAGGTCACGGGGGCGTACTGCGAAAAGGTCAGCGGCGCACGGCGCCGACTTTGCATGGCGCTCGAGATAATTCTTACGGCGTATTATGCGTCACTCATCAAGCGCAACGCTGACGACATGCTCGAGCAGCTTTATCACGCATGAGCAATATTCCGTATTTGAAAGGAGATCATTATGATAGATTGGTGGAATTCTCTTGAACTAACACAGCAGATATTTGCCTGCATAGCAGTGCCCTCGACACTGATACTGCTTATACAGACTGTGCTGCTGCTGCTGGTCGGTCTGGGTGGCGGCGGCGATGGCGATGCCGACGGAGACCTTGATGGCGATCTTGACGGCGATGCCGATGGTATGGACGGCGGCGACGACGGGCTGGCGCTGTTCTCAGTGCGCGGCATCATGTCGATGCTGGCGGTCATGGGCTGGAGCGCTATGGCACTGCTCGAAACACCGCTGCCAAGCTTCATCTCAATACTGATTGCAGTGGTGCTTGGCGTGCTTATGCTGTTTTTCATGGCGTATGTCATGAAGCTGATATATAAGCTGCAAAATTCGGGAAATATTGATATTGGAAACGCCGTTGGCAAGATGGCGCAGGTCTATATCCCCATCCCGCCGAGTGGCACGGGCTCGGGCAAGGTGCACCTGACGATACAGGAGCAGTACTGCGAGTTCGGCGCCATGACGACGGCGGCGGATAAAATAAAAACTGGCGCATATGTGCGCGTGGTGGCAGTCGACGAGGCGGGAATGCTGGTCGTTGAGCCGCTGAACAGCAGAGCGGAGGAAGGCAAATGAAAATAAAGCTAAAAGATAGCGGCATCAAGCCGACAAATGCGCTGGTTTATTTCATATACATTTTAGTGGCCTGCATAATCGGTCTGGCAGTTTCGTCAGTGGTAGCGCTGCTGGTGTCGGGCATATCAAATGCCTCGTACCTTGCGTTGGCTATAGTCAGGACATTCGTATTCATGGCTGCTGAGGGTGGCGCGCTGTTCCTGCTCGGATACCGCGAGGGCTATCGTGACCCTGAGGTCGATATTCGTCCGCTGGCGTATTCCTGGGGTGTGGCTTATGCAATACATCTTGCAGTGTCACTGGTGGCGTCCTTCGCGCCGGTGCTGTCAGGCGGTGCCAGATATATGGCCGGCTGGATGTACCTCGGCGATGAATTCACTGCCATGACTGCCGTGAGCGGAGGTCTTTACGGCTACTGCGTGCTGGCGTATTTCATATATCTTGCGGTCAACACGGCTTGCTTTATGGTGGCCTGCTTCCTCGGCGCCGATATGCGTCTGCGCAGCCGCGCGGAGCTGACTGCGAACCAGGCGCCGGATGTGTCCGAGGCTCCCACAGAGCAGTCCGTGGACAATAATCAAGACTAATTTTGAGAAAGGAAATAAATCAATGAACAAAATTTTTATCTTAGCAGAAGGTGGCGGCATCAGCCCTGCCGTGGTGGGACTCATATGCGTACTTGCAGTGATCCTGTTCACAATGCTGATCGTAGTGCTCTCGCGCTATAAAAAGTGCCCGCCTGATAAGATCATGGTCATTTACGGTAAGGTCGGTACAAATAAGGACGGCACACCGCGCTCTGCCAAGTGTATTCACGGCGCGGCGGCCTTCATAGTCCCTGTGCTGCAATCGTATGAGTATCTGGATCTGACGCCGCTGTCCATCCCGGTCGATCTGACCAATGCACTGTCGCATCAGAACATCCGTGTCGACGTACCGTCGCGCTTTACAGTCGGTATCTCCACCGAGGTGGGAGTCATGCAGAACGCGGCCGAGCGTCTGCTGGGACTCAAGCTGGTCGAGATACAGGAGCTGGCAAAGGATATCATCTTCGGTCAGCTGAGATTGGTCATTGCCACAATGGATATCGAGGAGATAAACACCGACCGCGATAAATTTCTTGAGGCCGTTTCAGGCAACGTGGAGACCGAACTTAAAAAGATAGGTCTGCGTTTGATAAACGTCAACGTCACAGATATCAACGACGAGTCCGGCTACATTGCCGCCCTCGGTAAAGAGGCCGCGGCCAAGGCTATCAACGATGCAAAGATATCGGTCGCCGCTGCTGACAGAGACGGTGCTATCGGTGCCGCAGACGCTGAGCGCGAGCAGAGAATACGTGTGTCGCAGTCAAATTCCGAGGCTATCACCGGTGAAAACGAATCCAAGGTCAGAATAGCCGAGTCCGAGGCATTACGCCGCGAGCGCGAGGCTGAGTCGCTCAAGCGTGCAACGGCCGCTGAGAATATTCAGGCCGCCCGTGCGCAGGAGGAATCCTATGCAGCACAGCAGAGCGCCGAGCTGGCACGTGCCTCGCTCGAGAAGGCCAAGCTGGAGGCTGATGTCATCGTCAAGGCCGAGATCAAAAAGAAGGAGCTGGAACTCCAGGCAGAGGCTGCTGCTGAGCAGACACGCCGCCAGGCGCGTGGTGAGGCCGACGCTATCCTTATGAAGATGAAGGCCGAGGCTGACGGTATGCGCGAGATGCTGATCAAGCAGGCAGAGGGCTTTGACCAGCTGGTCAAGGCGGCCGGCGGCGAGGCTGACGACGCCATCCGCTACATGGTCGCTGACAAGCTGGAGCAGCTGACCAAGATCCAGGTCGAGGCTATCAGCAACCTCAAGATAGATAAGATCACCGTTTGGGACGGCGCCGGCAACGCCGACGGCAAAACGACAACTGCAAATTTTCTGTCCGGAATGATGAAATCCATCCCGCCCATGAACGATCTGTTCAACATGGCCGGCATGCAGCTGCCTGAGTACCTTGGCAAGGAAAAGGAGCAGCAGAAGGCTGAAGCCGATGAGAGCAAATAATGCGGCACATAGCCGCAGCCCCGGAGCATGAGCAAGCCTCTCTCCGGGGCTTTTTAATGAAAAAAAGTCGTTCAAAAGTCGAAAAAGCTATTGACAAGCAGTCGGGGAACGTGGTATAATATACTGCCGCATAATGTAGGCTTCAAAGTGCTAAATGCCGCCTGCATCAGCGAGTCTTTATGAAAGCGAGGTGCTTTTCGTGTTCGCAGTAATTGAAACCGGCGGAAAGCAGTACAAGGTCAACGAGGGTGACGTCATCTTCGTAGAGAAGCTGAACGTTGCAGAGGGCGAGACTATCACATTTGACAATGTTAAGGCTCTGTCTCTGGGCGATTCTCTTGAGATCGGAACTCCCAATGTGGACGGTGCTGTTGTTACGGCCAACGTGATCAAGAACGGCAAGGGCAAGAAGATCTATGTTCTCAAGTACAAGTCCAAGAAGAATGAGAAGAAGAAGATGGGTCACAGACAGCCCTACACCAAGGTTCAGATCCTGTCCATCGGCAAGAATGCCTGAGCCCTTTAGAGGACAATGACTAAAATAAGGTTTTTTCGTAGCGGCGGAGTATTTTACGGCTTTGAGGAGCAGGGGCACACCGGCTACGGCGAGGCAGGGGACGATGTCCTGTGCGCGGCGCTGTCGGCCATGACCATGCTGATAGTCAACACCATTGAGATAGCGTATGCGTCTGAGGTAGAATACGACGTCAATGAGGGCGCGACCCGCATTTCGGTTCGTTCAAAGGCGGCGCTGGTCGAATTTGAAGAGGATGAAAAAAAGCGGTATGCCGTGTCCGGGGTATTCTTAGCTTATTATTACCAGCTTAATGATCTGCTTGAGGAATATTACGATTGCCTTGATGTCGAGGTCATCGACAGGGATTATCAATGACCATTTGAGCTATGACAGCACTTATCTATTAATTATGGAGGAAATAACGATGTTCAGAATCAGTTTGCAGTTCTTCGCTCATAAAAAGGGCGTCGGCTCCACCAAGAACGGCCGCGACAGTGAGTCGAAGCGACTTGGTGTTAAGAAGGCTGACGGTCAGGGCGTTGTTGCCGGTAATATCATAGTCAGACAGAGAGGTACCGCCATTTGGCCCGGTAACAATGTTGGTATCGGTAAGGATCACACTCTCTTTGCTCTGATCGACGGTACCGTCAAGTTCGAGCACAAGACCAAGGACAAGAAGCAGGTCAGCGTTTACGCTGCTGAGTAATTCGGTGTCCCAAACAAACGAAAAGCGTCTACCCGGTGGCGAGAGCCGTGGGTAGACGTTTTTTATTTGAAGGTCAACGCTATTTTCGACGCCGCACCATGCGCCGCACCAGTCGCCCGACGTTCTTGGCCGTTTTGCCGACGCGCCAGGTCAGGCGGTGGGGCGTCAGGTAGTCGTCGGCGGGGACAGTGCCCGCTGCATCGGCAATGGGAGAGGCAGGGAAGGGACCGTCGTATATCGCATACCGACCGTAAATGCGCTCAAGCTCGCGAATTGTGCAAAATTCGGGTATCTCACGGCTGTGCGGAGCCGCAGCGCGCCGCAGCAGCGTGACAGCAAATTGAATGCAGGTCATGGCCCCTGGCACATGTACCTCCCGCCCCAGCGGGAAGGTGACGGCGGAGGCCAGGTCGTATATGTAGTGCCCGCGCTCACGGCGCAGACTGTTAAGATATTGTCTGGCGCGGCGATGCTGCCCGTCGCTGACGGGTATGGCGCACACGCGGACTGTGGCCACATGCGCCGAGTCGCCCGCAAAACGTCGGGCGGTCTCGCAGACAAAGCCGCCGTACAGCGGGGCGTCCTTATAGTGCCGCGCAAAGGAATACATGCGCCCGGTACCGGCGGCCAGCGCCACGGACACGTGATTAAAGCGGTAGCCGGTGACGCGCCGGATCATGCGTCCCATGCCGTTTTGCGTGGTGGAAAAGACGAGATATATGTATTTTTGTGCGTTCTGCTTCATGTTGCCTCCGTGCAAGGGAATAAAAAGAGCCTCCGGTCACGACGGGGGCTCAAATTATTAATAAGCTTAGTTGAGAGCGTTCAGCTTCTTTGTGAACTTGCTCTTTCTGTGCGACGCGGTGTTCTTGTGGAGAATGCCGCGTGCCGATGCCTGATCAACCTTCTTGACAGCAGCAAGATATGCAGCCTGAGCGGCAGCCTTGTCGCCGGACTCAACAGCCATCTCGAACTTCTTGATGACAGTCTTCATCTCAGAGCGATACATCTTGTTACGAAGGGTACGAGTCTCGGTGGTTCTCACACGCTTCTTAGCGCTTTTGATATTAGGCATGGTTCCTCTCCTTTCCGCAATATTCCTGGCAACGCCACCGCCTGAGAGGGTGCGGAGACGCTATATCCCATACAGCTATATATCATAGCACATAATTCAGAAAAATGCAAGGGCTTTTTGAAAAATTGTTCAATTATTTTGAAAAAATGTGTGGACAAAGCTCGCCTGTGCCGAACGCGTCCAAAAAAACGGCTCGCAGCGGAAAGCCTTGAGCCGTCTTGGTCATATTATTTTTCTTTTTTCTTCAAAAAGCCCAGCAGGAACAGTAAAACGCCAACCGCAGCCCGGATATCGACACGCTGAGGCGGCTGTCGGCTTATTTTAATGTCTCGATAGACTATTTGGTCAACGGCCGTGAATTCGGTGAGGACGATTGAGCTTATTTGACCTCGTGTGCGACAAATGCCATGCTTTTCAATGGCTGTGACAATGTGCGTCCGACGCTTGGCGTGACGAAAAAACATTTTAATGCTTGACAATCGTACGTGTATATTATATAATAATTGCATAAAAATGCAGCAGCAGCGGCTCTGCCTGAGTCGCTGATATGTAGGAGGCTTTTATGTTTTGCAGAAATTGTGGCACGAATATCGGAGATTTTCGCTACTGTCCCAACTGTGGCGCCGATTCGCAGGCATCCACGTCCGACACGCATGCCACCGCAGACAAGACCGGCGGCGATAGCCATGATTCCAGGGCAACGGATAATATTGCTACGGAGTTGGCAGACAAGGTAAAGTCGACCTTTGAGACTATAACTGGCGGCAGCAACAAGGATGTTCAATTTAAGCTGAGCGATCTTTGGAGCGACGTTTTGCAAAAGCACACGCGCGATGAGAGCGAGCAGCTGCTTATCAGCGGCACCGCCAGGACAACGCCAACAGCCGCCGAAATGGCCGGCAGCTGGACGCGCCCTTGGTTATATTCGCGCATTTTTGCGGTGCTTGCGGTTACATTTGTGCTGCTGCTTGTTTGCACCATGCTGTTTCAGAACGTGCTTTCTATTCCCGGACTGGTGTTTATCGGCGCTATGATGATGCCATTCTCGCTGCTGGTGCTGTTTTGGGAGACCAATATAGCGCGCAATATCAGCATTTTTGAACTGGTCAAGATGTTTTTTGTGGGCGGGGTGTTGTCGCTGGTATTTACGCTGACGCTATACTCAATTGTGCCAGTTGGAGAGCTGGATGTTGCCGGCGCCATACTCGTGGGAATTGTGGAGGAGATGGGCAAGCTGGTTGCAGTGGCCATCTTTGTCAAACGCTCGAATGCCAAATACATTTTGAACGGTATGCTGATAGGTGCCGCGGTCGGTGCCGGCTTCGCAGTGTTTGAATCGGCTGGGTATGCGCTGATCTACAGCTCTGATGTTGCGGCAGTGGTGGAAAGTATTATTCTGCGTGGGCTGCTTTCGGCCGGTGGGCACCTTGTTTGGGCTGCTATGTCAGGTGCGGCGGTAATGTTTGCGAAAGGATCGGAAGATTTTACACTGAGCATATTTAAGAAAACGGGGTTTTGGAAGCTGTTCCCGGTTCCGATAGTGCTGCATTCATTGTGGGATATGCCGTTTAGCAACATAGTTGTGCTGGTTGTTCTGGTCGTTATTGCGTGGGTGTTTATTTTGGCGCTGATACGCACGGGATTGGCTGAGATCAGCCGGGTGAGTGCGGCGGCGACTCGAGCGCTGGAGGCGGCAGCGTCTGACGAGGCTGCACAGCCGGCGGAGTCTGCACAGAATAATTGAGCTCGTGACAAAAGGGTAGCGATGCTGAGGCCGACGCCGATAAGGCGGTCGGCCTATTCTGTTGAACGATTATTTTGCCGCGTGGTATTGACAAACTAACGCCATTAGTTTATAATAAAACTAATATCATTAGTTTTGGAGGAAAGACTATGTCACGAAACGGCTTGACACGACCGCGGGTGGTCGAGGCGGCGGCGAGACTTGTCGATGAGCGGGGGGCGGAAGGCTTCTCAATGCGCGCACTGGCCGACACTCTGGGGGTCAGGACTGCGTCACTTTACAACCACGTCGAAAGCATGGAGGCGCTGCTCGCCGAGGTGTGCGCCTATGGTCTGCGCGCTCAGCGCGACGCGCTGCTGCGGGCGACAGAGGGCGCCGCGGGCGCAGATGGTATTCGTCGCCTGTCGGCTGCGTATCGCAGCTTTGCGGGAGAGCACCGCAGGCTGTACCGCCTGATGATCGCCACAGCGGCGCGCTGTGACGAAAGTCTTGGCGACACGCTGCAATGTATAGTCGAGCCGTTTTGGCGTGTGCTCGACGGCGCAGGGCTGACCGAGGCGCAAAAAACGCACTGGCAGCGCGTCCTGCGCGGGCTGCTGCACGGCTTCGTTTCGGCGGAGGACGCCGGCTTTTTCGCCCACCTGCCCGAGGGTGCGGATGCCAGCTTCGAGGTGGCGGTGCAGTGTTACATCGACGGCCTTGAGGCGTTTCAGGGGAGGGAGCTGATATGAGTACGACTATGGAAAAGGAGCGACTGTTCAGCAGTGCGCCCATTGGCCGCGCAGTCATCGCTCTGGCAGTGCCGACGGTCATCAGTCAGCTCATACCTAATTAAAGGTAATCAAAAAAGGAAAGGAAAAGCACAATCCAGACGGAAGCGGAGGATAGTCAAGAAATATTTGTGATTTTACAAGATTTGTGCTATAATGATACCAGCAAATCCCGAACGGAAGAAAGGCAGGATGATAATGCACATAAGCTACAAACCTCTATGGCATACACTCATAGAACGCAATATGCGTAAGGAAGATTTAAGGCTTGCCGCAGGGCTTACCACCAATATGATAGCCAATATGGGAAAAGGAAAACATATCAGCATGGACACGCTGACAAAGATTTGTGAAACCCTGAATTGTGGTATTTTGGATGTAATCGAATTAGAACAAGATGATAGTAATACGGAACAAGAATAATACAAATTTGAATTTTAAGGAGAATGAAAAAATGAATATACATGAATTTTGGAAAGCAGTTCTCGTTCAAGATGAGAATGAAATCAGAAAATATTTTCATGAGGATGCATATGTAAATTGGCATTGTACGAATGAACATTTCAATCTGGACGAGTATATTATTGCGAATTGCGAATATCCCGGAGAATGGAATGGAGTGGTTGAAAGAACAGAAGAAATGGGTAATTTACTGGTAACAGTTGCTAATGTATATCCGAAGGATAAGAGTGTTTCATTCCATGTAACGTCATTTATTAAAATTGTTAACGATAAGATTATTTCATTGGATGAGTATTGGGCTGATGATAGTGATGCTCCGCAATGGAGATTGGATAAGCATATTGGAACTGCGATAAAATGAAAATTCCAGTTTTTCGAGTAGATAAGGAGGCATAGCATGGCACTATCCATACAAGAACGAATAAAAGACCTGCGTTTAGATCGTGGGCTTACGCTGGAACAGCTTGCAGAACAGATTGAAATTTCCAAGTCTGCACTGGGAAGCTATGAATCAGATGATTTTAAGGACATCAGCCACTATGCCCTCATTAAGCTGGCAGATTTTTATGAAGTGAGTGTGGACTATCTGCTGGAAAGGACAGAAACGAAAAGACCGCCAAACGCTGATCTTGCAGACCTGCGTTTGAGCGATACCATGATTGAGCTTTTGAAAGAGGGAAAAATTGATACTGCTCTTTTATGTGAGCTTGCCGAACACCCGGATTTTGTGAAGCTGATGGCTGATATTCAAATCTATGTAGAGGGGCTTGCTGCCACACAGATACAAAATCTGAACGCATGGGTAGATGTGGCAAGGGCTGAGGTCATGGAGAAATACCAGCCGGGAGAACATGACAAGAATATGTATCTTCTCCAAGCTGCACATATTGACGAGGGCGATTATTTCAGCAGCCGAGTACATAGGGACATTGACGCAATCATGGCAGATTTGCGGGAAGCCCATCGTGGCAAACGGGACGGCGCACCAGTCAATTCGTTGGTTGCGGAGTTTAAGAAAGATTTAGACGAAGTTGCAAACTATAAGGGCAGCCGACTTGAACAGCTTTTAATGATATTCTGCAAACAGACCAAGCTCCGCTACAATAAGCTGACCGAGGAAGAAAAACAGCAGCTTATCCGTATTATGCAGAAGTCAGAACTGATGAAAAGTCATATTTCCCAAAGAGGAAAAAGAAATTAAATGAAATCATGGAAAAAGGAGCTTTGTTATAATGAAAGCAAAACAAATTAATGGTAGCTTAACAATAGGCATTTTCTCATCATCCTCGCCAATTTCGGCGACAGTTCCTGTGCGATATAACAGAGGAAAAGAGTATTTAGCATCCAAAGGCATTCGCATTATCGATG
>CAYXBY010000019.1:8490-27080 GCA_964463325.1 uncultured Lachnospiraceae bacterium | reverse complement strand
ACCTTAACCGGATTTCTTTTTCCCTAATTGTTTGAAAGTTTTGCGGGGTCTGGGGTGCTTTTTCAAAAGCACCCCAGCGGGTACAGGGCGGAGCCCTGTATGAGCTTGCGTTTGCAGGGCGGAGCCCTGTATGAGCTTGCGTTGTCCGGGGCAGCGTCCCGGGGCAGCGGCGGTTATTTCAAATCCTCCATTTCCTCAAGGAGGGCGCTAATACTCTGATTGGCCGCGCGCTCAATTTTTTTCAAGGTAGAGGCGACACCGTTCATGCTCGAGACAACGATAGTCGAGCGGACGGAGCCGATATTCCACATCATACCGATGTCATAGATGCGGTTAGCGAAGACGGTATCAAGGATGTCTGCGGACTCAGGCGACTGTGTCAGCTTGACGTCAAGCACGACGTCGTACAGCACAGGCATGACCTGATAGTAGGATTCCGCAGCCAGCGCCTCGACTATGACGGCCGTGCGCTCGTAACTCTTGGAGCCCTTGGGCACACACAGCGCTGTAGCAGCATAGGTGTTGACAGGGCTACAATAATCGTCCTGCTCGGCGGTGAATTTAGGCATGGGAAGTATCTCGAAATCGCAATTCAGACTGCGCAGATCGTAAAGCGACTGAAGCGGGCGCATCATAAACAGCGTCTGACCATTGGCGAACATCTCAGCCGCCTCGGCAACGCTAACGTTCATGCCGCTGGCACGACGGTTGAAATAGATCGAGGTGTCGGACATAATGCTGTAGATGCGCTCCAGTGCGCTGACACCCTGCTCGTTGTTGATATTGAAGGTCAGCGTTTCGCCGTTGTTCTCAACTATGCGGGTGCCGGCAGAGTGCAGCAGATAGTAAGCGCCGTCGTTCTGGCAGGAGATGCAGTAGGCGTCGTTCTGATCCATGCGGCCGTCGTCGTTGAGGTCGCGCGACACCTGCTCAGCGTAGGAAAGCACCATGTCCAGCGTAAATTTGCCGTCCTTGGCGGTGGTGTAAAGGCTGCCGATGCCGAGATCGGTGCCCATGTCGAGATTGTACAGCGCCACAATGGTGGACAGCTTGTCAAAATAGGTGATGTCACTGACAAATGCCAGCCGCTTGCCGCCAATGGTAAAGCTGTCGACCGAGCGCTGATCAAACCACGGCTGCGTGTAGTCGATGTCGAGCGCATCAATGGTGGTCAGCAGGTCGAGATTGAACATGCTGCCAACCTCGTTCATGCAGACGTCGACCATGGCATAGGTGTCGTCACCGGACATAATGTCGGCAGACAGCGTCGACTTCATGCTGTCCTCGGGAACATATGCCTTGATTTTGACGCCAAAGCGATCCTCAACGGTCAGATTGCGCAGATAAACACTGTTGGCCAGCGGCTCACCCGCGCCATCGGTGTCCTGCTGGATGTCGTTGGGAATGTAGCTCCAGCCGTGCCGCGCCACGGTGTCGTAATACAGCACGGTAAAATCAGTCCCGCCGTAGTTGACATCGGGCAGCTCGGGATAAAGGCGCGTCGTTTCAGCCGGCGTTGTGTCGCCGGGGGTGTTGGACTGCACGTCACCGGGCGTTGTGGTGCTCGAGCCCTCGCCCGGGTCGCTCGCACAGGCGACAACGGACAGCAGCATCAGCAGCGTCAGTGCGAATACTAATAACCTTTTCATAATGGCCTCCTTAGATTATTTTAATGCGGCTCTCGCGCCGCTGTAGTTCAATTACTTTTCGACCACGCAGGTCACGTCGCCCGCCTCGAGCGACACCGCCTGTCCGCATACCTCAAAGCTCTGCGGTGCGCGCGAGTCGTTCCAGATGGCGAACATGCGCTCGCCATCCCCGGCGAGATATTCGTAATACTTGACGCCCTCGGGCAGAGAAAGGTCTGTGTCGCAGACAAAGCGTCCGCCGTAGAAGAATTTGTGATATTTCTCCTTAAGCGCCAGCAGATGTCCAAGGTACTCGGCATATGCCGGCTCGCCCGCCACGCCAACCTTGCGGCAGCGGTAGATGGCGACGTCAAAGCGGCAGCCGGTGATAAAGGCGTGGTTGAGATCGTCGCGGAAGCCCTCGCGGCAGTCGTGGATGTGGCGGTTGGACATGATGATCTCGGGGAAGGTGCGGCGGAACATCTGCGGGAACTGGGTGCGGGTGGGCGAATTTTTGAGCATGCGGTAGGAGTTGCCGAAGTCACAGCCGTGTATGTAGTCAACCAGACAGGAGGTGGCATCGCCTATGCACTCGGTGCCCAGCGCCTGCTCGGCGCCGCAGATGGCACGCAGGTCGCGCAGATTTTGACGGCGATAGTACATTTCGTCGTCGGGGCGGTAGCCGTGCTTGTGCTCGGGGTTGAAGCACAGCTTGGAGCGGCCGCCGACCTGGTCAAAAAAGATGGAATCGGGCGAGAAGGACAGCTTTTGACGGCCGTTTGCCACCAGCACGTCGTGCCATTCGTCGGTCGCCTGGCAGGCGTCAACAAACGACTTGTAGCCATAGTTGCGCAGCACGGTGCCGTTGTTCTCGAACTTGTAGTGATCCTCATATTCGTTGCCGTCGATGTCGATGCGGGCGGCCTCGGCGGCGTGCTCGCGGTAGAAATCCGACTTTTTGTCGATAAGAATGCCGTTGTTGTAGAGTATGACGTGTCCGCCCAGCCGCTGCACCTCGGCAATGGCGTCGCGCAGACCCTGCTCGCCGCCCAGCTCATCATCCGGCTCATAGTGCGGGTAGCCGTTGTCAAACCGACCGCGCCACCAGCCGAACACCAGCAGCGTGTCAAGGCCGCATTGGCGTCCCTCAAGATACAGTCGCGGCAGATCCTCGTATTTCCAGAATATCTCGCCGAACTGGTGCCGCAGTATGACGCGCTGCCAGCCCGTCATGTTGACCACCCAGTCACGGGGCGTGGTGGGCGTGTAAAAGCTGGAGCGGGCGAACTCGCCGTAGATATCCGATCCCAGACGCCAGTCGCCCTCGCCCAGCGTCACCACCACCGGCGCCGTGCTCAGTCGCTCGCCCGGGCGGACGAAGGGATACTGGCAGATGGCCGAGGCAAGGTATTTATCCGCCGCGCCGCGCGGCGCGATGGAATTGAGTATGCAGCAGGCGCGGGCGCGCTCGTCGTGCCTTCCGACATATAGGAATTTGTCCGCCGACTGTATGCCCACCCACGACATCGTCGCCGGGCGCGGATAGACCAGCGTGGCCTTGATATCGTAGTAGTCCGAGCTCATATACTCGGTGTGCGCCGACTCAAGCGCCGCCCAGGGGTTGGCAATGCGCTCGCCAAGCCCGCGCGGGCGGATGAGCATATCGTCGCGCCGCTCACCGCACAGCTGGCTGAGCTCAACATAGGGGCACTCCAACTCGTTGGCACGCGCCAGCGGATCGCGGTTGTTGATCTCGCTGTCGAACACCAGCCTGTCCTCAAGCTCAGTGATGCGCACTGTCAGCTCGATGTCCAGCCGACGACCAAAATCCGTCACAAGGCTGTCGTAGTGCACCGTGGTGACGTTTCCCTGCCTTACAACGCGCCCCGTCTGCTCGGAGGACTTTATCTGCATCTCGATATAGTAGCCGTCATCGGCCATCAAGCGCCAAAAATCCGCCGTGGGACGATTGCACAGAGGTGTCCCCTCGCAGCTCCAGCGAACGCGGTTCGCAGTATCATTGATCTCAAGCTTTAACAAATTTTTCATAAAAGCCTCCGATAATATTGAGTATTTTCACTTAAAATTATAGTAAATCCGCCCCCATCATGTCAATGCACTGCACCTTAACATTATTGCACAATATGAAACCTTCCGCTTGACACGGCGCCCTCTCTGTGCTACAATATAGTCGGAGGTGAGTGCATGCTTTACCGTCTCAGCGTCGCCCCACTGCCAGACGTCACTATGGTGGGACATATAAAATATCAGCACGGCTGGTTTTGCGACTACTGCCACAAAATGAACGTGCTGATCTATGTACTATCGGGCAATTTTATATTTGATTTCGCCGATGCCCACCATGTCAGCGTGCTGTCCGGGGCTTATATTATCATACCCGCCGGCACACGATACCGCGTCCGCGCCGGCGACGACTGCGAATTTTACTATATCCATTTCTCTTCCCCGGAGCCGCTCGCGCCTGTCAGTGACGAGCAGGCCATGGCCGCCCTGCTGTCCGAGATAAGCGAGCAGCGCCGATCGCTCGACGGCACCTACAGCACGCCCTACAGCCGCTATATCTTTCTCGACAGCACACAGTCGCTGAACGAGCGTGGCGAGACGGTGCGCTATCGGCTGTCGCGCTGCGAGGAATTCCGCTACGGGCATGATGTGCTCGATAGACTGCGTATGATCAATTCGTTCTTTAACCTGCTGCTGACCGTGTCGTCCACCACCAGCGGCCACCTGCTGGACACGCCGCATCAGTCCTCAACACTGCTTAAGCTGACACGCTATATCGACGAAAATTATACCCTCCCCATCTCGCTCGACGACCTCGCCGCCCACTTCGGTCTGTCCAAGCAGTACATCATGCGGCTGTTCCGCACCCAACTGGGCACGACCGTCTCGCGCTATGTCAATACCGTCAAGCTGCGCAAATCGCTTGATATGCTGCGCCTTACCGGTCTCTCGGTCGCCGAGATTGCCTATTCGCTGGGCTACTCCAGCTCCTACTATTTCTGCCGCCTTTTCAAGCAGTATTTCAGCCTCACCCCCACAGAATACCAGCGCTCTCATCCCAAGGACGAAGGATAGATAGTATTTGCAGGGCTACTCGCCCTGCACCTCGGGCGCTTTTTTGAAAAAAGCGCCGCAAAAAACTTTCAAGCAGAGTAAAAAAGAAAAACGGTTAGTCCGAAGAACGCTTTGAACATTCTCGGCGCTAACCGCCTTTCTTTTTCCAAATTGTTTGAAAGTTTTGCGGGGTCCGGGGGCTTTTTTTTAAAAGCCCCCGGCGGGTGCAGGACGAGTAGCCCTGCATATTTAATCCGCTTTTCGCCGGCGCAGGGCTATCGCCACTGCGATGCCGGCCAGCGGGAACAGCGTACCGCACAGAAGTCCAGCCTTCATGCCCAGCTGATCCGCCGTAACACCCAGCGACTGCGTCAGCTGCGCGGCCAGACTGCTGCCCATGACAGCATCGGTCACCACGCCGACCAGCTGCGGTCCGACCGAGCTGCCGAAGTCGCCGCCCGCCGCCATAAGCGCGTAGGCCGCCACATCCGCCGACGGCACACCGTCCGACAGCATAAGCAGGCTGCCCGGCCACAGCATGGAAACGCACAAGCCGGTAAGGCCGCAGGCAATCAGCCCCAAAATGGGTATCGGCGTCAGTGCCGCCGTCAGATAGCAGACGACCGCGCCCGCAAAGCCCCACAGTATAACGGGGTATATCCGTCGCCCGAGACGCGCATACAGCACGCGTCCCAGTCCCAGCATGCAGGCAAAGCCGGCCATGCCGAAAATGTCGCCGTACAGCTTGGATATGCCAAGCGCACTCTCTATGTAGCTGGAGCACCACTGCGCCACCATGTTTTCGGCCGCGCCGCCAAAGAAGATCGACAGCACACACAGCATCACCCAGCGATTTTTGAACATTTTAGCCGCGCCCGACATCCGCTCCGGCGTTTCAAGCGGCGGCAGCGTCGCACGCGAAAACATAATGCCGCCGCAGATGGGCACCACACACCACATCAGCGCAACTAATTGCCAGCGTTCGTGACCCAGCACCCGCAGCAGCACCGTTGTAATAATGGCAACGCCGACCACGCCCCACGCGTAGATGGAGTGCAGCATGCTCATGTCTCGGCTGGGGTCGTCGGACGGAATAGCCGCCACGACCGGGCTGATAAGCACCTCGCTGAGCCCCGCCGCCGTTGAGAAAATTACCGTCCCGATTATAATAAACGCATACGCCGCCCCCGGGAAAAGCATTGGCATGACTGCGAAAATGAGCAGTCCGGTCACTGTGATCCAGGGTGTCAGTCGAACGGTCAGCGAGATGTTGAAGCGGTGCGACAGCATCGAAAATATCAGGTCTATCGACAGCTGCGTCAGGTAGTTGACCGTCACAAGCAGCCCCAGCAGCGTGTACGAAATGCCGTACTGCTCGCGGAAGGTCAAAAACAGCAGCGGCGCCAGATTTGCCACGGCTGCCATGGAAATATTGCTGGTGTAGCAGGCCAGCCGGGTCAATTTGTAGTCCGGTTTCATATTTCAAGCTCCTTTAACGTTCTCCGCCGCGCCCGCGCAGCTGACCCAGCGTGCCGGTCACCATGCCCCACAGCGGCCGCGCGTTGATGGTGAGCACTGCCAGCGTCAGCAGCGCCGACCACACTGCCCAGCCCCGCACCTCAAGCACCGTCACGGCGCACTGGCCGCAAAGCAGCACGGTGCCGGCCGCCAGTCGCAGGTAGCTTATGCGGAAGCTGACATGCCGCAGGGCGGTCACCGTCCGCACCACAAACACCACCGCATAGCTGATGGCCGTCGCGATGGCGGCGCCCTGTGCGCCCATGCCGGGTATCATCAAAATGTTCAGCACGATGTTCAGCCCCGCCCCCAGCATGGAGGTCAGAAAGGACATCATGCTTTTCTTTTTCACCAGATAAACGCTGCCCATGAAGGTGGTCAGTGCCGAAAAAACGGCCGCCAGCGTCAGCACCGGGATGTATTCCCACGCGCCGTAATAGCTCTCGTTGAGCAGCAGCCGGACGAACACGCGGCATAGCAGCACCACCGCAGCGCCGCCGCTGAAGATGAGCGCGCAGTAATAGCCGAAAACGCGGCCGAAAAAGTCGGAGCGCGTCTTTTTTTCGGCGTCCTTGACGGCAGAAAACTGCCACGCCTCGTAAAATACCGAGCACAGCAGCGTTATCAGCGTCGGTATCTTGTAGGCGGCGGAGTAAATGCCGTTTACGTCGCTGCCGCATATCAGCGTGACGATATAGCGGTCGGAGACGTTGGTTATCCACCAGAATATGGTGGTAGGGATCATTGGCAGGCTGTAGCGTATCAGCCTCCCGGCCAGCTCGCGCGAGAGATGCCCCGCGCGTATGTCGCGGTCGAGCCGCGCGCAAATAATGAGCAGCAGGCTGACGGCGGCGTCGGCCAGCACGACCGACAGCACATATCCGGTCACGCCCATGTCGAAGACCAGCAAAAACAGCAGGTTAAGCGCGATGACGGTCGCCGTGTTGATTATTCCCTGCACTGCGAACAGCCGCGGGCGGTCACAGGCGCGGATATACTGCGCACAGGCCGAATGCAGGTTGGAGGCCAGCACATAGACTATGATCAGCCAGGCATAGCCGTCAAAAATATCGAACAAAAACAGCACCGGCGACACCACAGCGAAGGCCAGCGAGGCTATCCAGAGTATGCGCAGCCCCGTGCGCAAGACCGACGGACGATCGGCGCCCGAGTCCAGCGTAAAGCGGAAAAGGCCGTCGCATATGCCTGCGCAGGCCAGCGGGATGAGCAGATTGGCCGTCTGCGAGATGAGGTCGGCAGTACCGTACTGCCCCGGCGTGAGGCAGGCCGTGTAAAGCGGCATGAGCAAAAAGACCAGCACCTTTGATGCAAAGGTACCGATGCCAAGTATTAATGTATCTGATAAAAGCTTGCGATATTTATCCATATGCGCCTCCGCTCGAGTTGCTGATATAATTATACCCCCGCCGACGATCAAAATCAAGTGGGATTTTAAATTAATGTACCGAAAGCAAAAAATATCCCCCCGGTGCGCCGGGGGGATAGCCTTGGCAGTCCTCAGATGAACTGCTTGAGCGACTCAGGCTCCTCGCCCTTCGGAATCGAGGAGGTGAGCACGATATTGACATTATTCTTATCTGCCAGCTCATGCATGTCATGAACAGCCTTTTCCAATGCCGTCATGTCCTCCTTGCATATCTTAAGTGCTGCATCTATGAAAATATCGGTCACATCGTGGTTGCTCGCAATAATGCCGGAAACAAATCCGAACAGAGACTGAGCATCATTGATGAGATATTCGTCCGTATTGATCAGGCGGACGTTGTAGCTGATATCGAAGCGCAGCTTGATACCCTTCTCAATGCACACGACATTGCCCTTTGTGGCAGCAACTGCCTCGTTCACCATGCCGACGAGCATTTTGGTCTTGCCCGTGCCGGGGATACCGGTAATAAGTTTGATCATTTTGTTCCTCCAGTTATATTTTTATGCTAATCTGTTTTCAAGCTCTGCCCGAGCCTCTTCAAAGCCGGGCTTGCCAAGCAGGGCGAACATGTTGTTTTTGTACGCCTCAACGCCGGGCTGGTTAAAGGGGTTGACGCCGAGCAGATAGCCCGATATTGCGCAGGCCAGCTCGAAGAAATATATCAGGCTACCCAGGTTGCGTGCGTCACGCCGCTCGACCTCGAGCACGATGTTCGGCACGCCACCGTCCACATGCGCCAGCAGAGTGCCCTGCTGCGCCTTGGTGTTGACATAGTACACCGACTTGCCCGACAGGAAGTTCAGCCCGTCGATATCGTTGGCATCGTTTGGGATAATGACCTCAGCATCCGGCGTCTGCATCGAAATGACGGTCTCAAACTGGTTGCGCATGCCGTCCTGGATATACTGCCCCAGCGAATGCAGGTCAGTTGAGAATATGACCGAGGACGGATATATTCCTCGACCGTCCTTGCCCTCGCTCTCGCCGTACAGCTGCTTCCACCACTCGCAGAACATCTGCATGTACTGCTCGTAGCATACAAGTATCTCGGTCACCTTGCCGCGGCGATAGAGTATGTTGCGCAGCGCGGCATAGCGATAGCAGTCGTTGGTCTTGATGTCGGGGTTGGAATATTTGACGCGCGCGTCATTGGCACCGGCGAGCAGCTCTTCAACATCAATACCGGCAACGGCGATGGGCAGCAGCCCCACCGGCGTCAGCACTGAGAAGCGGCCGCCGACATCGTCGGGCACCACAAAGGTGGTATAGCCCATGCTGTCGGCAAAATGCTTGAGATTGCCGCGCTCGCGGTCGGTCGTGATAAATATACGCTCACGCGAGCCCTCGACGCCGTACTGCTGCTCCAGCAGATCGCGGAAGATGCGGAAGGCGAGCGCCGGCTCGGTCGTCTTGCCAGATTTGGATATGACATTTATGCACACACGCCGTCCGCGGCAGAGCTCAAGCAGCTCGCTCATGGCAAGGGCGCTGATGTTGTTGCCGGCAAAATAGATCTCCGGCATGTCGCGGCGCAGAGTGTTGCACATGTTGGACTTCAAAAATTCGATCACGGCACGCGCGCCAAGGTAGGAGCCGCCGATGCCGATGACGACAAAGACATCGCACATCTCGCGAATTTTCGCGGCCGTCTCCTTGATCTTTTGCAGTTCAGCGCGGTCATAATTTGCGGGCAGGTCGACCCAGCCCAGAAAATCGTGGCCTGCGCCGGTGCCCTCGCGAACCATGCGATCGGCGGTCTTGACCATTTCACTAATGTTTTCAAGCTCTTCCTCGCGGACAAAGGGCTTGACATATTTTTCATTCAGAGTAATCATGGATATTCAGCTTTCTGTATCAAAAAAATTCTCTGAATATATAATACTATATTTTTGTCAACTTTTCAAGGGCTTTTTGATTTTTTACATGATAAAAGCCGATAAAATACGCAAAAAAAGCTGTCCAAAGGTGATTTTCGGCACTTCTACGGTGCTGCGCAGGACGCTCTCGCCCAATATTTCGTCACCGAGGACGTATTTGATGCTTCCGACGACGTCCCCGGCCGCCACCGGCGCCTCCACTGCGGGCGCCAGCTCCACCCGCCTCTCGACACGGCTCTCGCCGCCGCGCGGCACAACCGCGCTAAAGCTGTCGGACACAGCCGTGACGCTGCCCTGCGTCCCGCCGCGCACGCTGACCTCGCCCGCCTCGCCGGCGACGTCGGTATAAAGCGCGAAGTTAGCAAAGCCCCAGTCCAGCAGCTGCGCGGCGGTGCTGTTGCGTATGTCGCGCGTCTCGGCGCCCATGACGACGCAGATCAGGTGCATGCCGTCACGCAGGGCGGTAGCGCTCATGCAAAAGCGGGCGCGAGAGGTCGAGCCGGTCTTGAGTCCCGTCGCGCCGGGGTAAAAGCGGATGAGACGGTTGGTGTTGGTCAGGCCAAAGCTGCCGCCGCGGATGGTGTCCATCCAAATGCCGCTGTATTCGAGGATCCTCTGGTGCTTGATGAGCTCGCGCGACATGATGGCGATGTCACGCGCCGAGGTGAGATGGCGAGTGGCGGTGTCGTCGAGGCCGTTGGTGTTCTCAAAGACGGTGTTGCGCATGCCCAGCTCCTCGGCGCGACGATTCATTTTGGCCACAAAAGCCTCCTCACTGCCCGCCACGCCCTCTGCAAGCATGACGGCGGCGTCGTTGGCCGAGCTGATGACCACGCATTTTATCAGATCGTCGACCGTCATAGTCTCGCCCGGCTCGAGATAGACCTGTGAACCGCCCATGGACGCGGCATTTGGACTACAGGTCAGCGTGTCCTCCAGGTGCAGCGCCCCCATGTCGATGGCCTCCATGACCAGCAGCAGCGTCATGATCTTGGTGACCGACGCCGGCGGCAGCGCCTCGTCGGCGTTGTGCTCCATGAGCACGGTGCCCGTCTCGGCCTCCATGAGTATGGCCGAGCGGCAATGCTGTGTGACATCGACGGCGGCTGTTGTCGTCTGCTGCGCCGCACCGGCAGCCACCTTAAACGTTGAAAACGCAGTCAGCGTCAGACAAACGGCCAGCAGCGCCGTCGGCAATCTGTGTTTGATACCAAGCATAGTGTCCCTCCCAAAATAGCTTTTTCGGTACAGAATATGCCCGCACGACAAAATATATGACGGGGGTGACGCGCAATGCGCGTCACCCCCCGTGGGTTCAAAGCACTCTGTATCTCTTAATCATATCCACTCCCGCAGTGCGAACGACGTCAGCCGCCTCGGCCTCGGTCATATCGGCAGTCAGCACTGCCGTCAGCTCACCGACCGTGACAGTGCGCAGCGCGCCCGGCACATTTTGAGCCGCGTCGCGACGCATAATAAAGACGTTGCCACAGCGGTAGCCGTCGAGCGGGGCGATGTCCTCGGCACGGGCGTCCTCCCAGTGTGGCGTGAAGGGTGACGCGGCGCCGTGCGCGGCAATATCGATAATGTCGGACGCCACTGCGGAGGCTGTCGGCAGTTTGCCGGCGCCGCGGCCATAAAACATGGCGCGTCCCAGCATATTGCCCTCGACCAGTATACCGTTGAAGACATCACAGACCGAATAAAGCGGGTTATCGCGCCCGACCATGCGCGGCGAGACCATAGCCAGCAGTCTACCGTCCACCAGCTCGGCGTGGCCGATCAGCTTGATGGACATGCCCAACGCCTCCGCTATCGCAACATCCTCAGCCGTGACGCCGCGTATGCCCTCGACAGGTATCGCGTCGGCGTCCGCCATGCGGCCAAAGGCCAGCGCAGCGAGGATGACTATCTTGCGTGCGGCGTCGTGTCCCTCGACGTCGGCAGTCGGGTCGGCCTCAGCGTAGCCGCGAGCCTGCGCATCACGCAGCACCGGCTCAAGTGCGGCGCCCTCACCTGCCATGCGGGTGAGGATGTAGTTGGTGGTGCCGTTGAGAATGCCGTCAATGCTGACAATGCCATTGGCGGCGAGGTCATTGGTCAGCGGGCGGATGATGGGAATGCCGCCGCCGACGCTGGCCTCAAACAGATATCGGACGCCATGCTCGGCGGCCAGACGGAGCAGCTCGGTGCCGTGCCGCGCCACCAGCTCCTTGTTGGAGGTGACGACGTGCTTGCCGGCGCACAGCGCGTCGCGCGTAAAGCGATATGCCGCGCCGACGCCGCCTATCATCTCGGCGACGATGGTAACGGTGGGGTCGCCAAGAATAATGTCAAAGTCGTGGACTATCAGCCCACCGTAGGGACTGTCGGGAAAATCGCGGCGGTCGAGAATGTATTTAACTGTCACCGGCTGGCCGGTATAGCTTTCGATCTTAGCGCGGTTGATGTCAAGAACCTCGGCGGTACCGCTTCCAACAGTGCCGAAGCCGAGAAGTGCAACGTTAATCATGGTTTTTAACCTCGATCCTCTTAGTTTATACCCGTTTATTATATCATAATCCGATTATTTTATCAATATAAATCGATAAACTATTGAATTACAGCGAAAAATGTGATAAAATCTTGATAAAGGATTTTATCGCGGAGGTATATTATGCCAAGCTCACCTATTGGAAGCAAAAATAATGTGAAGATATTTGTGCTGTACCTTATGGAAAACATCAATTATCCGCTTGATTTCGTCACAATAAACGATATAGTGATGCAGACAGACTATGTCATGTACCTTGACTTTGCCGAAAGCTTTCATGAAATGCTGGACGGCGGGCTGATCGAGGAGCTTAAAAATCACGACGGCAGCGTGCAGTACGCAGTCACCGAAAAGGGGCGCTGCGTGGCTAAGGAGCTCAAAAGCGATATTTTGCCGTCGATACTCGACAAATCGCTGGCCTGTGCGCTGCGGTACATTGATTTCAATCGTCGCGGCATCGAGGCCAGATGTGCCATCGACCCGCGAGAGGACGGCACCTACAGCTTCACCTGCTCGTTTGACGAGCACAAGAGCGAGATATTCCGCATTGCGGTGGTGGTCGATTCTCTCAACCGTGCCAAGCGCATGAAGGACAACTTTATGGATCGCCCGGAGGTCATATACCGCGGCGTGCTGGCGCTGCTGGCGGGTAATGTCAACTATATGTTCGACAGCTGAGCCGTCAGACACTACAATTACCAAAAGAAAGGGGGGCGTCCTTTGGAAGAGCAAAAAGAGGCGCGGGGCGACGAGATATGCGAGCTGGTGCTGCGCGCACGTTCAAATGACAGCTCCGCCTTTGAGCAGCTTATGAAGCGCTACGAGCCCATGCTGGAATCAGCAGTACGGCGCTACGCCCCCGAGGGGCAGGAGGAGGACGCCAACCAGGAGGCGCTCGCCGGCTTCTATCGCGCCGTGCTGTCCTTCAATCTATCGCAGCAGGACGTCGCCTTTGGGCTCTACGCCAAAATTTGCGTGACAAGAGCGCTGATCAGCCACGCTCGCGAGGTGCTGCGCCACGCACGACAGACCGCCGATAACCTTGAGTATGAGGACTATCTGCGTGAGCTGGCAGACACCTCCTCGGATCCGGCACAGCAGCTGATCGATGAGGAAAGCATTCGCTCCCTGCGCCGGCTGATCCGCGAGAATTTATCAGATTACGAAAACAGCGTTTGGGATATGTACGTCTCCGGGCTGCCGGCCGCCGATATCGCCACTCGCCTCGGCCGCGACGAGCGCTCGATCAACAACGCGCTCTACCGCATTCGGCGCAAGCTTCGCGATGTGCTGGAAATGAGGTAAATAAAAGCAGGGCTCTGCCCTGCAAACGCCCGGGGCTCTGCCACGGACAACGCAAGCTCATACAGGGTTCCACCCTGTACCCGGCAGGGGACTTTTGAAAAAGTCCCCTGCACCCCCAAAACTTTCAAACAGCTTCGCGAGGAAATCGCAAAAAACCGGTTAAGGTGACGAACGCTTTGGACGTTCTCAACCTTAACCGGATTTCTTCTTTTATATTTGTTTGAAAGTTTTGCGGGGTCTGGGGGGCTTTTTCAAAAGCCCCCCCAGCGGGGTGTGTGGCTGCGCCCCGCATTAGCGCCCCGGGGCAGAGCCCCGGATATATTTTTTGGAACTTTTTTGCGCTACGCGCGTCAGTAAATATATAACGACATTCGCAAGGAGGATAAAACATGAAAAAAACCATTATTATCGTAATATTGGCGCTGGTGCTGGTTGCGGGACTGACCATCGGCGGCATCGCGCTCGTGCGCAACGGGCAGCCGGACGAGCCGCCTGTCATTGACGCCGGCTCAATCGCCGACAGACTCAACCGCGCAGCAGCCGCGGCATCGACTCCCGGCGATGATATCGGCGAGGGCGCCGACGTCGAATGGTGGCGCCCGATCACTGACGACCACAGGCGCATGTGCGGCATATGGTACGGTGACGACACAGTCCTCCACCTGTACGACGACGCCACCGTCACCGTCTTTAGCGGTCTGCGAACCGTCGATGACTGCCTGTACTACACCGACCTCGCCTGCGGCTTCTGGTGGTCGGACGCCGCCGCCGAACACATTTTTCTTGCGCCCTCACTCCAGATGCACTATGACGACGGCGTTGTCACACAGCTCGAGCTCAGCGAGCTGTCCGACAGCACGCTGACACTGACGCTCGGCGGCGACAGCCTGACGCTGAGCCGCGTCGAGATGCCTCCGATGGCGCTCGAGGGCGTCGAGCTGCCCCAAAACGCCGTTTTTGACTTTACCTTTTCGCCGCGGTCGATATCCGCGGCCGACATAGCCCGCGACGTACTCAAGATCGAAACAAAGACATACGTGCTCTCGGGCAGCTGCTCCTGGTGGGGCTCCTCCACCGACCACGGCGCCGCCGTGACGCTTCGCGCCGCCGACGGCAGCACTCTCGAGCCCGAGCTGATGGACTACACCGACGACTACACGCTAATGACCCGCCGCGCCGGCGATATCATCCGCGGCGTCTACCGCTTTGCGCCCGGGGCGCAAAAGGACGGCCGCATCGCCCCCGGCGTTTACGACGTCATACTCTGCTACGGCGGTCAGACGCAGGTATTCGAGGGCGGACTGGTCATCGAGCCGTAACAAAAAAGGTCTTCACAGTGCAATGCACCGCGAAGACCTTTTGTTATTTTCTTTTAACCGCCAAGGTACGCGGCCTTGATGGAATCGCTGTGTATCAGCTCGTCGCCCGTGCCGCTGAGCACGATTCGACCGTTCTCAAGCACATAAGCGCGATCCGATATCGTCAACGACTTTTTGGCGTTCTGCTCGACCAGCAGTATCGTCGTGCCGGTCTCGTGGAAGTGCTTGATCATTTCAAACACCTGATCCACCAGCAACGGCGACAGACCCATCGACGGCTCGTCCAGCATCAGCAGCTTGGGGTGGCTCATCATCGCCCGACCCATGGCCAGCATCTGCTGCTCGCCGCCCGACAGCGTCCCCGCCTCCTGCGACCGGCGCTCGCCCAGCCGCGGGAATATAGTGTAGATATTCTCGATATCCTCCTTGATGCGGGACTTGTCACTCTCAGTGAAGGCCCCCATCACCAGGTTTTCGTAGACCGTCAGCTCGGCGAAAACTCGCCGTCCCTCGGGCACCTGCGCCAGCCCCCGCCGCACTATCTTGTGCGTTGGCATGCCGAAAATGTTGACGCCGTCATATGTCACGCTGCCCGAGCGCGGGTGGACCAGCCCCATTATACTCTGCATGGTGGTCGTTTTGCCGGCGCCGTTGGCGCCTATCAGCGTCACGATCTCGCCCTCGGCCACCTCAAAGCTTATGCCGCGGATGGCCTGTATGACGCCGTAATAGACCTGCAGATCCTTAACCTCAAGAAGTGCCATGCGCTGTCCCTCCTCAGTTTCCGATGTAGGCTCTGATGACCTCGGGGTCATTCAGTGCCTCCTCCGCCGTCCCCTGGGACAGCACTGTGCCGAAATTCAGCACCGTTATCTCGTCGCACAGCCCGGCGACGAACTTCATATCATGCTCGATGAGCAGAATGGTCATGTCAAAATTGTCGCGGATGAAGCGGATGGTGTCCATCAGCTCAGCCGTCTCGTTGGGATTCATGCCGGCCGCCGGCTCGTCGAGCAGCAGCAGACGGGGACTCGTCGCCAGCGCACGCGCAATCTCCAGCTTGCGCTGCTTGCCGTAGGGCAGGTTGCAGGCCAGATTGTTGCGCTCCTCCAGCAGACCGAATATCTCCAGCAGCTGCTTTGCACGCGCGCGCATGGTCTTCTCAACCTTGAAATGCCGCGGCAGACGCAGCATGCTCTCGGCCAGCGTGCACTTGTATTCTGGCTGATCCGACAGCCCGACCATAACATTTCTCACGACCGTCATGTTGTTGAACAGCCGTATGTTCTGGAAGGTGCGCGCGATGCCGGCGTGGCAGATGGCCTCCTGGTGCAGGCCGCGCAGCGACTTGCCGCACAGTTTGAAATCGCCCTCCGTTGGCAGATAAACGCCGGTCAGCAGATTGAAAATGGTGGTCTTGCCGGCGCCGTTGGGGCCGATCAGGCCGTATATTTCGTTCTTTTTTATTTTAAGATCGACGTGCTGCACTGCTTTAAGCCCGCCGAAGCTTATGCCGAGGTTCTCGGTCTCAAGTACGTATTCAGCCATTACTTCCCCTCCCCTCGGTCGCCGCGGCTGCCGCGGCTTGAGCTCTTCTCGGGCGCGTAATCGTCCTCGACCTTAATGTCGACGGACAGTATCTCGTCCATTTTGATCTTTGTCGGTATGCGGTCCCACTCAGCCGAGTCATCGCGGACGCGGGCGGGGTCGGTGCGCGACTTGAACAGCTTGTCAAACAGCCCCTTGAGGTTGTATTTCTCGCGGAAGGCGCGCAGCGCGGGCGCGTTCTTGTAAACGACCAGCGCTATGAGAATGAGCGCGTAGAGCATGTCCTTGAGCACGGCGAGGTCGCCGGTGAGATAGGTGCGCAGCTTTTCGTTGAGAATGGTGATCAGCGTCGCCGCGATTATGGAGCCGTTTATGCTGCCCATACCGCCAAGCACCACCATGACAAGTATTTCGATGGAATAATTGTAGTCAAATTTGGCCGCCTGAACGGTCGAGTTGGTGTAGCTGTACATAACGCCGGCAATGCCCGCAAAAAAGGCAGACACTATAAAGGCCACCAGCTTGTATTTCGTGACCTGAATGCCCGTCGCGCGCGCCGCTATCTCGTTGTCTCTGATAGCAGTGATGGCGCGGCCGTGCTTGCTGCGCATGAGGTTTTGTATGACGAACAGCGTCAGCAGCACCAGTATAAAGCCGACGATGAAAAAGGTCTTACCCTTGTAGCGCGGCGTCGAGAGGCCGAGGTTGCCGCCAAACGTCTCCGACTGCTGGAACAGCACCTTGACTATCTCGCCGAACGCAAGCGTGACGATGGCAAGGTAGTCGCCCTTGAGGCGCAGCGCCGGCAGACCGATGATAAAGCCACAGACCGCTGCCGTGCAGCCGCCCACCGCCAGCGAGACTATGAGCGCCGGGATGCCGTTGCCCATGGCATTGACCAGCAGCACCGATATCTTGCCGCCCAGGTAGGCGCCGACGCACATAAAGCCGGCATGCCCCAGCGACAGCTCGCCGAGGAAGCCGACCACCAGGCACAGCGACACTGCCAGCACTATGTTGATGGTTATCTTTTCGAGAATGATGGTGGTGGACGTCTTGAGCGCCCCAGAGAACACCAGTATGGCAAGGACCACGGTGAGCACCGCGATAACGATATAATTGCCGTAATGCTTGATAAATTTACTCATTATACCTTCTCCCGTCTCTTTTTGCCCATCAGTCCCGTCGGCCGAACGAGCAGTATTACTATAAGGATGGAAAATTCGATCGCATCCTTGTAGGGCGCGATGACCGGGATGGAATCACAAATGCTCTCGATCAATCCCAGCACAAGGCTGCCCACCATGGCGCCCGGGATCGACCCGATGCCGCCAATGACCGCCGCCGTAAACGCCTTGATGCCGGGCATGGCGCCAAAGGTGTTGGTGATGTAAGGCGACTGAAGCAGGAAAAACAGCCCCGCCAGCGCCGCCAGCGCCGAGCCGATGGCAAAGGTGACGGTAATAATGCTGTTTACGTTTATGCCCATCAGCTGTGCCGCGCCTCTGTCCTCGGATACCGCTATCATGGCGCGCCCCGTCTTGCTGTACTTGACAAAAAGGCTGAGCGCCACCATGACGACGACAGACACCGCCAGCGTGATCACGGTCGAATACTTTATGGTGAGGCCGCCGATGGTCAGTCGGCCGAGGTCAGGCACCGCAACACGGCGCGACGCCGAGCCGAATATGACCTGCGCCAGACTTTGCAGCAGATAGCTGACGCCTATCGCAGTTATCAGCACCGCCAGCGGCGACGCCCCGCGAAGCGGCTGATAGGCCACCTTCTCGACCGTCACACCCAGCACCGTGCAGACCACTACCGCGATCAGCGCCGCAACAAATATAAACCACGGCTGCCCGCTCGATGCACACGCCACACACAGCGCATACCCGCCGACCATGATTATATCGCCGTGCGCGAAGTTCAACATCTTCGCAATTCCGTATACCATGGTGTAGCCCAACGCTATCATCGCATATATCGCGCCAACGTTCAGCCCGTTTATCAATATCTCTATGATCTTCATAAATACTCCAAATATTTGCCGCTTTTTGAGAAAAAGCGGCGCAAAAAAGTTACACGAAGGGGACTTTTGCCGCTTTTTCGAGAAAAAGCGGCGCAAAAAGCTTCCAACAAAGGGGTCTTAGAGCTTTGCTTACAAAAAAACATCTGCTCCCGCGCAGCGACGCACCCTCAGATGCACTATCGCCTCATGCGCGAAGCATTTTGAAAGTTTTTGGGGTCACGGGGACTTTTTCAAAAGTCTCCCTTGCAAAAAGCATCTGCTCCCGCGCAGCGACGCACCCTCAGATGCACTATCGCCTCATGCGCGAA
>CAYXBY010000019.1:0-8390 GCA_964463325.1 uncultured Lachnospiraceae bacterium | reverse complement strand
GCATTTTGAAAGTTTTGGGGGTCACGGGGACTTTTTCAAAAGTCCCCGTGCGGGGTCCGGGGCAGAGCCCCGAGCGCGTCCCCCCCCTTGCGGGGTCCGGGGCAGAGCCCCGAGCGCGTCCCAAATTAGTCTGCTTCCTTTATAACATAGACCAGAGCGGTCTTTTTGACGAAGCCGTTAGCATCCCAGGAGATGCTGGAGCCGGTGACGCCGGGGGTGGTGTAGGTAAAGCTGCCGTTAAAGACCTCGCGGAGCGCGTCGCAAATATCGCTGGGGGAGGAGGTAACGGAAACCTTGTCGCCAGCCTCAAGCAGAGCGTAGTAGAGAGCGTAAACGCAGTCGTATGCGGATGCGCCGAACTGGCTGAGGGTATCGCTGCCGTACTTGGCGGTGTACTTCTTGATGAACTCGCCGGCAGCGCCGTCGGTAGCCTTGGAATTGAAGTGCGAGAGGAAGGATATCTTCTGGGGAATGGTAGCAACGTTGAAGCCCTCAACGCTGGTGTCGATGCCGTCAAGACCGTCGCAGCCGTAGTAAACGGCGTCAGCGGCGACGTCATTCTTAGCCTCGTCCATGAACTGAGCGGCAGGCGCAGAGTAGATGGGCATAAAGATGAACTTGCAGGACTTGAGGGTGTCTATCTGAGACTGGAAGGAGGCAACCGTGTCACCCGAGAAACTGGCCTCGACTACCGTGATGCTGGAGTCGAGCGCGGCGAGGAACTTGGCGCGGATGCCGGTGGAGTAGGCGTCATCAGAGCGATAGAGCATGCCGATGGTCTGGCCGGCATAGGTGGAGTTGACGTAATTTGCAGCCTCGGTGCCCTGGTTGGCATCGGCGAAGCACATCTGATAGCCGTTGTCATACTTGACAACATCGTCCGCAGTGGCGGAGGGAGTCAGGAAGAGCAGATTGTCGTCGTGCGAGAGAGCAGCAAACTCAAGGCAGGGGGTGGAGGTGACGCAGCCGAGTGCCAGCTGCATGCCGCCCTCGTACATGGTCGAATAGTTGGTGCTGACGTTCTCAGCCTTGTGCTCATCGTCGGTCATAACGAACTTGAACTTGACGCCGTTGATGCCGCCGTTGGCGTTGATCTCGTCGACAGCCAGCTGAGCGCTGTTCTTAACTGCGATGCCGTAGGCGGCAGCCGGGCCCGTCAGCGGTCCGGAGCAGCCGATATAAAACTCAGTGTTGTTTGCAGCATAATTCTTGGCAGAGCCATCGCCGCAGGCTGCGAAGCAGACAACGGTCATGAGCAATGCAAGTACAAGGGACAAAAGCTTGGTTGTGGTCTTCATTTTGAGAGATCTCCTTTTTTGATCATTTTTATATCAGGTGCCGACATCAGCGGCACATAATAACATGAGGAATATAAATTAAGACCGCCTCACCCCGGGCTATGAGGTAAGGCGGTCGATATGCTTTGCTCGGGTCAAGCGACGCGCGAGCGGCTTAATTCAACATTTGCCTTACCGTGATTGGGAATAATAATTCGTACATCGATAATGTAAATAATGGCCAGTATCGACAGTACCAGCAGCACAGACAGAGCCAGTACACCAAATACAGCTACCTCCACCACTACAAGCATGAGCAAAACGAAAAGAGACACTGCAAGCGCAGTGTCTCTTACAAGACCATATGTGTTAGAGCTGGCAGTACCGGCGCAGTTTGCAGACGCTGCCGCAGTTGACTGACGGTTCTGTGCGCAGGCGGAAAAAGCCATATCCGAGTGCATGGCTGACGTAGCGTATTCGGTTGCACGGCCGGTGTATCTCATGACTTTCTCCTTCTGTGAATTTGATGTGAAGATTTTATCACATATTGGCCATCAATGTCAATAACCATTTTCGATAAATTTCGTTTCAGGTACGGCGCATATGTTGTATTTTTACACAAATAAGTCAGCTTACAGCGCCGCTCACCGCCTGCCGGGCTCAATTTTCGCCCGAATCAATAATCCGCATACATTGTATATGATGTAGATTCATCCGCCCCGGCCGTGCCGCTGAAGGTGTAGGTAATGAGTGCGCGATACGAGCCCTCCTTGGACAGCGCCAGCGTATGACGCGAGCAGCCACTGGGTATGTAATAATAATCGACCCATGTGTCATCAGGCTGACCGTTGTCAACATCGCGCCAGCCGAATATTGTCTTTCTTTGCAGCTTGGACTCAACTGTCACGCATGTGGTTACGCCCTCAATACCTTCAAAATGCGAATTGAGCCGTGCGGTTCCGTCTGTGATATCAAACTCAGGCCGTGCGCTCAAATAATTGAGTGCCACGGGCGCGATGCCATAATCGCCAGCGGCGACCGCATCTGCGGCCAGGATCGGCATGCCGAGTGCGCTGATCAAGGTCAGCACCACCAGCAAAAGGGTAACAATACGACGTGTTTTCATAATAGCAGCCTCCAAATGATAATATTTTATTGATCTCGCTGTCGTTTCAACGAGTTATATAACTATATGTATGCGCCGTCCGTCAAAAGGGTTACGTTTTTTTAATATTCGACCGCATGTCCTCGTGTCATCAGCGCATCTGCCATTTGCAGCAGCGCATCTGCATCAAGGTCGCCCTCGCAGGCGTTTCCGGTATAACAAAGGCTGAAAAAATAATCCTCATTAAGCCACGTAACATCGCTTTTGCGATCGTCCACCACCAGCTTGGCGGGATATCCGGCGACAAGCACATCTGTAACCGTGGTTTTGTACAATGCTAATGAATAAGCACATGAAGTCGTCACGCATTGACACAGCCTGATGGCCTGGCCGTCATCATTGACATATTTCACATAATAGTGGTGGTCGGTGATCTCCTGCTCCTCCAGCCAATAGCCTTCGGGGATCAGCTCCGCCGACAATTCAAAAACAGTTTCAAGTCGTGTCGGTATGCCGGGAGCCTGATGCGCCGGGAAGATATAATCCATTTGCTCATCCTCGACGCACCGGTACTCGTATTCTATCCTCGGCGCGCCCACCGCATCGGTGCCAATAGTCGCGCAAACCACCACCAGCGCCACCACCACGAGGCAGGCAGCGCATCGGCTCGCCAGGTGCCACAGCTCTGCGCCGCACAGCCTTTGAGCACGGATCATGCGCTTCATGCGATTGTTAAAGCGCTTCGAGGGCTGCCATGCAATATCTGCATCGTCGGGAATGCGCCGGTTCTCGCGCCGCTCTGCCTCGACAAAGGCGCGTTGAAGCTCGATATTAGTGTTATTTCTTGAATGTCTCATTTGTCACCCTCCAATCGAGATAACAGCATTTTTTTGCCGCGCACCAGTCGCTGCTTGACTGTGCTGAGCTTTAGCCCCAGCATGTGCGCTATCTGCGGCGCGGTATACTGGTGTCCAAAGTGAAGCTCGAGCACCGCGCGGTAATGCTCCGGCAGGCTCTCAATACACCGCACTACCTCATCAAACTCAAGTGCCCTCGCAAGCTGCTCCAGCTCGCAGTCGGACACCGCATCAGGCTTGTCGCGTGCTACATCTTCAATGCTCAGCTCAAATGCCACGCGGCGCATGTTGTAATTGTATATATTCAGTGCTTCATTTTTAACGACACGGTACATGTATGCCGCCGTCTCGGCTGAGTCTACGTCGCCCAGCCTGCTCATGGCACCGGCCACCGCCAAAAAGGAATTGTGCACCGCATCCTCAGCGTCCTGCTGATGATGCAGAATGGACAGCGTAACGTAGTACATCTTGTATCGATACTTGACGTACAAACGCTCGAATTTGTCCCTTTGACGTGGCTCGCCCTCTACCTTGATGCGCCGGATCAGCATTCGCCGTACCCTTTGTCGGCGCTGTTTTTTGTTCCCATTTTCGCCTGCTTCCTTAGTGCACACCGGAGCTTAGCCAGCTCGCACCAAATTCTAACAACCATTATATATCACAAATAACAAATTGTCAAGTAGCATATTCAAAAAGTGTCGAATTTTGGAGGATATGCAGGGCTCTGCCCTGCAAACGCCAAGGGACCTTTTTGAAAAAATGTCCCTTGGAACCTCCAAAAACTTTCAAACAGCTTCGCGGGAAAATCGCCAAAAAACCGGTTAAGGTGACGAACGCTTTAGACGTTCTCAACCTTAACCGGATGACTTTTTTCCTAATTGTTTGAAAGTTTTGGGGGTGCAGGGGACTTTTTCAAAAGTCCCCTGCCGGGGTTCCGGGGCAGAGCCCCGGATACAATTATTTTCTTCTACGCAATAGCATGCCGGCGGGCACGAGAGCGGCAAGGAGGCTGAGCGCGACGGCGGAGCCGCAGCCGCCCTTTTCGGTCGTACCGGCGGTAGTGGTGTCGGCAGTGGGGGCGGGCGTAGTCACCTCCGGGGTGGGCTCGGGCGTAGTGGAGGCAGGAGTTGTTACCTGCGGCTCGGGCTCCGGGGTAGTGACAGGCGCGGGGGTAGTCTGCTGAGGCTCGGTGGTCACGATAGGAGTCAGCTTTTCGCCCGAGAGCAGCATGCCCTTGTAGATATTGACGTCGCTGACCGTCACAGCCTTGTTTGCCCAGTAGACATACATATAGAAGCCGAGGTTTTCGGTGTAGAATATCAGGATCTCTGTGTCGGCGGTCTCGTCGATGAGCACCCAATTGCCGGTGCTGTCCTTGATATAGACCTTCATGGTATAGCGCTGGCCGTTAAACTCAATCGCGTATTCCTGTACGGACGGATAAACACCGCCGTTGGTCTTGAGGTTGGAGTCCAGCTTTATGTTGGCGTCAGCGTATGTAATGGTGTTGTGCCCCTTGAGCGTGGCAGCATCCTCGAGGAAGCGCTGGTTGTAGGAATAGCCATAAACGCCATAATGATCGTCGCCATAAACGCCAAGCGCACCGTCATCGGACTCACGGGTCACGGTGTAGTACATGGTATAGGCCGTGCCCTCGTTGAGCGGCAGGCCGGATATCTCACCGCCCCAGCGGTTTTTGGTCTTGTCGTTGGCGGTCGAAATGGTGACCTTGCCATGATCCAGCGGGTCTACCTCGACTATGGGGTTGCCAAGCGTCTTGGCGGGCGAATAACGCTCGTCACCATAGAAATTGACGGAATAGAGCAGATCACCGTCATTTGCGGCCGAATACAGATCGTCCGCCGCCGAGGCGGGCAGGCAGGCGACAGACAGCGCTGCCAACAGGCAGAAAAGCAGACATATGGCGGATAGCTTTTTCATTAATGTGAACCTAACCTTTCTTTAATATTGCCCTCTCGCGGGCCTTTTCCACCTTTGATTATACAATATCGCATGTTATTTGTCAACACATTTTTAACACTTGTTAACTCAAAACGCCAAAAACATTTTCGACGTGTATTGACTTTTTTTCATTTAGGTGTATAATTATATTGAAAAGCTGTTTGAAAGAGGAAGGCCTATGAAATACTATAAAATAAACATCGAAGGGCTGGAGCGTCAGCTGCCCATCTGCCCGCTCAACGATAAGCTGTCCATCGGCGCGTTCGTCATTTTCGGCGACCCCGAGCTCACCACCGCCTGCGCCCGTGCGCTGCTCGATCGCGCACCTGAGTACGATTACCTCATCTCCGCCGAGGCCAAGGGCATCCCGCTGGTGCATGAAATGGCGCGTCTGGCAGGCAACCAGAAATATTTCCTGGCACGCAAGGCGCCCAAGCTGTACATGACCGGCGTCATGAAGGTCAATGTCCGCTCCATCACCACCGCCGCCGAGCAGAATCTCTACCTCGACACGGCCGACGCCGAGCTGATGCGCGGCAAGCGCATATTGCTGGTAGACGACGTCATCTCGACCGGTGAATCGCTGCACGCCATGGAGCAGCTGGTGCACGAGGCCGGCGGCATCGTCTGCGGCCGCATGACCATCCTCGCCGAGGGCGACGCCATCGGCCGCCCCGATATCACATATCTCCAGCCGCTGCCGCTGTTTGATCACGACGGCAACCCCATAGACTGACACAGACAAAAATACACGAAAGGCATATTATATCAATGGAAAGAACCTACATCAAGGACGTCACGCCCGGCACACGCTGCCGCATCTCCGGCTTTGTTGAGAACCTGCGCAACAAGCGCACTATGGCGTTTCTCGTCATAAAGGACATCACCGGCAAGCTGCAGGTCACTGTCGAAAAGGAAAAGCTGCCCGAGCTGGCTGCCAAGATCGACACGCTGACCATTCACTCCGTCGTCTCCTTTGAGGGCGAGGTCGTCGCCAACGAATACGTCAAAATGGGCGGCATCGAAATGCTGCCAGACACACTGGACGTCTACTCCATCGCCGACGCGCTGCCCATCAAGGACGATTCCGAGATAGATTCCAAAATGGATTTCCGCTGGATCGACCTGCGCCGCGAGCAGAACCAGCTTATGATCAAGCTTCAGACCACGCTGACCGCCGCCATGCGCGAGTTTTTGCTCGAGCGCAATTTCGTCGAGATACACACCCCCAAACTCATCGGTGCGGCAAGTGAATCCGGCTCCGAGGTATTCGAGGTCAAGTATTTTGACACTAAAGCTTACCTTGCGCAGTCGCCGCAGTTCTACAAGCAGATGGCCATGGCCTCGGGACTTGAGCGCATTTTCGAGTCCGGCCCCGTCTTCCGCGCTGAAAAATCCTACACCAACAAGCACGCCACCGAATTCACCGGCTTCGACCTCGAGTTCAGCTATGTCACCAGCTGCGAGGAGGTCATGCACATGGAGGAGGAGCTGCTGGCATATACTCTCGCCCGCGTCGCAGAGCGCCACGGCGCCGACATCGAGCGCCTGTTCGGCAAGCCCGTCATAGTTCCGACTGTTCCCTTCCCCCGCATAACGCTGCGCGAGCTGTACGCCGAGCTTGAATCTCGCTACGGCTACACCGTCACCGACGAGGCCAAGGGCGACCTCACCACCGAGGCCGAGCACCTCTGCGCCAAGCTGTCGATGGAAAAGTACGGCAGTGAATTTTTGTTCGTCACCGACTATTCCGCCGCCGAGCGTGCCTTCTACCACATGCGCGATGAGCGCGGTGTGCCCATGGGCTACGACCTCATCTGGCGCGGCTGCGAGATAACCACCGGCGCCGTCCGCGAGCATCGCTATGACGTGCTCAAGGCGCAGGCCGCCGAAAAGGGACTGGACAAGGACGTCGAGTTCTATCTGCAATTCTTCCGCTACGGCTGCCCGCCGCACGGCGGCTTCGGTCTGGGTCTTGACCGCCTGACCATGCTGTTCCTCGGCCTCTCCATCAAGGAGGTGCAGTTCCTGTTCCGTGGCCCCAACCGCCTGACACCGTAACGCCTCCCGGCACGCGGGCATATTTCACATCGACATTTTTTGTGAACCATAAATAAACAGGAGGATCATCACATGAAAAAGCTTTGTATCACGCTGGCCGTGCTGGCGCTGCTGTGCGCAGCCTTCATCATCCCGGCCGCAGCCTACACTGACGGTGAGGTCATTTATTCCGAGGATTTTACCGATCCCAAATATGACTACACCGACCCGAACGACAACTACGACGTCGTCATAGCCAACGGAAAAATGGAGCTGCTCAGCTTCAGTGGCGACAAGCTTTATCAGCTGCCCTGGCCTGCCGTCACCGGACTTGACAAGTTCACAGTCGTCTACGACTGGAAAGTCATTTCCAGCGCCAACCCCGGCAGCGCCGGACACACGCTCTACTTCCTCTTTGGCGTCAAGGACACTAAAAACGCCATCTACTGCGGCTCCTCGCACGTCAATGGCACCGAGCACCTCGGCACGATAATCGACGGCAAGTGGGGGCGTCAGTACCGTAACCACTTCCAGACCGCCGATCTACAATCTAAAATGTCCGCCATGGGCACCGACACCTTCCGCATCAAGATCGAAGTTGCCGACGGTGTGACAAAGGTCTATGTCAACGGCAATCGCTATGTTGATCCTGCCAAGGGTGAGGGCTGGAAGGACACCGACCAGGTCAGCGACCTGTGGTATGACGGTGGCTTTGGCTTCTGCTCTCGCGGCAGCGGCCTCTGCGCTCAGATAGACAACATCGCGGTATATGCCGGCATTGATCTGCTCATTGACGATATGCCTCAGATGACCGAGGATACAACTCCCGTCGAAACTACGACCGAGGCTCCCGTCGAGACAACGCCCGTCGAGACAACGCCCGTCGAAACTACGACCGAGGCTCCTGACGTTACTACGCCCGCGCCCACCACAGATGTGACTACGCCCGCTCCCGCTGACACCACCACCGCCGCCGGTACGACCGAAAAGGGCGGCTGCGGCTCCGTTGTTGCGCTGGGACTGATTGCCTGCCTGATGCCGGCAGCAGTTGTCATTTGCCGCAAGAAAAAATAAAGGGACTTTCATGCAGGGCGCTGCCCTGCAAACGCAAGCTCATACAGGGCTCCGCCCTGCAAACGCAAGCTCATA
>CAYXBY010000018.1:0-27793 GCA_964463325.1 uncultured Lachnospiraceae bacterium | reverse complement strand
CGCTACCACTGGATTTTGAGTCCAGCACGTCTGCCAATTCCATCACACCGGCGCTACGCTTCAAATTATACCACATTCTTCACTATAAAGTCAACACTATCTTATCATTTTATTAACTTTTTTTGATGTTTTTTCGATCACCACTTGACACGCCACCGCAAAATGACGTATAATATCATGTGATATCTGTCATATTGGGCATTCATCAAATAATATATAGCGAAAGGGCAATCCTATGTCAGAGGAATTTGTATTTTCTAAAAATATCCCGCGCCGCGCGTCGCATGACGTCATAGTGGCCGGTGGCGGTGTTGCCGGCGTCGCTGCCGCCGTCTCGGCCGCAGCACGCGGCGCCAGTGTGCTGCTCATCGAAAAATCAAACATTCTCGGCGGTCTCGCAACGCTCGGTTTGGTCAATCTGTTCGTTCCCATGTGCAACGGTCGTGGCAAGCAGATCATCTTCGGCCTTGCTGAAAAATGGCTGCGTGAATCGATCAAATACGGCTACGACAACCTGCACGACGAATGGCGTCAAGGCGAGCCGTCCGAGCCCACGGAAAAACGCTACAGAACCGTCTTCTCGCCCTATATATTTGCTTTACAGCTGACCGAGGCCGTCACCGCTGCCGGCATCGACCTGCTCTTCGACTGCTCTGCCGCCTACCCCGACATGGACGGCACTCACTGCCGTGGCGTTATCTGCGACAGCAAATCCGGCCTCGAATACTACGGCTGCCGCATGCTGATCGACACCACCGGTGACGCCGATCTGCTCCGCCGCTCGGGTATGCCGACCATTCCGGGTCAGAATTTTTATACCTACTGCGGCAAGCGCATAACGCTCGAGAGCTGCCGGAAGGCAGTTGAGTCGGGAGACATACGCCACGCCTTCAAGCCGGTTCGCGGCGGCTCGATCAACCTCTACGGCGACGGCCAGCCGCCCGAGATGCCGCGCTGGAGCGGCTTGACGGTCGATGAGGTCTCGGATTACCTGATCCGCAATCAGCTGGCCATGCTCGAGCGCGTGCGCGGCGACGACAGACTGAGCCGCGACATCGCCATGCTGCCCATGATGCCTAATTTCCGTACCACCTGCCGCCTCGACGGTGACTACACGCTGCGCGTCGAGGATTGCTACCGCCATTTTGACGATTCCGTTTGTGCCATAAACGATTTCGACCATCGCGACTACCTTTTTGAGGTGCCCCTGCGCACCCTCACCCGCCGCGGCTACGACAATATGCTGACCGCCGGGCGCAGCGCCTCAGCCAGCGGCTACGGCTGGGATATCATACGCGTCATCCCGCCGGCCATCCTGACCGGTCAGGCGACGGGCGAGGCGGCCTGCCTGGCGTTGGAGACCGGCCGCGCCGTGTCTGACGTCGATATCCGCACGCTTCAGTCCCGCCTCGAGGCTGCCAACGTCATGATACATTTCCCCGACAGCTATGTGCCCGAGGATCGCACCGTCGATATACACAGCACCGACGGCCACGAGGTTGCGCATTTGTGAGCGCGTTATATGGGGAGGCCTGAAGGCTCGAGGTAAAGAAAAAACATATTCAAATCATACGTTACATAAAAAGCCATGAAATGCGCGTCGTTTCAGGGCTTTTTGAATCATACAAGGTGTCTGCACGCTGCCAGCCTGAAATAGGCCTTTATTAAAATAATTGCCAAAGTATATTGACAATTTGCATAAAACGTGTCACTTTGTGCGCTGTCCGACAAAGCCTCGGCGGGGATGCCGCCGGCGGCTGTACCCCGGTAAGATGTACAAATTATTTTTCATTATTTGTATGATATGACGATTTTTGTGTGCGCTGCTTGACGAGAGTACATTAATATAGTATAATTAATATACATCCGATAGGGTGATATATCCCATAGGCATTGTTGCGACATCAGTGGTGTATGACGCCAGATGGAAAATATTTGTGGATGAAGATAATCCGTATGGTTATGTTGTTCAAAATCAAGGGAATTCCAGTCTCACGATGGCGTTAAACTTAAGTACCGGCAATGTCTATACTGCCGAATACTCCGGCAGCTCACTTGAACGTTGGTACTTTGATAAACTTACCGATGCCGAGGTGGAATCGCTTGAGGGGATAATTGTGTACGGGGATTCTGCTGTCAAGGTGGGCAGCAGCACACAGCTGGTGGCAGGGGTGTTTTCCACAGAAACACTTAACCAAGGAGCAACATACTACTCAAATTATTCAGCAGCTACAACAACATCTGCTGGATATGTGACAGGGGTTAGCGAGGGAAGTGTGACCATAGGGGTGACTAGCAGCGTTGATCCAAGCGTTACGGGCGCTGCAACAATATCCATTGTGACAGGAAATAGAAACATTGCGGTTATGATAGGCATCCCATCAAGCTCTTCAGGGGTACATGACCACTCCTCGCACTTTATTCCAGTTGCAAATAGCATTAGATCAATATACAATTCGACTGCCGGCATAAGTACCTATACTAGCATTTCGGATGGCAGTTACGCTGCGGCATACATGAAAAATTCTGACGTGTTCGTTTATCGCGGGCATGGAACCGCAACTACGATAGTATTTGGTGACTCAAACCTTTATTCACCAATCATGAGTAACGCTGATATTGGCGCGGGAGAAATGAGGGAATTGTCAAATAGTGATTTGGTCTTGTATTGTTGCTGCTTATGCGGCGCAGGAGGGGAGACGGCAAACAATCTCGTTGTGGCGACATATAAAAACGGTGCCAAAAATGTAATCGGTTTCAAAACGACGATCAATTGTGCGGATGCAACCCGATGGATCAAAGCATTTTTTGCTTCTTTATCGGCATTCTGCAATGATGGCGAAATCACAACTTCAGCAATCTCTTCTGCGTTGAATGATATTTCCGATGAGTTTGTTGACACTGATATGAGAAAAAGTAATACACTTTTCTTGTACAACTGATAATAACGAAAGTAGGAGGTAGAACATGAAAAAACTGTTTGTAACTGTGCTTTCTTTTACACTTGCCTCATTTTTGCTGAGCTCCTGCGCCCCGGGCGGCACCGCCCCCAAAAATGACATTGGCGAGGCTGTTGCTCAGGTCAAGGCTGGGGATATTTTTATCGAAATACCTGTGGTAGACGATCTTGTTTTGAATGATATGGAATATGAAGTAAATACCGCTTTTGCCACTGACCTGCACTCTAAGATATCGGCGGCACGGCTGGACGGCAATGAGATCGTTCCCTCAGATGCCAAAAGCACTCTTACCTTCCGCGGCGTTGAGCATTCGGTGAGGTTTGGCAGGTATTCGAAGCCATATATGCGCAGAGCCGGATATGACACGTATTACTCTAACGTCGATAACACTGTCTTCCGCGTAGATCGCGCGAGCGGCAAGCTTATAGGATATATGCTTCCACTGGATGCCACCGCACACAGGAGCGCCGTCGCAGTGGATCGGGACAGGCTGATCGCGACAGCGCGCACTGCGCTCGGTGAATTTATGGATGCCTCGTATTACTCTCAAGTGGATGTCCAACACGACAGCCTGGACTACAGCGTGGAATTTTATAACACGGTGTGCGGTGCCAAGATAGCCGACAGCTCGACCGTCCAGCTTTGTGACGACGGTACTGTCATATCGGTGATAGCACAGGCCGACCCGGAGATGAAGGCGGCCGTGAGCGGCTGTAGTTTCAACACCGATGAATATAACGGCATGCTTGATCAAAAGCTGGCGCAGGCTTACCACGCGTTTTCCTGTAACGATGAGAAAAAGCTTGCCGAGGTTGAATATATCGGCATGGAGATACGCAGCTGCTTGGCTTCGCTCGATGATGCAGGCAGGCCGATCTTAATGTATCACATCGCGCCTCAGCTGAGCTACGACATCACCTATCGAGGCGAGTGGGCGAGCAGCATGACCTCACGCGGCGAGGACGTGCATCAGACGGGCGTCTATCAGCCGCCGGTCTATGCGGCGGTGTATCTTACTGATCAATGAGTTTGAATAGGATGTCAAACGCACGGGCAATGCTCGAGCCGCGGATATTTTACCGTTTCCTACGGTAAAGCTTTTCGGTCGACTATGGCGGCGAATGGTATTCATCGTTTGAGATGAGCATGACGGGACGTCGAATGGACGTCCGCAGCTATGAATGCGCGAACGGCGAGCTGCTTTACGCCACCGAGCTGATGAGCACGAAGGATTATGATCACAAGGCAATAGGTCTTGGCAACTTTCGCGCGCTGCTTTGCACAATTGAGAGCTCCGGGCTTGAGGAATACGTCAGTGAACACAAGCAGGCGATGCTTGAGCTTGACCCCGATTCCGACTATGGCGAGGCATGGTATCTTTCCTATCTTGGACGCAAGGATGATGACCTCATGGCGCTGTACGGCATTGTGTTGACGAGCGATGGCATTGTTGAGGCCTATGACGTGTCCGCCACGCCGACCACGAGCAATGATGTATATTTGCTTTTGGTGATCAATGGCGATGAGTTTCAGCTGCGTGTGCCGGCGAAATATCTGACATTTACTATGAATATGCAGTGATTTGCGACCTGATCTCGGACAGGCGGCCATTGGCTGCCTGTCCTTTTGTGCTGCGGGCTTGGCCTCAAAAAGTCGTGCAGCCTGCCGCATTTCGTCCCCATACCGCCTGCTGGACAATATTTTCACAACAATATCGGCTTTTTTTGAATAACCCCTTGATTTTTGTGCCAAAAACGATTAAAATATAGAGTGATAAATTTTGTATTCAAAAAGGAGATTCAAAATGGCACTCGTAACAACGACCGAGATGTTCAAGAAGGCTTACGCCGGCGGATACGCCGTGGGCGCCTTCAACATTAACAACATGGAGATAATCCAGGCTATCACCGAGGCAGCTGCTGAGCAGAAGTCCCCTGTGATACTTCAGGTGTCTGCCGGCGCACGCAAGTACGCTAAGCATGCTTACCTTATGGGTCTGGCACGCGCTGCCGCCGAGGACAGCGGTGTCGATTTCGCACTGCATCTTGACCACGGCGCAGATTTTGATATCTGCAAATCCTGCATCGACGGCGGCTTTACCTCCGTTATGATCGACGGCTCCAAGCATTCCTTCGAGGACAATATCGCCCTCACCAAGAAGGTCGTCGAATATGCACACGCACACGGCGTGGTCGTCGAGGGCGAGCTGGGCAAGCTGGCCGGCATCGAGGACGACGTCAATGTTTCCGCTGAGGATTCCACCTACACCCGCCCTGAGGAGGTCGAGGAATTTGTGACAAAGACCGGCGTTGACTCGCTGGCCATCGCTATCGGCACCTCGCACGGCGCATACAAGTTCACCCCCGCACAGTGCACCCGCAACGCGGACGGCATTCTCGTTCCGCCTCCGCTTCGCTTCGACATTCTCGAGGAGATCTCCAAGAGACTGCCCGGCTTCCCGATCGTTCTGCACGGTGCTTCCTCCGTCCCGCAGGAATACGTCAAGGAGATCAACTCGCTCGGTGGCAAAATGCCCGATGCTATCGGTATCCCCGAGGACGAGCTGCGTCACGCCGCTCAGCTGGCAGTCTGCAAGATCAACATCGACTCCGATATCCGCCTGGCTATGACCGCGGCTATCCGCAGAGTCTTCCACGACGATCCCTCCGTCTTCGATCCGCGCGGCTACCTGTCCGTGGCTCGTGACGAGGTCAAAAAGATGGTCACGCACAAGATCGTCGAGGTGCTGGGCTCCAACGGCCGCGCCTGAGTTGCACAGCTGCCTTAAATAAACGAACAGATCATCCCGGTGGGGGGAGCTTTCCTCACCGGGATTTTTGCACCATTATACCGTGGATTTGAACAATATTATAGCTGCATATAGCCGTATTTTTTATTAATTTGGTCAAAATGCCCTTTGAAAAAGTGGTAAAAAAGTAGTATAATATAGTCAACGATTATTTCGGGGGTGAGACCATGCAGGAGCGTGTTGAACACATTATTTGGGGTGGGGGCTACGTTGAGCACCGCGACGAGCACTATGTGCGCATCGTTTTTGATGACGGCGATATTGGCACGCGGACATTTGTGTGGCCGGATGCCTTTGGTAAATATCTGCGCTACGCCGACGCCGAGGCGCAGTCCGAGGTCGAGGCGCGGCTGAGAGAGACCGCACGGCTGGCCGCTGAGCGCGAGCAACGCGAGTCGCAGGAGCGCCGAGAGGCGCTGCTGGCCAAGAATCAGTCGCAGGAGGATCGGACGCAGAAGCGCCGCCGCGCGCTGGCCTATGCCCATGCGCGCAACAAAAAATTGATGAAATGATTGTTGTATTCGGGGCTCTGCCCCCTGTACGCGCTGGGTGCTTTTGAAAAAGCACCCCAGACCCCGCAAAACTTTCAAACAATCAGGAAAAAGAAATCCGGTTAAGGTTGAGAACGTCCAAAGCGTTCGTCACCTTAACCGGTTTTTTTGCGACTTCCTCGCGAAGCTGTTTGAGAGCTTTGGGGATGCAGGGGACTTTTTCAAAAGTCCCCTGCCGGGGTTCCGGGGCGGAGCCCCGCCAAAAGCCTCCGTACGGTGTCGAGCAGACTGGCGCGCTCGTCGGGCGAGAGCGGGCAGAGCGGCAGACGGTATTCCTCGCGGCACAGTCCTAAGTCTGCCATGACGCACTTGATCGGTATTGGATTGACGTGCGAGAACATCGCGTGCACCAGTGGGATGAGCTGTGCTTGAAGTGCGGCGGCGCGGTCGGTGTCACCGGCGATAAAGGCGTCGTACAGCTCGACCACGCGCTGCGGCAGTATGTTGGAGACCACCGATATGACGCCCACGCCGCCCAGCGCGAGAATGGGGAGGGTCATGTCGTCGTTGCCCGAATACAGCGCCAGACGACCGTCGCAGCGCTGTACGAGCTCGGCACAGGCCGAGATATTGCCGGATGCCTCCTTGATGCCGACAATTTTTGGATGCTGGCTCAGCTTCTCGCACAGCCGGGGCGAGAGGTCAACGCCGGTGCGCGAGGGGACGTTGTACAGCACGAGCGGCAATGGCGTTGCGTCGGCAATGGCGCCAAAATGCTGCGCGAGTCCCGCTGGTGTGGCTTTGTTGTAGTAGGGCGTGACGGCCAGCAGCGCGTCGGCGCCAGCGTCGGCGGCGGATATCGCCAGCTCGACCGCACGCCGCGTACAGTTTGAGCCCACGCCTGCGATTATGGGGATGTGTGCGCGGTCGGCGGCAAAGCGAATGAGCTCATTGTGCTCGCGATAGGTCAGTGTGGCGGCCTCACCGGTCGTGCCGGCGACCACCAGCGCGGACACCCCGGAGGCCTGCTGCATGTCGATGAGGTCGGCAAGCGCGGTGTAGTCAGGTCGCCCGGAGCGAAAGGGTGTGATCAGCGCTGTTGCAACACCGCGAAAGGGAAGTGGCTTGTCAATTGTCATATAAAAGTTACCTGCCTGCAAGAATTATTGGCTCGAGACTTGAATTTGTGAGCGCGATGTAGTATAATAACGATGGGGTAATGTGTTACCAATTACAGTTTATTCGAGCGTGGTGTAAAATGCCCGCGAAAAGTGACGTGAAATAAGGAAGGTTCGCGAATTTTGATATGGAAAACGAAAATGTGATCATAAATAACAAGCCGGATTCCGAGCTTCGCCGTTCGGATTTTTACTACGAGCTGCCCGAGGAGCTGATCGCGCAGCATCCCGCTGAGCAGCGCGACGCCTCGCGACTGCTGGTCGTCGATCGCGCAACAGGCAAGCTGGCGCATCGGCATTTCCGCGATGTTATCGATTATTTACATGAGGGTGACACGCTGGTCATCAACAATTCCAAGGTTCTGCCCGCGCGGCTGTACGGCCACGCTGAGGGACGCCCGGAGGCACCGGTCGAGCTGCTGCTGCTACGCTCGCGTGGCGACGACAGCTGGGAGTGCCTGGTCAAGCCCGGCAAGCGGGCGCGAGTGGGCGCCGGCATGGTGTTCGGCGACGGTATGCTGCGTGGGCACGTCACCGAGCTGGTCGAGGAGGGCAACCGCATTATTCATTTTGACTATGACCGTACCGCGCACGCCAATATTTATGAGATACTGCACACCATCGGCCACATGCCGCTGCCGCCCTACATAACCGAGCAGCAGCAGGACAACGGCCGCTATCAAACGGTCTATGCGCGCGAGGAGGGGTCGGCCGCCGCGCCGACAGCCGGACTGCATTTCACTGAGCAGCTGCTGGAGCGCATTATGGACAAGGGGATCGCGGTGGTGCCGGTCATGCTGCATGTGGGGCTGGGCACCTTCCGCCCTGTCAAGGAGGATCGCATTGATCAGCACATCATGCACACAGAATATTTTTCGGTCAGTCAGCGGTCGGCGGATATCATAAACAGTCGCCGCGCGGCGGGCGGACGCATCATTTGCGTGGGTACCACCTCCTGCCGAACGCTTGAGAGCGCGACGGACGACAACGGCATTGTGCACCCGATGTCGGGCGAGACGGGCATTTTCATCTACCCCGGTTACCGCTTTAAGGCGACAGACTGTCTGATCACCAACTTTCACCTGCCCGAGTCGACGCTGCTGATGCTGGTGTCGGCGCTGTGGACGCGTGATGACATGCTGCGGGTCTATCGCGAGGCGGTGGAGAAGAGGTATAGGTTCTTTTCCTTTGGAGATGCTATGCTGATTGAATAAATTGTGCAATACTGCGTTGCTACTCGGCTCGTGGCGCATTTTGTCTTGCGAAAATGCTACTTATCAGCATACATCAACTAAAGAAGACCACCGATCGATCTGTACAATGTCAACGATCGGTGGCTTTTCTTATATCTCAGGCGCTCTGCGGACACATCTCGAGCGTGCGGGGCTCGCATTACATTATTAAAAATTGCTAAAACCCATTGGCAAAATCGCATATGTGTGATATAATATAGGTAGCGTTGCCGTGTGTGGCGATGCTGGAGGGTTCGATCATGAAGAAACTTATTATTCGCCGCGCGTGTGCGGCAGATATCCCGACAATAGACCGGCTGCTGTACGAGGTCCATAAGGTGCACAGCGATGTGCGGCCGGATCTTTTTAAGCCGGGTGCCAAGAAATATACCGACGAGCAGCTGGTTGGCATCCTTGCGGATGACACGACACCGGTGTTCGTTGCGGAGGCGGAGGGCGAGGTTGTCGGCTACGCCTTCTGCATACATAAGCAGTTTGTCAATGACAACAATATGACCGATGTCAAAACGCTGTACATCGACGATCTGTGTGTCGATGAGAGCTGTCGCGGGCTGCATGTGGGCAGTGAGCTGTATGAGCATGTGCTGGACTATGCCCGCGCGTGCGGCTGCTATAATGTGACGCTCAATGTCTGGGCGGACAACGTCGGCGCGGTTGGATTTTATCAAAAGATCGGGCTGCGCGTTCAAAAAATAGGAATGGAAAAGATATTGTGATGAGGCTTGTAACGGAGGCGGCTGCATGAGCGGCCGTCGGGACGGCGAGGCCGGTGTGCGCGTGGTCGCGGTCGTGGGGCCGACGGCCTCGGGCAAAACGGCGCTCAGCCTGCGGCTGGCCGAGCTGCTTTGCGGCGAGATAGTCTGCTGCGACTCGATGCAGATATATCGCGGCATGGACATTGGCACCGCCAAGCCGACCGCCGCCGAGAGGGCGCGGGTACGGCACTGGCTGGTCGACATCGCCGACCCCTGCGACAGCTTTACCGCGGCTGACTACGTCGCGGCGGCTGAGCGGGCAGTCGATGACATAGTCTCGCGCGGTCGACTGCCCATTTTTTGCGGCGGGACGGGGCTCTACCTCGACAGTCTGCTGCGGGGCGGCTTCAGCACTGTCCGTGAGGACGAGCAATACCGCAGCGAGCTTGAAGCGCTGGCGGCAGAGCAGGGAAGAGAGGCGCTTCACGCGCGCCTGGCCGCGGTCGATCCCGAAAGCGCTGCGGCGATACACCCCAACAACGTGCGCCGCGTGATACGTGCGCTTGAGATATACCACACCGAGGGCGTGACCAAGACCGAGCTCGATCGGCGCTCGCGCGAGACGGGTGGGCGGTACGACGCCTGCATCCTCGGGCTGCGCTATGCCGAGCGCGAGACGCTTTATCGGCGGATCGACGCGCGGGTCGAGGTCATGCTGCGTGAGGGACTGCTTGACGAGGTCGAGCGGCTGGAGCGCGAGGGCGTGTTTGAACGTTCAAGGACAGCGGCACAGGCCATCGGTTATAAGGAGCTGCTGCCGGCAGTTCGCGGCGAGCAGCCGCTCGACGAAGCGGTCGAGCGCTTGAAGCTGGCGACGCGGCATTATGCCAAGCGTCAGCTGACCTGGTTTGGCGCACACGGCGACATCCACTGGCTGGATTGCGACGGTGGTGACACCGAGGCTCTTGTCGCGTCGGCACTGCGCATAATAGAACACTGAAAAGGAGAGAGCAATGGAGCACAGCACAGCCGACCGCCGCCGCAGAACGGCGATATACATAGCTGCGTGGGCAGTCGCGGTCTTGCTTGTGACACTTGTTTTATATCAGGCGCTGGGGCTGGGAACCGTTCGCGCACAAACTGTGCCGGCGGTGAGATCGGTCGAATACAGCGTCGAAAGGTTGGATGGCTACATATTTCGCGACGAGCGGGTGCTGCTCAGCGCCAACAGCGGCGCGGCGGTCTACCTTGTTGCGGACAGTGCGCGCGTCAGCGCCGACACCGAGCTGTGCCGCGTGTATACGGTCGGCAGCACCGAGGAATATCTGACCGAGCGACGCCGGATCGAGTCGCACATGGCACTGCTCGACAAGGCGCGGCAGTTAGGGCAGCCGGGTGCCGGTGGCATTGACCGCACACAGGCGGCGCTATCTGAAAGCTACGGTGCACTTATGACGTCGCTTGAGCGCGGTAGCCTTGACACAGCGTCACAGCGCCGCGAGCTTTTGGTTGCGCTGAGTGCGCGAGAGCTGATACGCGGCGGCTCGCTTGACGACGAATACGCCGAGCTTGAGCAGTCGCTGACGCGGCTGAACAGCGCTTACGGCGGCAGCTATGACAGTCTGTACAGCGAGACGGGCAGCTATTTCTTTTATGGCTGTGACGGCTATGAGTCGAGCTTTGCGGTGTCGCGCCTCGACACGGTGAGCGCGGGTGAGCTGCGCGCAATGGCGGCAGCTGAGCCGTCGTATGCAGGTGCGGGAGTACCAGTGGGCAAGCTGGTGACGAGCTATGAGTGGTATGTGGCGCTGGTCGCCGATGCGGATGTCATATCGAGCGTCGAGGTTGGCGGGGAATACAGTGTCGAGCTCGATGGGCTCAAGCTTAAGATGATCGTCACCCGCGCCGACGCCGATGCCGGCGTGCTGGTGCTCAGCTGCGGCGTCATGCCTGCGGGCTTTGACTATGCAAGAGTGCAGTCGGTGCGGCTGATACTTGGCAGTCAGCAGGGTTATCGTGTGCCGCTTGAGGCACTGCACACGCGAGAGGGCTTTGACGGTGTTTATGTGCTGTCGGGCTCCGAGGTGATATTCCGCCGTGTGACGGTGCTGGGGCGCAGCGGCGGCTATGCGCTGGTCGCCGAGCGCGACTATGCGACCGAAAATTATACCGAATTTCTGGATCTTAACGATCAGATAATAGTCTCGCTTTCGGACGGCAAGCTGTACGACGGGCGAATATTGGACTGATCCGATGGGAGATAATATGGAGTATTCTTATTTGGATGCCCGTGTGGCGGAGCTGCGGTCGCGCATGTGCGCGGCGGCTGAGGCCGCAGGGCGCGACGCCAACGACATAACGCTGCTGGCGGCGGTCAAATATGCCGACGTCGGCGCGATAAACTATCTGCACCGCCACTGCGGCATTGACGACATCGGTGAGAACCGCGTTCAGCAGCTGCTCGAGCACTGGGAGGGGCTGGACGACCGCGAGAGGCTGCGGGTGCATTTTATCGGCAGTCTTCAAAAAAACAAGGTCAAATATATCGTCGACAAGGTGTGCATGATACATTCGCTCGACAGCTCGGGGCTGGCACGCGAGATAGCTTCTCGCTGTGCGGCGGCGGGGCGCGTGATGGACGTGCTCATCGAGATCAACTCGGGACGCGAGCCAGGCAAGAGCGGCGTGCTGCCCGAGGATGCCGAGGCGCTGGCGCTTGAGGTGGCTCAGCTGGGGTCACTTCGGCTGCGCGGCTTTATGACAATGGCGCCAAAGCTGGAGCATGACGGCGATTATGATAAATATTTTGCAGAAACTTATAAATTAATTATTGACATTTGGCGCGAAAAGCTACATAATATAGAGAGGCCTGTTATCTCGATGGGGATGTCGGGCAGCTTTGAGTCGGCAGTGCGGCACGGCTCCACCTGTGTGAGGGTGGGACGGGCGCTGCTTTCGCCGCCGAGCAATGATGAGGCTTAAGGAGGAAATATGAATTTTTTTAAGAAGCTGCTTCGTGACGAGGACGAGCTGTATGACGATAAGTTTCGTGATGAGCTTCAGGCTGACGCAACCAACGGTGCGGATATTATAGACGACATTCCGCCCGCTGAGGCCGGCGAGCAGCATGAGCTGCCAATCGACCGCACACCGGGCATGTCGCTGCGCGTTATGCGCCCCAAGAGCTATGACGACGGCCCCGAGATCGCCGATCACGTGGCGCGCGGCTGTACGGTCGTTATGAATATCGAGGATCTTAACCGCGAAAATTCCAGGCGGCTGATAGATTTTCTGCTGGGAGCAGTGCATGTGCTGGGCGGAGATCTTCAGATGGCGTCTACGACAACCTTTGTGGTGGCACCCTGCCGCGTTGGCATGGGCGATGCCGGCACAGAGAACGATGACAGCACCTCCGGCTTTACATTCAAATGATCCGGGAGGATTTTCAAAGTTGCCAACAGTCGTTTATTTTATAATAGTGCTGCTAAAGGCAGTCATATCAGTGCTGCTGCTCGCGATGCTGGTTCGCGCGGTGATGTCATGGTTTATCTCTGACGAGGATTCGCGCTTCGTGCGCTTCATTACACTGATCACCGAGCCGGCTATCGTGCCGGTGCGGAGTCTTTTTGAGAGGATGGGCTGGTTTCAGGGTCTGCCTATCGACGTTTCATTCTATATATCATATCTATTGCTTTCGTTGCTTCAGCTGTTCCTTGAGATGGCCGGCTGATATGAAGAAAATATAAGACAGGAGTTTTTAAAGCTATGCCAAAGGATTACACAAGCACCCTCAATCTGCCGCAGACGAGCTTTTCAATGCGCGCCAATCTGCCGCAGAAGGAGCCGGAGACGTTAAAATATTGGGACGAAATAGGGCTCTATCAAAAAATGCTGGAGAATGCCGAGGGGCGTCCCCAGTTTTTGCTGCACGACGGCCCGCCCTTCTCCAACGGCAACATACACATGGGTCACGCGCTCAACAAGATACTTAAGGATTTTATCAACAAATCCAAGGTCATGAGCGGCTACTATGTGCCCTATGTCCCGGGCTGGGACAACCACGGTATGCCCATTGAGAGCGCCATCATCAAGCAGAATAAGCTCGACCGCAAGAAAATGTCCATCCCCGAGTTCCGCGATGCCTGCCAGGCCTTCGCGCAGAAGTTTATCGACCGCCAGCGCGAGCAGTTTATCCGCCTGGGCATTACCGGCGACTGGGAGCACCCCTATGTAACCATGGCTCCCCGCTTTGAGGCGCGTGAGGTCAAGGTTTTTGGCGAAATGTTCAAAAAGGGCTACATCTACAAGGGTCTCAAGCCCGTTTACTGGTGCCCGCACGACGAGACCGCCCTTGCTGAGGCCGAGATAGAGTATCAGACCGACAAGTGCACCTCGATATACGTCAAATTCCGCATCAGCGACGACTGCGGCCGCCTTGGCGAGCTGGCAGACAACGCATATTTCATAATTTGGACGACCACCCCCTGGACGCTGCCCGGCAACCTCGCCATAGCGCTCAATCCCGCCGAGGATTACGTCATACTGCGCAACGACGCCAACGGTGAGAAGTACATCGTCGCGCGTGCGCTGGCGGAGAAGTCCATGAAGGACGGCGGCGTGGAGGCTTACACCGAGCTCGGACACATGGCGGGACGCGAGTTTGAATTCATGAAGGCGCGTCACCCCTTCCTTGAGCGCGACAGTGTGCTGCTGATGGCGGATTATGTCACCATGGACAGCGGTACCGGCTGCGTTCACACCGCGCCCGGCTTCGGCGCAGATGACTACAACACCTGCCGCCGCTACAACATAGATATCATAGTTCCTGTCGACGATCGCGGCTATCAGACCGCCGACGCCGGCAAGTTCGCGGGCATGTATTATGCCGAGTCCAACGATGCAATACTTGCCGACCTGCGCGAGAGTGGCGCACTGTTCGCCTCCGAGGTCATAGAGCACGAGTATCCGCACTGCTGGCGCTGCAAGCACCCCATCATCTTCCGCGCCACGCCGCAGTGGTTCTGCTCGGTCGACGCCTTTAAGGATGCCGCCGTCGAGGCCTGCAAAAACGTTGAATGGATCCCCGCATGGGGCGGTGAGCGCATCACGCAGATGGTGCGCGAGCGCGCCGACTGGTGCATCTCGCGCCAGCGCCATTGGGGTCTGCCCATCCCCGTGTTCTACTGCGAAGACTGCGGCAAGCCCATCTGCAATGACGAGACCATCGCGGCAGTGTCCGCGCTGTTCGCCGAGCACGGCTCCAATGTCTGGTACGAGCGCGAGGCGTCTGCGCTGCTGCCCGAGGGCTTTGTCTGCCCGCATTGCGGCGGCAAGCACTTTACCAAGGAGACCAACACGCTTGACGGCTGGTTTGACTCCGGCTCGACGCATTTCGCTGTCGTAGAGGACGGCGGCGTCGACGACGCATGGCCAAAAAACGTGACCTGGCCGGCTGACCTCTATCTCGAGGGCGCCGATCAGTACCGCGGCTGGTTCCAGTCCTCGCTGCTGACGGCTGTCGGCGCCAAGGGGCAGGGAGCACCGTTTAAGACAGTGCTGACACACGGCTGGACGGTCGACGGTCAGGGCAAGGCCATGCATAAATCGCTTGGCAACGGCGTTGACCCCGCCGACATGATCAAAAAGTACGGCGCGGATCTCGTTCGTCTGTGGGTCGCCTCCAGCGACTATCAGGTCGACGTCCGTGTTTCCGACGACATATTCAAGCAGCTGTCTGAGACCTACCGCAAGATACGCAACACCTGCCGCATCATCATGGCCAACATCGGCGATTTCGACCCCGAGAAGGACGCCGTCGCGCCGGCGGACATGCTGGATATCGACAAGTGGATATTGCATGAGCTTAATTCGCTGGTGGCCGACTGCCGCCGCGCCTACGACAGCTATTCCTTCCACCTGATCTACCACGATATCAACAATTTCTGCACCATCGAGCTTTCCAAGCTCTACATCGACATCACCAAGGATCGCGTCTACACCGGCAAGCGGGACGGCTTCCCGCGCCGCAGCGCCCAGAGCGCCATGTATATCATACTGTCGTCGCTGACACGGCTGCTGGCGCCCATACTTTCGTTCACAGCCGAGGAGATCTGGCGCTGCATGGCGCACACCGCCGGTGACAATACCGAGAGCGTCTTCCTCAATGAGCTGCCGGCTTACCGCGAGGAGCTCAGCTTCCCTGAGCTGGCCGCGCACTGGGAGCAGCTGTTCGACCTGCGTGACGATGTCATGAAGGCGCTTGAGCTGGCGCGTGCTGACAAGCTGATAGGCAAGTCTCTCGACGCCGCCGTGACCGTCTACACGACCGACGACGCCACCTACGCGCTGCTCGATTCCTTCGCTGCGGAGCTTTCGACCGTGTTTATCGTGTCCGGCGCTCAGCTGGTTCGCGGCGAGGCGCCCGAGGGGGCATTTACCGAGACGGCGTCCGGCATCGGCGTCGTTGTCAGAGTGGCGCCCGGCGACAAGTGCGATCGCTGCTGGATGCACTCCACCGAGGGAACCCACACCGAGGATGGCTTTATCTGCGCACGCTGCGCTGCCATCATAGAAAACAAATAATTATGCCCGTCCGGGGGACATTTCACGATGCCCCCCGGTTTGGCACGGAGAAAAAATGTTAGTTTGGCTTTTTGTAATAGTCGGCGCCATCTGGCTCGACCAGGCGACCAAATGGTTTATCGCCGCAGAGCTGTCGGCAGCGGGACAGTCGGTCATCCCCGGCGTGCTGCGCTTCACCTATGTCGAGAACGAGGGTATGGCCTTTGGGCTGCTTTCGGAGCACCGTTGGGTGTTTATCGTCGGCTCGGTGGTGGGGCTGTGCGCGCTCACCTTTTATCTGTTCCGCTATCGCCCCGGCAACACCTGGGCGCGGCTGGGACTCAGCTTTATAATCGGCGGCGGCTTTGGCAACATGATCGACCGCATCCTTTTGGGCTATGTTATCGATTTTATCGATTTCTGCGCCTTCCCCAAGCTTTGGACATGGGTGTTCAATGTGGCGGATTCGTTTGTTTGCGTCGGCGCGGGAATACTGGTGGTCTATTTGATATGGGATGTCATTCGCACATCCCGCGAGGACAGGCAAAAGGCGGCCGCGGCGGATACGTCGGGGACGCAGGGAGCGTCGCATGAAAGCAGTGACACTGACCGTAACGCCTGAGTCGGCGGGCGGTCGGCTCGATGCCTTCGTCGCGGCGCAGACCGAGCTCTCTCGCGCGGCAGCGGCAAGGTTGACCGATGGCGGGGACATCACGGTAAACAAAAAGGTCGTCAAAAAGAATTATGTTTTGCGCGACGGTGACATCGTTTCTGTGACGTTGCCCGAGCCTGTGCCGGATGAGGCACAGCCCGAGTGCATCCCGCTTGACATAATTTACGAGGATGAGGACATAATTGTAATAAACAAACCGGCAGGCATGGTGGTGCATCCGGCGGCCGGAAACCCGGACGGGACGCTGGTCAACGCGCTGCTCTACCACTGCGGGGCTTCGCTGTCGGGCATCGGCGGCGTGAGCCGTCCCGGCATCGTGCATCGTATAGACAAGGACACGGCAGGCCTTTTGGCCGTCGCCAAAAACGACGCGGCTCACCTGGGGCTGTCGGCACAGCTCAAGCATCACAGCATGAGTCGCATTTATTATGCTATTTTAGTTGGCAATCCGCGCGAGGACAGCGGCACGGTGGACGCCCCGCTGGGGCGCGATGTGCGCGACCGCAAGCGCATGGCAGTCGTTCGCGACGCGAACCGTCACAGCCGCGAGGCCGTGACGCATTGGACGGTGCTCGAGCGCTTTTCGGGCTTTTGCCTTGTGCGCTGTCAGCTTGAGACCGGGAGAACGCACCAGATAAGAGTGCACATGTCCCACATTGGCCATCCGCTGATGGGGGATGTGACCTACGGCGGCGGCCGCACCCGCTTTGAGGCGACACACGGCGCACTGATACACGGTCAATGCCTGTTTGCGGGCGAGCTGCGGCTGACGCACCCCCGCACGGGCGAGGAAATGTGCTTTCAGGCGCCGCTGCCGGACGATTTTGCGGCACTTTTGGAGATATTACGTAGGAGAGAGGCAACATGAGTCAAAAATTTGATGGGCTGATGATAATGACCGACCTTGACGGCACCTTTTTGGGGCGGCATTCGGAGCTTTTGCCGCGAAACCTTGAGGCGGTAGAATATTTTAAGTCCGAGGGCGGACTTTTCACCTTCGCAACGGGGCGAACTACCGCGAATCTGACCAACATCATCCCTGAGCCCGAGCGCATCGTCAATGCGCCGATCAGCCTCGGCAACGGCTGCTGCCTTTATGACGCGACGGCAAAACGGTCGGTTCGCGATTACATCATGGAGCAGCCCGAGGCGTACGAGCTGGCGACGTGGCTGCGTGCAAGCTATCCTGAGCTGGGAATGCGCATATCTACTGTGAATGAGGGCTTTTTGTACGAGCCTAACGACGAACTGACACGCAAAAATCTCAGCCGCGTGCCAGCTACCTCGCAAACCACGCGTCCGATAGCCGAATGGGGCTGCGGAGACTGGTACAAGATAGTGCTGATCGGTGACTCCGATCGGCTGGAGGAGGTTCGCACGGACGGCATTGCCCGATATGGTGATGCCTTCGGTATTGACAAATCCGGCCGGCGGCTGCTGGAGTTTCATCGGCATGACCGCACCAAGGCCGCCATGCTGCCCGATTTCAGGGAGCTTTACGACCGCCCCGGTTTGCCGCTGACAATATGCTGCGTTGGCGATTTTGAAAACGACATCGACATGCTCCGCGCGGCTGATATTGCGGCCTGCCCGAGCAACGCGACCGACTCTGTCAAGCAGGTGTGCCGGCTCTGCGTGTGTGCGAACACCGACGGCGTGATCGGCGATCTTGTGGATTATTTTGAGCACAATTATGACAGCGCACGGTTGGCTGTCGACTGACTAATGGGGATTTAATAATGAACGATACTACCGGATCAGGCGCCGTCGTGATGCCGATTCAAAAGTGGCTTGAGCTGAAGGCTCATATAAACCGCGCGCTCATGAGCCCGATCTGCTGGGGAGTGGAGCTGGCGCTGGCCTGCGCCGCCGCGGCGCTCGACCTTGAGGTCGTCGGGGCGATGGTGTTCGCATGGATATTTATACTGAAGCTTGTGCTATGCCGCGACGCGCTGGCGCCGCTGGTGACAATGCTGCTGATGTGCGTTTTTCTCACCGACTGCTATGATTCCGCCACCACCTTTATGCCCTTCATATGGATGGCGATACCGGTGGCGGGCGCCGTGCTGCTGCATGCGCTGGTCTACCGCCCACAGCTCAAGACCGGCATCAATCTGTGGGGCAGTGTCGCGGTGGCAGTCGCAATAGTGCTCGGCGGCGTTGGCACGATATCGGCAGCTGAGTATTTTAACGTGACCTCGCTGTATTATGTTGGCTTTCTGGGGCCGGGCATGCTGCTGGCGTATATCGGCGCGCGCAGCTATATCCGCGTACGCCGCGAATACGACATTTTTGAGCGCTTCGCGGGGATGATTTACACCATGGGTCTGATGTGCTGCTTCTCGGTTGCGGTCTACTATTGCCGCGGGTGGGAGCAGATGCTGGAGACGCATATGCTGGTCTCCTTCCAGAGCAGCAACAACCTCGCGACCATGCTCATGCTGGCGCTGCCCATGCCGTGCTATTTTGCCGCCCGAGGCGGGCGACATCGGCTGCATCTTTTGAGCTTTGCGCTGATGTACACCGCCATAGTGCTGTCCGGCTCGCGCGGCGGGCTGCTGATGGGCACGGTGGAGCTGTTTATTTGCATAGTCTATCTTTGCTATGCTGACCGGAGGGTGTGGTATATATACGGCCTGGTCGGTGTCGGCTTGCTGGTGCTGATATTGCTGAATCTGGATCGGCTGATGCTGTTTTATGGTATTGGCGACGTTGGCAGCTTTGTCAGCGAGGACGAGCCGCGTTACGGCTTACTTGGCCGCATGATGGAGGACTGGCGCTCCAACATTTTGTTTGGGCGCGGCATTGGCTATCGCGGAAATGAGGATCTTTATTCGCCGCGGCAGGGCGCCATGAACTGGTATCACATGATGATACCGCAGGTCGTCGGCAGCCTGGGCATTGTCGGCATACTGGCCTATGGACTACAGCTGGGTCTGCGCATTTTTACCGTGTTCAGACGTGCGTCGGCGTTTAAGCTGGCCATGGGTGTGTCGTATGCGGGGCTTTTCCTCATGTCGCAGGTGAATCCAGGTGAGTTCTGCCCGATACCGTATGCACTGCTGGGAGTGCTGCTTTTCGTCATGGCAGAGCTGCGCGATGAGGTCGCGCCACGACATCACAAAGAGAAGTCGAGAGCAAACCGGGCGCATGCTCAGCTGGGCACTGTCAACCATTTTCGGGGCGACGGCTACGGCAATTGAGCCCGTCTCGCCGCGGCGCGCGTGTTGACATATCAAAAAAACTGTGCTATAATTCAATCGATAATGCTGAATTGTGAGCATATAATTAATTGTCTGCGGAGCTGCGAGCCCGCGGGAAGGTATTGCTTATGAAAAAAAGGATCGTTGCGGCGATTATGTGTGCGCTGCTGCTGTGCTGTACTTTGCTGACATCTTGTGGGAATCTGTTGGGCGGGGAAACCATCGAAATAGCGGTTATCGTAGATCATGGTGACGTGGGCGCGGGCTCAATGAACCAGGCTGTGTGGGATGTTGCAGCTAACTTTGCAATCGCCAACGGCAAGACATACGATGCCTATCAGCCCGAGTCCTCCTCTCGCGAGGACAGGATCGACATAATAATGCAGGCGGTCGTCAGGGGGGCGGTGCTGGTGGTGTGTGCAGGGCAGGGACTGTGCGAGGCGGTTTACGACGTGCAGGATCTGTTCCCGGATGTCACCTTTTTGCTGATAGACGGTGTGCCAACGGCGGTTGACACTGAAAATGAGCCACCCAAGTCGGGCTCAATTATCGACGAGTTGAAAAATAATACTCAGCAGGACACGACGACCGTGGCCGAGTCCACCGAGGTGCCCACGCTTGAGCCGGCGACAAAGATTTCCTCCAATGTTTACTGCGTCACCTTTTGCGAGGAGCAGGCGGGCTATCTCGCGGGATATGCCGCCACGCGTAACGGCTACACGCACTTTGGCTTTATATCCGAGCGGGATTCCAATTCCGATCTGCTTTACGGCTACGGCTTTCTTCAGGGAGTTGATGACGCCGCACGCGATATGGGAATAGCTGACCGAATCAAGGTGGTTTTCCGCTACAGCGGCGGTCAGATGACAGAGGATGAACTGTATAATACGGCGAAAAGCTGGTATCTTTCGGGGACGGAGCTGGTGTTTGCACCGGGTGAGACGTTCGTACAGGTGATACGAGCGGCCGAGGAGTGCAATGGGCGCGTTATTTGCTCGGATAGTGACCGTTCGGTGGATTCCAACATGGTCGTTACCTCGGCTATGAAGCTGCTGGATAAGCCGATCGGGGATCTTTTGAATCTTCTTAAGAATAATAACTACAAATGGGATGCAGAGCATTCGGGCAAGAGTGTGCTGCTGGGGCTGGATGACGGCGCCGTTGGTCTTGCAACGTCGACATGGCGCTTTGGTGCATTCACGCTTTCGGAGTATGAGAGCGTAGCAGCCAGGATAGTGACGGGCGAGGTATCTGTTTCGACTGATTTTGACAATATGCGCAGCTTTGACATTGATGTTGATCTACAGTCCTGACACATGAAAAAAGCTACATTATATATAAGGTACATATTGCCGTCGGCGGTGGTGCTGGCAGTGGTGCTATGCGCGTTTTTGCCGCTGGTCTCGTTTGAGCTGGAAATGAATCCGCTGGAGCGGCGGTCACTGGCCGCGGTCATGGCGGACGCATGGCGGCAGTGCCGACGGTATCTTTCCGATACCATGGTGACCAAGGACAGCGCAACGACGGCCTTCGTCTGGCGCACGCTGGCAGGGCTGGTGCTGTCGCTGCTGGGTGCGGTGGCGTCACTGGGACTGACGGGCTTCGCGACGGTCATGAGCGTCCGCATACTCAGGCTCGAGCCGACAGCGCCCGAGACGTCGGCGCTCAAGCTGCGACTGCGGCGTATCCTGCCCGGCGGTGGGTGGCTGGCAGCGGCGCAGCTGCTGATATTTGTCCCGGTGCTGTTTCCGTACTGGCTCAGCGCCACCTATACCGACACGCTCTATCTCCGCACGACGGCGCAAAGCGGCCTCACTGCCATTGCGCTGGCACTGACGGCGCTGCCGCTGATGCTGGCAGTGCTGACGCGCGGAATCGAGCGTGAAATGGGGCTTGATGTGTTTGCGGTCTACAACTCAAAAAAGTCTTAAAAAGCTTTGCGGCCGAAGCTAATAGCGGTCAGGATGAGAGATGCGCCGAGCGGGCGCTCGTCCCGACCGCTTTTTTCGCTTTTTAAAAAAAATCGTCGGCGCTTGGTTTACATCTCGGCGCAAATGTGCTATAATGAGCGTGAACTGAGCAGGTTCAACTTTTTTCATCGGATCGGAGGAATAATTCATGGAAAAAATCTTTGTAGAGGGGCATCGCGGCTACTGCGCCAGATATCCCGAAAACACGCTGATCTCCTATGAGGCCGCCATCGACGTTGGTGCGGACGGTTTTGAGTTCGACATCTGGTTGTCTCGTGACAAGGTGCCGGTGCTCATGCACGACGGTAACTGCAAGCGCACCTGCGGCGTTGACCGTCATCTGCGCGACATGACGCTGGACGAGATAAAGCAGCTGGATGCCGGCTATGCCGCAAAATTTGGTGACAAATTCACCGGCCGTGGCGTTGAGGTCCCGACGCTGCGCGAGCTGTGCGAGCTGGTGGCGTCCCGCCGCCCCGACATGCAGCTGGGCGTGGAGATCAAGGAATATACCGAGGAGACCGTAGATATTTCTGTTGCGATACTTAAGGAATACGGGCTGTTTGACCGCGCCGGCTTCTACGCCTTCGACGCGCCGACCATCAAGTGGCTCAAGACCAAGTACAACGCGCATGTGATGGGCTACCCTGATTTTCAGATGAGACGCTGGAACCCCGAGGAGGGCTTCAAGTATTATGACGACATCGGTCTGTCAATGGCAGTCGTCAAATCCGAGATATTCGACATATATCCCAAGAAAAACATGCCCATGCACCTCTACTGCGCCGACACGCCCGAGGACGTTGCGCTCTGTCTCTCCAAGCCGGGCTGCTGCGCCATCACGGCCAACGAGCTCGAGCCGCTTATGACCGCGCTGGGTCGCCCGATGGGTAAAACCAAGGAGTTTTGACCGAAATATCGCCCTAAAATGGCTGCCGCACTGAAATAATTTCGGTGCGGCATTTTTTTGCGCCCAAATGTCAAATATAGTTGACATTTACGGTTGGGTGTGCTATAATACACATGTCAAATATAATTGACATGGAGGCGCTATGAATACAAAAATGAAGCAGGCGAGAGCAGAGAAGGGGCTGTCGCAGGCAGAGCTGGCGCGTGAGATAGGTGTTTCCCGGCAGACCATCAACATGATAGAAAGCGGGGACTACAACCCTACCATAGCGCTGTGCCGCAGCATTTGCAGGGTGCTGGGCTGCACACTGGACTATCTTTTTGGGGAGGAAAAATAAATGTTCAACGATGAGAGGATAAACGCCGAATGCGGGCGGATATATCGCCGCGGAATACTGCTGGCAGTGCTCGAGACGCTGGTCTATGTCGCGATGAGGTCGGTGACGCTGGCCATCCGCGGCAGCCTGACGACGGTAGTGACCTACACCGAGGCGGTCATTTTGCTTGTCGGCATAGGTATTTTAGTCATCGGCGCGGTACGCTTTGGCTACGGCGGCGACGAGAGGGTGGAATTTGAGCGGCACGCATATTATCTGAAGGCGGGGCGGGCATTTGTCGTCGCGGCGCTTAGTGCCTACATACTGACCATACCGTTCACCACTCGCTCGATGTGGGGCATGCAGGCACATAATCATCTTCTGATACTGCTCGAGGTGCTGGGCTGCCTGTACCTTTTTTACGCCTTTAAGGCGCGGGACATCAGCTTTAATTACAGCTTTATCGACGAGTGCGTGGGGCATTACTATGTGCGGGTGCTCATCATTATAGGCAAGCTGTGGCTGTGGCTGCTGCCCATGTTCGTGCTGGCTGCGACATGGGAGGCCGTGCTGCACCGCTCGTGGGTGGGCGCGTTGACCATACTTTTGGCCTACGGTAGCTCGGCAGCGGGACTTTCAATGTGGTATTTCTTTGTTTCGCTGGTCGAGAAGCTGTCGTATGACAGCCCGCAGGATGGGCGCCCGGCGAAAGGTGCGCGGGTCGCGGTGCTCGTCTGCCTGTGGGCCGAGCTGCTGGCGGGCGTGCTGCAATGCGTTTATGCATATATCGCAACCCATCTCGGCACGGCGATGAATACGGGCGCGACGCTTGCGAGCGTTTCCTTGGCGAAAAATCAGGTCGTCTACCTTCGCACAGTGCTGCTCGGCATTGCGATATGTCAGATACTGCCGCAGCTGCGGCGCGGGACGCGACTTGTGACCATTTGCCGTGTCGACATGCTGCTGCTGCTGGCGCTCTCGTCTGCCTGGACGACGCTTTCACCGCTGCTTTACAGCGCATTTTCGGAGCAGCTGTTGCGGACAGTTGCTGTCGACGTGGCGCCGGTGATGGCGGTCATCGTCGCGGCGGCGAGACTGACGCTGTGGGTGCTGTCGGTTTACGCCATGGCCCGCGACGCGGGACTGCCGCGGGCGCTGTGGGCGATACCGGCGGCGCAGCTTGCGATGGAGCTTGTGGGGTGGTTTTTGAACAGTCAGAGCCTGCTGATGGTGGAGACGTATTGCCGTTGTGCAGTCGGACTTGGATGCGCGATTTTTTTGGCAGTCGTTATCTGCCGTGGGCACGGATTTGCCTGCGCGGAGGAGTGATATAAGGTGGAAAGCGAGACTTTTTGGAACCCGTGGCATGGCTGCACCAAGCTCAGCGCAGGGTGCATGAATTGCTATGTATATCGGCGGGACAGCGGCTGCGGGGTGGAGCGCCCGAGCAGCGAATGTCGCAAAAATGCGGCGTTCGGGCTCCCGCGCAGCAAAAAGCGCGATGGCAGCTTCAAAATAGCGCCGGGGACGACGGTCTACACCTGCTTTACATCCGATTTCCTGCTCTCCGATGCCGACGAATGGCGCCATGACTGCTGGCGCATGATGCGTGAGCGGGAGGACTGTCAATTTATCTTTTTCACCAAGCGGATCGACCGTCTTGAGGCATGTCTGCCGCCCGACTGGGGCGACGGCTACCCAAACGTGACCATCGGCTGCACGGCGGAGAATCAGCAGACGGCCGATTACCGCCTGCCAATCTTCCGCGCACTGCCGATAGCGCGCCGACTGATCGTCGTCGAGCCCATGCTCGAGAGGGTGGATATCGCCCGCTACCTCGACTCGAAAATATATGAGGTGTCGGTGGGCGGCGAGTCGGGGCCCCATGCCCGCCCATGCTATTTTGACTGGATACTTGATCTGCGCGGGCAGTGCGCCGCCGCCGGTGTGCCCTTTCATTTTCATCAGACAGGGGCGCGCTTTGTCAAGGACGGTCGCGAGTGGCGCATCGACCGCCGCTATCAGATCTCGCAGGCGCACCGCGCAGGGATCGACATACCGGCGGGGTATGCGAGAAAAGAATAACGAATATTGCCCGAAAACCTTCCGCAGGGGTCTTGACAAACACTCAAAAACATGGTATTATTAGCGTTGTAATTAGACTGCTCAAATTATGGGCTTAATATGGCATGAAATTTTTGAATTGATCAACAATTCGGTCTGAAAAATGGAGAAAACTTTATGAATCAATTAACCGCAAAATGCAAGCTTTCTTATGAAGCTCCGATTGCTGTGATGGTGGAGCTCATCAGCACTGACATCATCAGTACGAGTGACACGAATCCCGGCGAACTGCTGGAATGGGATCAGCTCGAGCCATAATCAGGATTAAGAAAGGACATGAACATGAGAAAATTAACCGCAATTGTTTTGGCGCTGCTCATGCTGTGTGGAATGCTGACGCTGCCTGCTGCAGCTGAGGAGGGAACGTCATCGGCTACGTTCGATCCGCGCGATATTGTTGGCGCCAGCCTGTCGCTTAAGGACAGCGTCTACATTTATTTTATGCTGGATGCCGCTGTGTCTGAGGGAGCGACCGATTACGGCGTCATATTCTACCTTAGCAACCCGGGCGAGAATGCATCCTATGCTGCCGCCACGGCTGCGGGTAGCACCGCTGTTGTGCGCGGCAAGAGCTCGGCATATGCGTGGACTGATTCTGCCACGAGCAAGAGCTATTTCAGTTTCAATTACGGCGTCTACGCCAAGCAGATGACCGATATCATCTACGGCCAGGGCTACGCCTGCGTGAACGGCGAGTATGTTTGCGGACGGGTGGTACCCTACAGCGTCCAGACCTATGCGGCCAACAAGCTGGGACTTACACCCGGAGCTAATCCTTCAAACGTGACAAGTGATGCAAAGCTTGTCAATCTTTTGGTGGCACAGCTTAAGTACGGTGCGTTTTCACAGAAATATCTTAAATATAATGAAGATAATCTTGCCGATTCCATACTCCCCTACGGTTTGGAATTCAGAGACAACGGTTGGGAGAACGTTACAGCTTCCGTTACGGGTAGCTACAGCGGCACGAGCACCAAGCTGGTCATTCCACAGATCGCGCTGTGGGGCGACTGCGTCGGTAGGCCGGTCGTTGCGGTAGATAATATCAATTTGGCCGAAAGTGTCACGGACGTGGTCATTCCCGCTACTGTGACGGGCATCCAGAGCGGCACGTTCTCTGAAACTGCTACGCCTGGAGTATACAAAAACGCCAATAATTGGCACGACAACAGATACTATGTCGTCGGTGGCTGGCTGATAGCCGATACGGTGGCCGCAGATGCAATGAATAATGCTGAGATCACCTCGTACACATGCGCTCTGCCCGAGGGTGTAGTCGGCATGGTCTGGGATGTTTATTGCATCACATACGAGCCGTATAACACCAAGTTGACGTCCGTCAGCCTTCCGAAAAGCCTTAAGGTGCTGCCGGGTCAAGCATTTTACCGTTGTCAGGCGCTGGCAGAGGTGACGTTCGCCGAGGGATCGGAGCTTGAGACCATATCGTACAGCGCGTTTGCAGGCTGTACAAGTTTGGAGAGCATAACGCTGCCCGAGGGACTCAAGCTGATAGACGGTGAGGCTTTTAGTGAATGTACGGCATTGAAGGAGATAGCTATTCCTGCTTCTGTTGAGTACATTGGGCACTATGCTTTCTCAAGCTATGATTCCGCTGCCAAAGCCTGCACATCCATGACGACGCTCACCTTTGCCTCCGGCTCCAAGCTGGAGACCGTGGAAGCGTGTGCCTTCTATAACTGCTCTGCTTTGACGACCATAAACGGCTTCCCGACAAGCGTCACAAGCCTGAACCGCGATGCATTTAAGAATACGGCTTACTATAATGATACCTCAAAATGGGTCAACAGCACGCTGAGCCTCGGCGGCTGGCTGCTGCATGTTAGCTCGGGCTTCACCGGCACGATCGAAATATCGTCCGAGCATGTGACAGGCGGAGCTGCGCAAGAGTGCAGTGGGCTGACCGGCGTGACGTTTACCTCAAATGTAAAGAGCATAGGCGACTCGGCATTTGAGGGCTGCAAGACGCTTGAGACCGTCACATTTAACACGACGCAGCTGACGAGCATCGGTTTTGCCGCTTTTCGTGGGTGCGAAAAGCTGACGAGCATCTCCATTCCGAGCACGGTGACGAGCATAGACAGGGAAACTTTTGCGAGCTGCAAGGGGCTTACGAGCATCACCATTCCGAGCACGGTGACGAGCATTGGTGATGGCGCATTCACAGACTGCACCAAGCTCGCAACGATCATAATCCCGAGATCGGTCAAGAGTATAGGCGAGGTGGCATTCAAGGGATGCACTGCGCTGAAGACCATCAATTATACCGGCACCGAGGCGGAGTGGAATGCTGTCGCTAAGTATACATCCGCCGACCACCCCGAGCATAATTGGAACGACGGTGTCAGCGCCGATTGCGTGATAGTTTATAATTACACTGCGCAGTAATCTGCTGCGATCAAAATTGTCGGGGCACCATCCCACGGGATGGTGCCCCGAGCAGCGCAAGCCAATACAGGGCTCCGCACTGCACCCCGGACCCCGCAAAACCTTCAAACAATTAGAAAAAAGGAAACCGGTTAGGGCTGAGAACGACCAAAGCGTTCTTCACCCTAACCGTTTTTCTTGCGATTTTCCCGCGAAGCTGTTTGAAAGTTTTGGGGGTGCAGGGGACTTTTTCAAAAGTCCCCTG
>CAYXBY010000017.1:0-27815 GCA_964463325.1 uncultured Lachnospiraceae bacterium | reverse complement strand
CAGTCTGATCGCCGGCTCGACCTTCGCGCTGTTCACCAGCGAGAGCACGGTCAACATTGCTGTGTCTTCGGGTACGGTGAAAGTTACAGCGGGATTTGGTGAGACTACCGGCATGCTGTCTACACTTGGCGATGGCACCGCGCTTGGAATCGCTGATTTCGATTCTACTCCCGGCACACTCAAACTTATCAATATGGTTCCCGGTGATTATGTTGAGTTTGATATCACAATAACCAACGAGAGCGATGTTGCAGCTGCTTACAGAACCATCGTTACTACAACTGATGGCGATGGTCTGCTGCCTGCACTCAAGTTTGAGATTGAGGGCACTGAGTACACCGGTGCGAACACCATCGTTTCTGGTTCTAATAGTCTTCCTGTTGGTAGCGCTCCCATCAACGTTCATGTGAAGATCTCCATGCCCGAGGATGTTGGTAACGAGTATCAGAACAAGACCTGCTCCCTCAAGTTCGTTGTTGAGGCTGTTCAGGGCAATGCACAGCTTAATCTCGAGGCTGACGAAGTTAAGCTGTACACCGTTGGCGATCTGTTTGCATTCGCACAGGCTGTCAACAGCGGCAACAAATTCGAGGGCAAGACTGTTAAGCTGATGAACGACATCGACCTGGCTGGCTACGTTTGGACTCCTGCCGGCAAGGTTGGCTACTATCCGACTTACTCGTTTGCTGGTACATTTGATGGTCAGGGTAACACTATTAAGAACATGGTTGCTCGTGACTTTACTAAACATGTTGACGATGTAGCTATGGCTTCTGCCGGCTTCTTCGGCGCTATCACCGGTAAGGTTCAGAATCTTAACTTTGATAAAGCTAAGGTAGAGAGCTGCCACTACGCAGGTGTTGTTTGCGGCTACTCCTCCGCCAATGGTATGGAGATCGTCAACTGCCATGTTACCAACTCCACTGTTGCCTCTTACCCCGAGAAAGTCGGCGCTAACTGGGACAACGGCGACAAGGTTGGCGGTATCATCGGTTACGCTGTTGGAGGCGATAAGATTGCGGACTGCTCTGTTTCCAATATTACCCTCACTGCTTATCGTGATATCGGCGGTATCCTTGGACGCATGGGTGGCGAGGTCGTTATGAGCAACAATGGTGCCGAGAACGTAACCGTTTATATCAACAACGCTCACAACTATAAGACCTTTAGTGGTATGGCCGCTCACAACTATGGTAACATCTACGGTGGTGATACCGAGGCTCCTGCTTCTGTGAACTACTGCGCTATCGTTACCACTGCCGTTGAGCTTGCTGATCTCAAGAATCTGGCTGCAAGCGTTGATACTGTCATCCTTGCAAAGGATATCGACATGACCGGCGTTGCTTACGATGCATGGACGCTTACTCTTGGCGCTGGCAAGACCTTTACCCTTGACGGCAACGGTCATACCATTTCTAACCTCACGGTTAATGGCTACGTAAACGGCGCTGACTTCCAGTCTGCTGGTCTGTTTGCTCGCGTTGAGTCTGCATCCCACACCCCTGCAACCAATATTGGTACGCTGAAAGTGCAGAACCTGACTCTCGCCAATGCTAATGTTGCGCAGAACAATGGTAGCCAGGCTGCCGCTGCTGCTCTGGTTGGATGCGCGTCTGTTGCAAATGTTGACATTGACGACTGCAAGGTTATTAACAGCACTATCACCTCCGCTAAGTATGCAGGTGCGTTCATAGGCTACGCTCAGCAGTACTATACCGAAGTCAAGACCACTATTGACGACTCTGTTGTTGAGGGCTGCACGATTACTGCCAATGGTCATGCTGCTGGCATGGTTGGTTACAGCAACGAGAAGGTTGATATCACCGGTGGTTCTGTTAAGAACAACACTGTTGATGGCCAGGACGGCCACTCCGCAGCTGCACTTGTTGGTACAGGTAAGCTGAATGCTTCCGGTGTTACAGTAAGTGGCAACACTTACATAGGCGGTGGCAAGTGCGGTGATGCGGTTGACGTTTCTGACCCTGTTTACGGCATCTCCCACAGATACGATCCTTATACCATAAACTAAAGTTTTTCCTTGGGGCAGGCCATAAGGCCTGCCCCTTTTCAATTGCCCCCCTTTTTTCACAAATGCCCGAAAAATGTGCCGCGGGCATTGTTTTTTTTGCAGAATAGTGCTATAATATAGTTGGGGTGGTGTAGCCCTGATCAAAATAGGTGTGTAGGTGTCAATATGATGAAAAAAATTAAGCTTGCTGTGATTTTTGGAGGCCATTCGACCGAGTACGAGGTGTCGCTTCAGTCGGTCTATTCGGTGCTTACTAATATAAATGAAGAAAAATTTGAGGTGCTGCCCATAGGTATCACGCGCGATGGCGACTGGTATCGCTATTACGGCAGCTATGAAAATATTCGCGATAACGTCTGGTGCGATGACGGCGAGCGGCTGCGCCACGTCATTTTCTCGCAGGATCGCTCGGCGGGCGGCTTTCTTGAACAGTCGGAGACCGGCTATTCGCTGACAAACGTTGAGCTTGCGCTGCCCATCCTCCACGGCAAAAACGGCGAGGACGGCACAGTGCAGGGGCTGCTTGAGCTGGCTGGGATAACCGTCGTCGGCTGTGACACGCTGAGCTCGGCGCTTTGCATGGACAAGGACAGAGCGCACAAGCTGGTCGGGCTGGCCGGCATCCCGGCGCCGCGGTCGGTGACCTTCCGCAAATATCGCCGCGCTGAGGCCGTGGCCGAGATCAAGCGCGAGCTGAGCTATCCGCTGTTCGTCAAGCCGGTGCGGGCGGGTTCGTCCTTTGGCATCACGCGCATCACTGAGCGCGGTCAGCTGGAAGCGGCAATTGAGCTGGCGTTTGAGCATGATAGCGAGGTCATTGTCGAGGAGGCGGTCGACGGCTTTGAGGTCGGCTGCGCCGTGATGGGTATCGATGAGCTGACAGTCGGCCGCGTTGACGAGATAGAGCTGTCGCAGGGCTTCTTTGATTATACCGAAAAATACACGCTCAAGACCTCGCGTATACACATGCCCGCCCGCATCGACAGCGAGACGGAGCGCCGCATTCAGGAGGCCGCGTGCACCATCTACCGTGCGCTGGGCTGCTCGGGCTTTGCGAGAGTCGACATGTTCTTGACGCGGGGCGGCGAGATAATGTTCAATGAGGTCAATACCATCCCCGGCTTCACCTCACACAGCAGATACCCGAACATGATGAAGGGCATCGGGCTGTCGTTCGCCGATATGCTGGACAAGCTGCTGGGGCTTTACATATGATGGGGCAGGGAAATGCGCGTGCGGCGCGGAGGTGCTGCAATGCCTGAGACCCGCTACTATACCGGGCTTGACCGTTTTCGCCTCGTGGCGGCGCTCATGGTGGTCGCTATACACACCGCGCCGCTCGATGGGCTGAGTCCCGAGGCCGACATGCTGCTGACGCGAGTGCTTGGCCGTGTTGCGGTGCCGTTTTTCCTTATGGTGTCGGGCTTTTTCACGGTCTCGAGATACGGAGATACGGCGCGACTGCGGCGCTTCGTGCGGCGTACGCTGGCTGTTTATGCGCTGGCCATGCTGCTGTATCTGCCCATCAACATTTATAACGGTTACTTTTCGCAGCAGCCGCTGCTGCCGACGCTGATCTTTGACGTGCTGTTCAACGGGACGCTGTACCACCTTTGGTATCTGCCCGCGGCCGTCACCGGCGTGCTGCTGGCGCGGTTGCTTGTGCGAAAGCTGGATCGGCGCGGAGCGCTGGCAGTGGCGGCGCTGCTTTATCTCGTCGGCCTGCTTGGGGACAGCTATTTTGGCGCCGTCAGCGGCATGGGCGGCGTGAGCGGCTTTTATGAGCTCATCTTTTCAGTCTCGGAGTATACGAGAAACGGCATATTTATGGCGCCGATATTCGTCGTCCTGGGCGCGGTGGCGGCTGACTACCGCTGTGCGCTGCCGAAGGGACGCGCGGTGGCTGGTGCGGTTGTCAGCGCGGTGCTTATGCTGGCTGAGGGCTGGCTGGTGCACAGACTGGGCTGGCCGCGCCACGACAGCATGTATATCATGCTGGTGCCGTGCGTGTGGTTTTTGTTCTGTGCACTGCTGCATGTGCGCGGGCGGCGGGCGGCATGGATGCGTGACGCCTCGCTGGCGGTCTACCTCGTGCATCCGATGGTAATTGCTGTGCTGCGTCCCGTGGCGCGGGTGCTGGGGCTTGATGGACTGCTGGTGGAGAATCAGACGGTGAGTTTTGTGGTCGTCAGCGCCATTTCGTTGGCAATAGGCGTGGCTGTGGCTGCGCTGCTGCCGCGACTGCGGCGCCGCTGTCGGCGCGGTGGCGAGACCGTGGGTACAGATCGCGCATTTATCGAGCTTGATCGTGCGGCGCTGTCGAACAACGTCGCAGCGCTGCGTGGCGCTCTGCCGGAGGGCTGTGAGCTGATGGCCGTGGTCAAGGCGAGCGCATATGGACACGGTATGTCCGAGGTGGCGGTGCAGCTGGAGCGGGACGAGGGCGTTCGCGCCTACGCCGTCGCAACGATTGACGAGGGCATCAGCCTTCGCCAAAATGGCATCCGCGGGGACATACTCATATTGGGCTATACCGACGTTCGTCGTGCACGTGAGCTGCGGCGATATCGGCTGATACAGACGGTGATCGACGCGCCGTACGCCGAGCAGCTGAACGCACAGCGGGTGCGGGTGCGAGTGCACATCAAGCTGGACACCGGCATGCACCGATTGGGGATACCTGATGACGATGTCGACAGCGTTCGCCGCGTGGTCGATATGAAATATCTGAGTGTAGACGGCATTTTCACGCATCTCTGCTGCTCTGAGAGCCTCGCGGATGACGATGTAGCCTTCACAAGAGAGCAGATACGGCGGTTTTACGCCCTGACGGACAGACTGCGCGACGAGGGAATAGTCATTCCGTTCCAGCACATACAGAGCAGCTACGGACTGCTGAATTATCCCGAGCTGCGGTGCAGCTATGTGCGCGTCGGCATTGCGCTTTACGGCGTTGCGAGCGCACCTGATGATCGGACGCAGCTGGAGCTGGGCTTGCAGCCGGTGCTGTCGCTCAAGGCTCGAGTGGTACTGATCCGCAAACTGGGGGCGGGGGAGAGTGTTGGCTACGACCGCGCTTATGTCACGAGCCGCGTCAGCCGAATCGCAATTTTGCCCATCGGCTATGCTGACGGACTGCCTCGCAGCCTCTCTGCGGGGCGCGGTCAGGTGCGCATTGGCGAGGCGCTGGTGCCCATCATCGGCAAGATATGTATGGATCAGCTGGCGGTCGACGTGACCGACGCGCCCGAGGTGGCTGTCGGCGATATTGCAACGCTGGTTGACAGTCAAACCCCGCTGCTGACCCCAGAGGTGGCCGCGGCTGCGGGCAGCATCAGCAACGAGCTGCTCAGTCGCATGGGGACAAGATTACCTATTGTGATGAGATGAAGGGACTGCATTTACTCTTAATATATTAAGAAATTTGTGCCGTTCCGAGCCCTGCCACGTCACCGATGTCGTCAAAAATATGTGCAAATTGCACAATTGCAGAGGTGAAAGTTTGGGCGATTAACACCTTTCATTTTTGCGCGTTTTTTGGTACAATATATGATGTTAAAAAACATGAGTCCCGGTGGCCGCCGCGCGGCGCTGTCGGTTCTAATTTTAAGGAGGAATATTTTTTAATGGCAAGTTTGTCTTTTAAGCACATTTATAAGAAGTATCCCGGCGGCGTTACCGCTGTATCCGACTTCAACCTTGAGGTCAAGGATAAGGAGTTCCTGGTTTTGGTCGGCCCTTCCGGTTGCGGTAAGACCACCACTCTGCGTATGATTGCAGGCCTTGAGGAGATCACCGAGGGCGAGCTGTTCATCGGCGACCAGCTGGTCAACGACGTCGCTCCTAAGGACAGAAAGATAGCAATGGTGTTCCAGAACTACGCTCTGTATCCTCACATGTCCGTTTTCGAGAACATGTCCTTCGGCCTTAAGCTGAACAAGACTCCTAAGGAAGAGATCAAGCGCCGCGTTGAAGAGGCCGCTCGTATACTTGATATCACCCACCTGCTCGACAGAAAGCCGAAGGCTCTGTCCGGTGGTCAGAAGCAGCGTGTTGCGCTGGGTCGTGCTATCGTTCGTAACCCCAAGGTCTTCCTGCTTGACGAGCCGCTTTCCAACCTCGATGCTAAGCTGCGTGCTGCCATGAGAACCGAGCTTACCAAGCTGCACCAGAGCGTTGGTACCACCTTCGTCTACGTTACGCATGACCAGGTCGAGGCTATGACCATGGCTACTCGTATCGTCGTTATGAAGGACGGTCTGATTCAGCAGGTCGACACTCCTCAGAACCTCTACGATTACCCCTGCAACCAGTTCGTCGCAGGCTTCATCGGCACACCTCAGATGAACTTCATCAACGGTACGCTTGAGAAGAAGGGCGAGGATGTTTACTTCAACTTCGAGTCCAATTCCATCAAGCTGCCCGCTGACAAGGCTAACAATCCTGCTCTTAAGGATTACATCGGTCAGGAGGTCGTTATGGGTATCCGTCCTGAGTGCATTCACGACGAGCCTGTGCACGTTTCCACGCTGGCTGACAGCGTTGTCGAGACCTACGTTGACGTTACCGAGCTTATGGGTGCTGAGATCTATCTCTACATCACCGTCGGTGAGACCAACCTCATCGCTCGCGTCTCTTCTCGCTCCACCTCCCGTGCCGGCGACACCATCAAGGTCGCCTTCGACACCTCGAGAGTTCATATCTTTGATAAGGACACCGAGCGCTGCATCGTTCACTAATAAGTTTAAGGGTCGCCGCAAGGCGACCCTTTTTGCTTTTGGGCTTTTTGGGGCAGAGCCCCGAAGAAAACTTTCAATTTTTTCTCCAATTATGTGACCCGTGGCGTAGTTTTGCTGTGTATTAGGGTGAAAGGCCTTTAATGCTTTTGAAAAGGAGTTGAGATAATGGACGATGAGCAGATTTTAGATCTGTATTGGGAGCGCTCCGAAGCTGCAATAGCTGAAACAGCGAAGAAGTACGGTAGATATTGCTACTATATTGCGTTCAATGTTCTGTACAACGATGAGGACAGTGAAGAATGTGTAAACGATACATACTTGAACGCCTGGAACAGTATGCCGCCACACCGCCCCGCTGTTCTCAAAACATTTCTTGGCAGACTCACCCGCAATATTTCCCTGAACAAGTACAAACAATTGACCGCCGAAAAACGCGGCAATGGCCGGATGCCGCTGATCATTGATGAACTGCACGAATGCTTACCGGAAACGGAAAGTGCGGAGAGGATCATTGACGATATGGTTCTTGTTGATGTGTTCAACCGCTTTCTTGCGTCCCTCTCCGTGGAGCAACGCAAGATCTTTATGCGGCGTTATTGGTATATGAGTTCTGTCAAGGAGATCGCAGCCGATTATGGCATTGGTGAGAGCAAAGTGAAAATGTCTTTGCTTCGCTCACGCAACGAATTAAAACGCTTATTGGAGAAAGAAGGTATCACAATATGAAGGAAGAAAGAATCCTGGATGTTCTTGGGAAGGTAGACGAGAAATATATCAAGGAAGCCGATCCCGAAGCAAAAAAACGGCGCAAGGTGCCTGTATGGGCAAAGTGGGTGGCAATGGCAGCGTGCCTCTGTTTAATGGTCGTTGCCACGATCCCGTTATGGCAGCAAAGCCCCGCCGATGATCGGGATGGAGCAAATAGTATCGTGGTTTCCGGGAATGGTGTGACTATTCCCCCATTGAATGTATCCTTGTCTAACAATGATCAATGCGATATGTTAGCATTTTTTATCTATCACGGAAGCTGCTATGTTGAATATGAATGGCTTGACAATGCAGAGAGTATTGTCGGTGAGTATCTTGGGACGGCAACCGGATTGATCGATGAGTGGACACCCGAGGAAGGATATGTGGAGCTTGCCGGCAGTGTCAGCGGCGATTTCTATTCAGTGAATGGGTATGATCCGAGCTTTATGCTGTGTATGAAGTATGATGACGGACGGGTTTTTACCTATGTGTGCAATAACGGCATTACTATCAAATATGGTTCAGAGCTGTATGAAGACAGACTGCACTTGTCCGGAGGCTACAGTGCGGTGCAGTTTGAAACATGGGAGTCTTGGAATTATAACAAGGGCGAGATACATTCTGTAAATGGCGACACAGAAATAATTGGGTCATTCCTGAATGCGCTGAATGCCGCGGAATTTATGCCGGGTTCCATCGGCGATGCGGAGCTCTACCATGTATATTTTCAAATGGATAATGGCATGCTGGTTCATCTGCGCCTATATGAGAATGGTTATGTACGCTTTCAAGGCATGTACGACATCTGTGTGCAGCTTACTCCTGCCGACTACAATCCGTTTGTGGAATTCTTGGATAGCGCTATGTAACCACTAAATACAGTAATATCTGCTTTGCAAGGAGACATACAATAAACGCCCGTAGGAGCTTGACGTCCTGCGGGCTGTTTCCATTTGTATCCGGGGCTCGCACAGGTGCCCCGAATCGCGCTGTGACTATTGACAAAAAGGCCAAAAGGCTTTATAATATAGGTAAAGTAAGCGAAGGGTGGGTGGCCTATGTCAGATAGCTTTGAAAGGGAATATCGCGGGACGCTGGTGCGCCTCGGCGGCAGCATGCTGATGTTTGTGGCGCTGTATAATGTTCTGATGCCGATAGAGACGGCAGTGTCTGCTGCGCTTGAGGGTCGCATGGATTATACCGTGTACTATGTCATTTCACAGCTGCTTTATGGCCTCACCTATATGGCGGTATTCATTATTCCGGCTATCTTCTTTTATCTTATCAGTCGTCGGCGCGAGGTGCAGCCGATCCCGACGCAGGTGCGTCTTGACAGTCGCTTCCCGCTGATGCTGTTTGCCGCGATGGCGGTGATACTCGGCGCGGCGTATATCAACGCCTATATGCTGATTCCGGTGCATTTTTCTGAGTTCATGGAGAGATTTGCAGTCATTGAGACGCTGGATACAAATTATAAGCTGGTGCTGGCCGTTATAACAACGGCAGTCATCCCCGCATTCGTCGAGGAACTGCTGTTCCGCGGTGTAGTGCTGACAAATCTGTTGCCCTACGGCCGTGCGCCTGCGGTGATCATCAGTGCAGTGCTGTTCGGACTCATGCACCAGAACCCCGGGCAGATGTTCTACGCGACTATGGCGGGGCTTGTGCTGGGGCTGGTGTGCGTCAGGACGCGCTCAATTTGGGGCGGGGTGTTGATACATTTTGTCAACAATCTGTTCTCGGTGCTCGAACAGCTGGTCGGTGACCGACTGGAGCCGGCGCTGGCGAATGAAATATGTATCTACGCCGAGGGTGTGCTGTTCGTCGGCGGTGCTGTCTGTGCGATCATATTGATCTGCGGCGAGCGGCGGCGCAGACATGACTTTTCCAGCAGTGCATTCGGTGTCACACTGGAGCCGGACGAGCGCTATATCGAGCGTCCCATGCGGCGTGGCGCGGCTGCTCGTGGCTTCTTTAACCCGACAGTTATCATTTTTACAGTCATTGCCTGCATTGAGATGGCGTACTATGTTGTGCTCTCGGTGATAGTTTGGAACGGTGGGCTATGACGCGCGACGAAATGTTCATGTCGGCTGCGCTGGAGCAGGCGCGCCTGGCGGCCGAGCAAGGAGAGGTTCCGGTCGGGGCGGTGGTGGTGTACCGCGATGAGATAATCGCGGCAGCCTGCAATTCCCGCGAGACGGATCGATGCGCTACCTCGCACGCCGAGCTGAGAGCCCTGGAGCAGGCCTGCCATGTGCGTGGCGGCTGGCGGCTGTTTGACTGCGAGCTGTACGTCACGCTGGAGCCCTGCGCCATGTGCGCCGGGGCAGCGGTCAATGCGCGGATAGACCGCGTTGTTTACGGCGCCTACGATATGCGCTTTGGGGCGCTGGGCAGTGCGCTGGATCTCATGACGTATGGACTGAATCATCGGTACGAGGTGGTGTCCGGCGTGCTTGAGCCGGAATGCCGCGAGCTGCTGCAAAAATTCTTTCGCGAGCGCCGCACGGCACAGGATAAGTGAGCCTCGCAAATATTGACGGGTGTATGGCTGTGAAATGGCAAAAATACACCCGTTATTTTATTAAATTGTAATAAAGGGATTGAAAAAAGCAGCGTTTTATTGTAAAATGAAGGGGTAGTGTTTGAAAGGATGTATGCTTATGCAGATAACTGAAATAAAGCTCGATGGCGGTGGCGTGCTCCGCGCTGTCGAAACAGATAAATTCAAGCGCGGCTGCCTGTTTCTGACGCGAGTCATAGACATTTCACCCGAGACCACACCGGCTGATCGGCTGCTTATGTGCGTGCTGGGGCGTCAGACTGAGGATCATCCGTCGTATGCGGCGCTGACGCGGCATCGCGAACAGCTTTACGGCGCGTCGACCTCCTGCTTTTGCAGCCTTATGGACGACCGCCTGCTTATGACGATGTATGGCGGCTTTGTTTCTGATTCCGTGCTCGGCACGGGGGAGGATATAGCGCAGGGAGTGGTGCAGCTTATGGCGTCAATCTGGCAGCGACCGCGGCTGGATGCGGCCGGGCTGTTTCCGCTGGATGAGGTTGAGCACGCCAAGGCGGCACTGTGCGACAGTATTCGCGCTGCGGACAATGATCCTGCAAGCTACGCCGCGCGGCGCTGCCGTGAGCTAACCTGCGAGGGAAGCATGCACGGCTATTCGGTAAGAGCTGAGGAGATAGAGGCGGTGACTCCTGAACGCCTTACAGCGCGTTACCGTGAGCTGCGAAAGGGCAGTTTTAACGCATTCTATGTTGGTGATGCGCCGCAGAGCATGGCGGAGCTGCTGCCAAAATATTTTGAACCGGGCAGCCTCGCGCGCCAGAGCTTGATCGAGGCACATTCAGTCCCTGCGGGCACCGAGGTGAGGCGAGTGGACGAGCAGCGCGCGGTCGAGCAGGGTAAGCTGTGCATGTCGCTGTACAGTGGCGTGACTATTTCCGATGCTGACGATTATTACGCCACGCTGGTGGCGGCTGAGGTGCTTGGCGGTTCGCCGATCGCCAAGCTGTTTATGAATGTACGCGAGCGGCTGGGGCTGTGTTACTATTGCAGTGCCTCTTATGACACGGCGAGCGGTGTGATATACATTTCCTCGGGTGTTGCCGAGGCGGATCGCGAGCAGGCTGAGCACGAGATAATGAATCAGCTGGACGAGCTGCGGCAGGGTAACATAACGGCGGCCGAGCTTGACGCGGCACGACTGTCGCTTATAAATTCGGTGGCGCTGGTCGAGGACAGGCCTGACTCAATTTGGAATTTCACCGAAAATCGTGCCCGTCGGGGCCTTTGCTGCTCAATGCAGGAATATATCGATAATATTCGCGCCGTCACTGTCGAACAGATAGCAGCAGTGGCCGGCGGCTGGCGTCTCGGGGCGGTGTTCTTTGTCCGCCCGGAGCGAGAATCAGAGGAGGACGAGCAATATGACAGCTGAATGGTTTAGCTCACCGCAGCTTGGCGAGCGGTATTGCCGTGTGCGCATGGCTGGACGGCCGGAGCTGTACGTCTTCCCCAAAAAGATGAGCAGCACATATGCGCTGTATGCGGTGCATTATGGCGCGGTAGACAGCTGCTGCCACGATGATGGCGGACGGCTGATAAGGCAACCGGACGGCATAGCGCACTTTCTTGAGCACAAAATGTTTGCTCAGCCGGATGGCAACGACGCCTTTGACCGCTTTTCCGCACTCGGCGCCGATGCCAATGCCTACACGGCCTACGATCGTACAGTCTACCTTTTCAATTGTACCTCGAATTTTGAAGGTGCCTTCTCGACACTGCTGGATATGGTCACGCACCCCTATTTCACCGAGGAAAACGTCTCGCGTGAGCGCGGCATCATCGCGCAGGAAATAGGCATGTACGACGACGACCCCGATTCCGTCTGCTACACCGGCATGCTGCGGGCGCTTTACGGCGACCATCCACTGAGCGCGAATATTTGCGGCACGGTCGAGTCGATTGGGGATATAACCCCCGCACTGCTGTACGATTGTCACAAGAGGTTCTACAACCCCGCAAACTCGGTGATAATAGTATGCGGTGACGTTGAGGTATCGCAGGTGGCGGAGCTGGTCGAGCGCTGTTATCCGCCGCTGCCGGAGCTGGCGATAGAGCACTGCCTGCCGCCGTTCCCGACACGGCCGGTCACGCGCGAGGTAAAGAGGAGCATGCAGGTGGCAATGCCGCTGTTTGTCATGGGCTTTGGTGAGCGCGAGACCGATGCCACGCCTGCTGAGCGCCAGCGGCGTGACGTGTTGGCGTCAATACTTGAGCGAATGCTGTTTTCGGTTTCGGGCAGCCTTTATAACGAGCTTTATGACAGCGGAATGATAACCTGCCCGCTGGCAACAGGGCGAATGGCTGAGGACGGCTACGCCCACACGGAACTTAGCGGCACAGCGCATGACGCAGAGGCGGTATGTGCCAAAATCACATCTCATATTGAAAAAACACGTCGAGAAGGGCTCTCAAGGGACGATTTTGTGAGATGCAAGCGCAAGCGCATTGGAGATGCGATATCGCGGTACGATTCGACTGAGGAGATCGCCAACTCGCTGATCAGCTACGTCTTTGACGGGCTGGACATGCTGGATGAGATAAATGTACTCCGCAGTGTTGAGTTTGACGAGCTGTGTGAGCTGTTTGAAAAAATGTATCTAGAGCAGGATACCGTAGTTTCATATGTGGTGCCGCGGGCGAGCAGGTAAGGTTGGCCGTGCCGTGATGCGCCATCTGCAATTATTACGAAAGGATTGATTACAAAAATGGGAAAAACAACAACTGTTTCGTTTCCGGGGCTGGGCATTGGCGAGTTTACCATGGACAAGGTCGCCATTGCTTTTGAACTGTTCGGCAAGCCGGTGGAGATACGCTGGTATGGAATCATTATCACTGTCGGCATTGTGTTGGCCATACTTTATTCGCTTATGCGGGCGCATCAGGAGGGCATATCGACTGATGACCTGCTCGACATCGGCATTTTTGCAATAGTGTGCGCCATGATCGGTGCACGCACATATTATGTTCTGACCTATGGCATATCTAACTTCTTTGTTTATGGGGCTGACGGTAAGCTGAAGCTATGGGATACCTTCGTCAGCATAATTGCGATTTGGAATGGCGGCATAGCAATTTACGGTGCTATCATTGCCGGAGCGCTGGCAGTTTACTTTGCCTGCCGTCACAAAAAGATAAATCACCTGCGTGCATTTGATGCAATTTCGCCCGCTGTGATGATCGGTCAGATACTCGGCCGCTGGGGTAACTTTGTCAACGGAGAGGCGCACGGTTGCGTGGTCAATTCGTCCAGCCCGCTGTATTTCCTGCGCATGGGACTGCTGCCTAATGAGGACAGCAGAACACAGATGTTCTATTATCACCCGACCTTCCTCTATGAGTCGGTTTGGAATCTGATCGGCTTTTTGCTCATCAATGCCTTTTACAAGAAAAAAAAGTTTGACGGGCAGATATTCCTCGAGTATATCACCTGGTACGGCTTTGGGCGCATGTTCATCGAGGGACTGCGCACCGACAGCCTCATGATAGGCGTTTTCCGTGTGTCACAGCTGGTGGGCTTTGCCTGCTTTGTTGTTGGCGGAGCGCTGCTCGTGCGGGGCTTTATACTCGCTAAACGGGCTGAGTGCCTGACGCAGGATTATGAGCCGGTATACAAGCGCTTTGTTAAAAATGTGGCGCCGATCAAGGCGACGGTCTCTGAAAATGCCACTGAAAAATCCGCTGAGGCAGGCGGCAATGACGACGCGAGTGCGTCCGATACCGCTACGACGAGTGCGGCGCGCGAGGACGTCGTGCAAGAGCCCGAGAAGCTTCAAGCTGACAGCGCCGCAGAGCAGGGCAGCGAGGATGTTGAAAATGGCTAAAATAATTGATGGTAAAGCGATATCCGCCGAGATCCGGCAGGAGCTGAGAGCCCGTACTGCGGCCTTTGTCGAGCGCACCGGTGTGCGGCCAGGGCTGGCAGTGGTGCTGGTCGGAGACGACCCCGCCTCGCAGGTCTACGTCCGTAATAAGCAGAGAGCCTGCGAGCAGGTCGGCTTCCGCTCTGAGCAGATACTGCTGCCGGCTGACACTCAAATGGCGGCGCTGCGCGAGGTCATCGAACAGCTGAATGCCGATTCCGACATACACGGAATACTTGTCCAGCTTCCGCTGCCGCCGCAGCTGGACGAGCATGAGATCATCATGCTTATCGACCCTGATAAGGATGTAGACGCCTTCCATCCGATCAACGTGGGGCGCATCGTCAGCGGCAGCTATCGCTTTGCGCCCTGCACGCCTGCTGGGATAATGCAGCTGCTGCGCCGCAGTGGCGTTGCTATTGAGGGGCGCGAATGTGTCGTCATAGGGCGGTCGGACATTGTCGGCAAGCCTATGGCACTGCTGCTGCTTGCGGCGAACGGCACTGTTACCGTTTGCCATAGTCACACGGTTGGGCTGGCAGAGATCTGTCGCCGCGCCGACATACTGGTATGCGCCGTCGGCAAGCCGGGCTTTGTAACGGCTGACATGGTTGCGCCCGGGGCGGTGGTCATTGACGTTGGCATCAACCGCCTGCAAGACGGCAGGCTGGTCGGAGATGTTGATTTTGACGCTGTTGAGCCGATCGCGGGCATGATCACGCCGGTTCCCGGCGGCGTCGGTCCCATGACAATTACCATGCTGCTTGACAACACGCTGCGCGCGGCCGAGGCATGCTATGAAAGCTGAGAAGACCATCCGCGCGAGAGCGGCTGATTGGCACGGCGCGCGCTGGATCTGGCGCCGCGGCGAGGCAGGGAAGGATGAATATGTCGATTTTCTCGTCACCTTTGAGGGCGGCGACGGCGCTTGGCGGCTCAATATTTCCGCCGATTCTAATTACAATGTCTATATAAACGGCGAGCTGTCCGCATTTGGACAGTACGCTGACTACCCCGAGCGCAAGGTGTTCGATCGGCTCGACGTCTCGCCGCGGGTGCGCCGCGGGTGTAACCGTATGGTGGTGCGCGTGTGGTATTACGGCGTCGACAGCCAGACGTATCTGCGCGGCGATGCCGGGCTGATATTCGCGCTTGAGCGTGACGGCGAAGCGGTGGCGGTGTCCTCTGCGACGACGCTGTCACGGCTGTCACGTGACTATGTCAGCGGGCAATGCCAAAGTATAACATCGCAACTCGGGCTCACATTTTGCTATGATTCAACACAAAATGATGGCTATTTGTTTAATTGTGATGGTGGATTTGCTTCAAGCATAGAGCAGTCGCTGCGAGCGTTGCCGGCGGTTGTGAGACCGGTGCGCAGTCTTGTGCTCGGAGAGCGCTGCACATCCCGTGTTGTTAGCTTTGGTGCCTATCGCCTGTGTGGCGGTGACACAGCAGCCGAGCGCATGTCGCGAGCGCAGCTGTCCCCGGGAGCGGCACAGCCCTGTCCGAATGGCGCGAACGATAGTGGACTTTTGCCGGGCGGACGGCTGAGCCGTCCCGATGGATATGACGGAATTTACGCTGTTTTTGAGCTTGAGGCCGAGGCTTCGGGCTTTCTCGAGCTCGAGCTGAGTCTGCCGACCGTGGCGCACATCGATATCGGCTACGGCGAGCATTTGCGCGGCGGTGTCTGCCCGGTCGTGATCGGCGGGCGGGGCTTTGGCGCCGAGTACGTTGCTCAGGCGGGGGAGAACCGCTACATCAATGCATATCGGCGCCTCGGCGGGCGGTATGTACAGATTTTTGTGCCGGCGGAGTGGCTGGAGGTTGCATATGTCGGCATTCGCCCGACGCTATACCCGCTGCGCGAGCCGTGCCGCCGCCCGGCGGATGAGCTGCGACGTCGCATTTATGACACATGCGTCAACACACTGCGGCAGTGCATGCACGAGCATTACGAGGATTGCCCCTGGCGTGAGCAGGCGCTCTACACCATGGATTCGCGCAACCAAATGCTCTGCGGCTATTACGCTTTTGGCGAATATGAGTTCCCGCGCGCGTCGCTGTGGCTGATCTCGCAGGGGCTGCGCCCGGATGGACTGCTAAGCCTGTGTTATCCCGCGGGGCTCGACTACCCGATACCATCCTTTTCGCTCATTTACTTTATCCAAATGCGCGAGTATATCGAGCATTCTGGCGACACCACGCTGGCGCGGGAGCTTTATCCGATGTTACGGCTGTTGATGCGCACATTTACAGACCGTCGTAAGGGTGGTTTGGTGCCCAACTTCCCCGGACTGTGGAATTTTTATGAATGGTCGCGCGGCATGAGCGGCCGTGCCGAGACAGAACGACGCACCGAGGCACCGCTGAACGCGCTGCTGGTGCTGGCGCTTGAGTCGCTGGTAACTATCTGCGAGCGGCTGGGCGATGATATAGCCGTGCAGGCGTCAGAGTGGCGCGAGATAGCCGCAGAGGTGCGCCACGCCATTTTTGAACGCTTTTATGACGCGCAGTCGGGATTGTTTTTGACGTCTCTTGAGGATGCACACCTGAGCGTGCTGACGCAGGCGCTGTGCCTGCTTTGCGGAGCGGCGGATGGCACCGATAAACGTCACATTTTGAAAATAGTTGCTGATAATGGCGGGAACATTAACGGTGGTGTGATCGAGCCAGCGACGCTCAGCATGAACTGCTTCCGTTTTGACGCGCTGCTGCGCTGTGACAGACAGCACTATGGTGTGCACATTTTGGGTGAGCTTGACCGCGTTTACGGCTTTATGCTTAGCCATGGGGCGACATCATTTTGGGAGACCATCAACGGCGCGTCCGATTTTGGTGGGGCGGGCAGCCTGTGTCACGGTTGGTCAGCGCTGCCGATATATTACTACAGCATTCTCGACAGCTCGATGACGCTGTAGGCTGGAGGAGGCTATTTAATGAAGCAAGAAAAAAAGCAATTGATCTTTTATGGCTTGTCGGCGGCAGCGGCGCTGATATTTGCGGTGCTCAGCTTTGTGTGCTCGGCGCATCGCGAGTCGATGGCGCTCTCAGCACTGTTTGTCATTTGCGGTGTGCTGCTGCTGGTGCTTACTGTGCTTATGTCAGTGCTGGTGTGGCTGTCGGTGCCGCGCGAGAAGAATTTCTTTTTGTATGACGCCGCCCGTGGCAGCAGCATCGCGCCTGAAGAGCTGACTGCACAGCAAGTCAATGCGCGGCTTGACGAATTTATTGATGAAAGCTTCGGCGGGGCACCGCGGTTGTTGAATAAAAACAGCCTTGCTGAGGGCAATTTTGGACTATACGCAGTGCTGCGTCCGGCAGTGGCTTATCGGCTGCTCTATCTCGCCACAGAGGATGCCACGCTGGCGGCCGCGCTGCATGCCTGCGACGACCAGACGCTGCAAGTCTTGTGCCAGGCGCTGCGCAAGGCCGGCGAGACTGACATGGCGGACGCTATTCTGCGTCACCGCGAGTCTCATGGCAGCGCCGACAGACTGACTCGCTTTCTCTCCGGCAACCGAAAATATATTCAGGGGCGCCTGATGAGCTATATCAAACGTAACATGGAGCTGTTTTACTGATGATGATAATTCGACTTGCCGGGCTTAATATAGCGATTGCAAACCGCTATCCATTTGTCGAGCGGCAGTGCCGCGACTATGTTGTGACCGATGTTTCCGAAGCGGACTGCGATATGCATATTAGCGTCACAGATGATGAGATATCCCGCGAGATGAGTGTCGGCGAACAGCGGTCCTCTGCGGACTACGCAGAGAGCCTGTGTATTTACCGCACCATATGCCACCAATTGCCGCGTTTTGACGCCTTTTTGATGCATGCGGCGATTATTTCAGTTGATGGCGAGGCGTATGCCTTTACGGCCAAAAGCGGTACAGGCAAGACCACACACATCACACTGTGGAAAAAGCTGCTCGGTGAACAGGTTAAAATAGTAAACGGTGATAAGCCCATCATACGTTTTGAGGACGGCGTCCCCTACGCCTATGGAACTCCGTGGTGCGGCAAGGAGGGCTATAACGCTAACACGCGCGCGCCGCTTGTCGCGCTATGCTTTGTTGAGCGTGCATCGATAAACACAATACAGGCCTTTGACGGGGCTCCGATGATAGGACGCCTGATGGGACAGCTGCTGTTGCCGGGCGAGCCTGGCGAGGTGGTCACGCTTATGGCGCTGGTCGACCGCTTGGTCGGTGCGGTGCGCTGCTATCTGCTGGGCTGCAACATGGAGCTCGAGGCGGCCAGGGTCGCATATGACGGTATGCGGCGCGGAGGCGGAGCATGAAAGCAAGAAATGGGGGCGTGACGGAGCCGTGTCGGCTACAGCAGTACACGCTGGATCAGCTGGCGCCCATTATGCAGCAGGTGCTTGACTGCGGCGGCGAATTTCGCTTTTATCCGCGCGGCACCAGCATGCTGCCGCTGCTGCGGCAGGGGATCGACTCAGTTGCTATCGTCTCTCCGCCGCCCCGGCTGCGCCGACGGGATATTCCGCTTTATATCCGCCCGGATGGGCACTATGTGCTGCATCGTGTTATGGGCATGGACGAAGATGGATATATAATGTGCGGCGACAATCAGCTGTCGCCGGAACACGGCATAACGCACGATCGTGTTTGTGGCGTGGTGCGAGCGATATATCGCGGCAGGCGGCAGCGGCGTTGCGAGGTAACGTCGTTGGGACTGCGGTTGTATGGCGCAGTGTGGTGCATTATGCCACTGCGGAGGATAGCGCTTTTTTGCCGCCGCGTGTGGACACGGCTGCGCGGCAGATGACGCGATAAAAACAAAAAACGGCAGGGAAGTGTGTCTCTGCCGATTTTTTGTGTTGCGTTTTACAAATGCTACTGCGAAAAAACGCTAAAACTTATTGATTTGTGAGCTTTTCAAGGTACTCGACAACGTCTGCAATGGTGACAAAGTTGTGAATGTCCTCGTCCTTGATCTCGATGCCGAACTTATCCTCGCAAAGCATGATGAGGTCGGCAAGTTCGATGGAGTTTATGCCGAGATCGGTCGAGAGCTTGGCCTCGGGCGTAATATCAGATGCGTCGATCTGAAGCTCATCCACCAGCAGCTCCTTAAGTTTTTCAAACATGGATTGTTCCTCCGTATATATTGATGAGTAAATTAATACAGCATGATATATTATACAATATTATTGACGTATTGTCAAGGAAAAAATTTTTAGTGACCGATTTTTATGCCTGAGCGGAGGTCTTTGTGAATGCGCCTTGACAAGACGTGCCGTTTTTGTTATAATGACCATACAGTTAGCCTCAAGGAGGACATGCGTATGGCACACCTTTCTGATATTGAGATAGCACAATCGGCACAAATGCGACCGATCGCCGACATTGCCGCGTTGGCGGGGATAGATGAAAAATATATTGAGCAGTACGGGCGCTTTAAGGCCAAGGTCGATCATGCGCTGCTGCGCGAGTCGGAACGTGAGAAGGGCAGGCTGATTCTTGTTACTGCTATTACGCCGACTCCGGCCGGCGAGGGCAAAACGACCACGACAATAGGCCTTGCAGACGGCTTGAGCCGCATAGGCAAGAGGACGGTTGCCGCGCTTCGCGAGCCATCGCTGGGGCCGGTGTTTGGCGTTAAGGGCGGCGCTGCCGGCGGTGGCTATGCCCAGGTCGTTCCGATGGAGGACATAAATCTGCATTTTACAGGCGACCTTCACGCCATAGGTGCGGCCAATAACCTGCTGGCTGCCATGCTGGATAATCACATTTATCAGGGAAATCGGCTGAATATAGACCCGCGCCGCATAGTCTGGCGCAGATGTGTTGACATGAATGACCGCCAGTTGAGGTCAGTTGTCGACGGCCTTGGCGGGCGCGTTAATGGCGTTCCGCGCGAGGATGGCTTTGATATTACGGTTGCCTCTGAGGTGATGGCGGTGTTCTGCCTGGCTGAGTCGATAAACGATCTCAAGGCGCGACTGTCACGAATGGTCGTGGCCTACAGCTTTGACGGCGAGCCTGTTACAGCCGGGCAGCTGGGCGCTGTTGGAGCCATGACAGCGTTGCTGCGCGATGCCATAAAGCCAAATTTGGTACAGACACTGGAGGGCACGCCGGTGCTTATCCACGGTGGCCCGTTTGCAAATATTGCGCACGGCTGTAATTCGGTCATCGCTACAAAAATGGCGCTGCAGCTGGGGGATTACGCTGTTACTGAGGCCGGCTTTGGCGCCGATCTCGGGACGGAGAAGTTTTTTGATATTAAATGCCGCTCGGCAGGGCTGCGCCCGGATGCAGTGGTCGTTGTGGCTACGGTGCGCGCGCTTAAGCTGCATGGTGGTGCGGCACGCGATGCGTTGGAAATGGAGGATCTGACGGCGCTTCGTGCGGGACTACCCAACCTTTTGCGGCATGTTTCGAATATAAGAAATGTTTACGGACTGCCGTGTGTGGTGGCGCTTAACCGTTTCCCGACGGATACCGATCGCGAGCTTGAGGTAGTGCGTGAGAGCTGCCGCGAGCAGGGAGTTGATGCCGTGCTATCAACTGTGTGGGAGCACGGCGGCGGTGGCGGTGTTGAGCTGGCGCGTCAGGTAGTGAGGCTGTGCGAGCAGCAAAGCAGCTTTAACTATTGCTATGAGCTTTCCGATACGCTGGAGCAAAAGATAGAAGCAGTTGTCACGCGCATTTACGGCGGCAGTGGCGTCAGCTTTACGTCGACTGCGCAAAAGCAGCTGGAGCAGTTGACTGCGATGGGCTTTGGAGCACTGCCGGTTTGTATGGCCAAAACACAGTATAGCTTTTCGGATGATCCAACGCTGCGAGGCGCTCCCGAGGGCTTTAATGTTACGGTGCGCTCGCTTCGTGTGTCAGCCGGCGCGGGCTTTGTTGTAGCTCTGACGGGCGATATTATGACAATGCCGGGGTTGCCGCGAGTCCCGGCTGCGGAGGGCATCGATGTTGATCCTGATGGGCGGATCAGCGGGCTTTTCTGATGCTGCAAAAGTAAAAAGTGATACCGAGCTTGATGACGGTATCACTTTTTTTGCGGATGAGAATAAAAAAGCACTGTGGAAACCCACAGTGCCTCTGGAGCTGGTAATCAGAATCGAACTGATGACCTCATCCTTACCAAGGATGTGCTCTACCGACTGAGCCATACCAGCAACATTTGATATTATATCAGAAAGAGCGGATTTTGTCAATACCTTTTTTGAATTTTTTTAAAAATAATTATTTAAGCGGCGAGAAGTGTTATATGGGATAATAAAAACGCCTCCCGAGAACCATTTGTGCGGTCTCGGGAGGCTGGTTCTCCGAGAAAACGGAGAGCTTAAACCGATCAGTCGGAAACGTAGGGCAGCAGAGCAGCCTGACGTGCACGCTTAATAGCGGTGTTGAGCTCTCTCTGGTGCTTTGCGCAGGTTCCGGAGATACGTCTGGGGAGGATCTTGCCGCGCTCGCTGACGAACTTTCTCAGCTTGCCGACCTCCTTGTAGTCGATGTAATCGATCTTGTCTGCGCAGAAGATGCAGACCTTCTTTCTCTTGCGGAGAGTATTAGTGCGCTGAACGCGAGGGGTTTCCTGCTTATCCATTATTAAAATCCAATCCTTTCAATTTAGTTGCTCTGCTCAGAAGGGCAGATCGTCATCCGTCTTAACTTCTTCAAACTTGGGGGCAGCAGCCGCCGGGGTGGAGAAGGACGGGGTGTTGTATGCATCGGGAGTGTACTGACCTGCCGATGCGGGATTTTCCTGTCGGCTGTCAACAAACACGACTTCGTCTGCCACTATGTCGGTAGCATAGCGCTTCTGACCCTGCTGGTCAGTCCATGTGCGGTTCTGGATGGTACCGGTTACGCAAATGGAAGAGCCCTTGCGGAAATACTTGGCGACGAACTCGGCATTGTTACGCCATGCCGTGACGTTAAAGAAATCGGTCTGTTGGGGTGCGTCCTTCGACTGGAATCTACGGTTTACCGCAATGCTGAAGGAAACAACCTGAATACCGGATTGTGTCTGCTTCAACTCGGGATCAGCGGTAAGTCTTCCGCCGAGAATAACCTTGTTATAATTAAAGTTTGCCATGAACAACGCCTCCTGAACTGCCAATTACTCAGCGTCGGCAGCGGATGCCTCAGCGGCGGGCTCGGTAGCCTCAGCAGCAGCTTCGGCAGCAGCAGCCTCAGCGGCGGCGGCAGCAGCGGCAGCAGCAGCAGCGGCAGCCTCGGCCTTAGCCTTAGCCTTCTCTTCGGCGTCATACTCAAGACGGATAGTCAGAGAACGCATGATGGATTCGTGAATGTTCAGCAGACGCTCGAGCTCTGCAGGGAACGACGGCTCGGACTTGAAGGTCACGACGACGTAATAGCCCTCATTCATGTCGTTGATGGGGTATGCAAGGCGGGTTTTGCCCCACTTTGCGATTTCAATGACCTGTGCATTGTCTGTGATCAGGCCAGTGAACTTGTCCACTGTGGCGTTTACAGCCTCGTCGCCGGCGGTCATGTCGACAACAAACAGTGTTTCGTAGGAATTGATGATCTTATCCATTGTTTACCTCCCTATGGACAGTTGAGACCGCGTGCATGAAAAAATTTACACGAGGTAGAGAGACGGACGGAGTCCGTACAGAGTTGTATTATACCACAATAATTGACACTTGTCAAGACTTTTTTGAAATAATGCCCGCCAAACATTTTTTGATTTAGAATTTTGCGAGGGGCATTGTTTTTTGAAGCAAAATATGATATCATATAATGAAATGAAGCTATTAAAGGAGGCTTGACAATGGCAGAAAAAAAGCGGAGTCGGCGCAGCGGAAGACTGTTTGGCAGTATAATGACGGCCCTCATGCTGATAGTGCTGATATTGGCAGTGCTGTATCTGTCGCCGCAGCTGCGGGAATTTCTCGGGCTTGGCGCTGACACACAGCCTGATGTCCCGGCGGTGACACCGGAGGGTGAGAGCATTGAGGTGCATATGATAGATGTGGGGCAGGGGGACAGCATACTTGTTCGCACGTCGGGCGGCGATATGCTGATAGATTCGGGCCCCGGCAGCGCTGAGGACGAGCTCAAGGATTATTTGACCTCGCTTGAGATAAAGGATATCGAATACGCTGTCTTCACCCACCCGGATGCCGACCATATCGGCAATGCCGATATGATACTGACCGATTTTACTGTCAGTAATGTTATCATGCCGAATAAGGAGTCCAAAACCAAGACGTATCAGCGCATGATGACAGCGTTGGATGCCTCAGGTGCGACTGTTATCGCGCCTGAGCCCGAGCTTGAGTTTTCGCTGGGCTCGATGACGGTGACGGTGCTGGCGCCTATCTCGGAGAAATATTCGGACACCAACAACTACAGCGTTGTTATGCGACTGGATTTTGGCGAGACCTCATTTATGATGACAGGTGATGCTGAAAAGGAGTCAGAGCTGGAGATACTCGGCAAATATCGTGCTGAATTATTAGATTGTGATGTGCTAAAGGTAGGGCATCATGGCTCATCGACCTCGACCTCGGCGGGCTTCCTCGATGCAGTGTCACCCGCTATAGCGCTTATATCGTGTGGAAAGGGCAATACATACGGCCACCCATATGCGGCCACGCTGCAACGCTTGGAGAGCGCCGGAGCGCAGATATATCGCACGGATGAGCAGGGAAGTATAGTGCTGACCTCCGACGGCAAGACAGTGACCGTCAAAACTGAAAAATGATCACTATATGCTGATTGGGCAGCGGATTGTGGCTGTCTGAATGCATATGTGATGCAAAAATGGATGTAAATATGAAAAGAATTCTAGTAACAGGCGGCTCGCGCGGCATAGGAAGAGCCTGTGTTGAGCGGTTTTGCGCGGCGGGCGAGCGGGTGTGCTTTATTTATAACAGCTCGGTCGATGCGGCAACACAATTGTGCACTGCAACGGGTGCCGAGGCCATATGTGCCGACGTTGCGGACGGCGACGCCGTGCGTGCTGCTGTCGAGCAGGCGGTGGAGCGCATGGGCGGCATTGATGTGCTTGTCAACAACGCCGGGATAGCGCACTTTGGTCTGCTAACGGATATAACCGATAGCGAATGGCGGCGCATCTGTGACGTTAATCTGACAGGGCAGGTGCTTGCCTGCCGTGAGGTGGCGCGGCAGATGGTGCGGCAGCACAGTGGCAGTATTGTCAACGTCGGTTCGGTTTGGGGGCGCGTCGGCGCCTCCTGCGAGGTGGCATATTCGGCGACCAAGGCAGGAGTGCGCGGCTTGACGTTGGCGCTGGCCAAGGAGCTGGGGCCGTCAGGTATTCGCGTCAACTGCGTCGAGCCTGGGGTGATAAACACCGAGATGAACAGCCGGCTGGACGAGGCTGCCCGCGCGGAGCTGTGTGATGAAACGCCGCTCGGACGCATGGGAAAACCGGCCGAGGTGGCGGAGGTCATAGCATTTTTGGCGTCTGACGAGGCAGCGTTTGTCACGGGACAGGTGATAGGCGTTGACGGCGGCTTTGGGCTGTGATACACGGCACTGAGGGCAAAATAATAACGGTTAGGATCGGGCATTTGTGATTCTAACCGTTTTTTGATATAAGCTATATTGTCAGCCCGGATTCCCGAAAAAGTGTGCGCCCGTCTCGTATATAGATGCGCGGAACGCGGTGCAGGCTGCACAGCACGTCATAGCTCAACGTCCCCAGCTCGTGTGCCAGTCTGTCGACGCTGCTTGCCCCGCTGCCGCCGAAAATGACCGCCTCGTCTCCAACGTGACAGTCAATGCCGCTGACGTCCGCCATCAGCTGATCCATGCAGATGCGCCCGACGATGGGTGCGGGCAGCCCGTTTATCCAAACGCGTGGGGTGGCGCGATCGAGACCGTCCGCATAGCCTATCGGCAGTGTTGCGAGACGCAGGGGACGATCTGCCGTATACGCCCGCCCATAGCCGACCGACTCACCCGCGCGCACATCCTTGATGTGGCTGATGACGGCTTTGAGTGTCATAGCCGGCTCGAGCTGCGGCAAATTGCGAATGCGGCTATCGGGGGCTATGCCGAACAGTATGCCGCCCACGCGCACCATGTCAAGATCATATTCAGGGTAGTCAAAGACGATCCCGCTGTTGCCGCAGTGGCGTATTCGAAATTCGATCCCCAGACGCTTCAGCTCGTCGAGGACGCCGTAAAAGCAGGAGGCCTGACGGCGTGTATAATCCTCGCCGGCCTCGCCCGAGTTGGCGTCGGCAAAGTGCGTGAATATTCCCTCAACGTCAAGCCCCGGCAGCGCGGCAGCCCGGGCGATGGCCTCGACGCCGTCGCTGTGCTCGGGACGGCAGACAAATCCCAGCCGCGCCATGCCGGTGTCGACTTTTATATGTACCTTGACTCTGACACCTGATTTTTGTGCACGATGTGATAAATTATCGGCGTATTCTGATGAAAAAACGCATTGTGTGATGTCAAATTCACTCAATTCGGCAGCACATTCGGGCGTACTGAAGCCAAGGTTTAGTATGGGAAGCCGGATCCCTGCACGACGCAGCTGGACGGCCTCCTCTATGCTGGACACTGCAAGATAGTCTGCGCCGCAGCGCTCGTACAGACGCGAGACAGCCACTGCCCCGTGACCGTAGGCGTTGGCCTTTACCACGCAGCAAAGCCTGACGCCGGCCGGCACTCTGGCGCGTATAATGTTATAGTCGCGCTCGACGCAGTTGAGGTCTATCTCAGCCCATGCGCGGCGCAAAAGGTTTTCCATCTCCATGTTATCACTCTCCGTATCGTCTTATATCATATCATAATTTTATGCTCATGACAATTAGTTTAATACCTAAAACCGCCTACATACGGTGCGGCGGTCTTAGGCATTTTTACGGTCATGCAGCACACTGCTTGCGTCACGGCCGGTGGCATGTGTCATTCGCAGCCCATCAGCTCGCTGACCGTCACAAAGCTGTAGCCCTCGCCCAGCAGATAGGGGATGACCCGGCGCAGTGCGTCTGGCGTGAGGCTGTCGTGAACGCTGTCGTGCATGAGGATGATGTCGCCGGGATCGGCATTTTGGTGTACATTCTTCATGATCTCATCTATCGGGTTGTGCGCCCAGTCGTAGGTGTCGATGCTCCACAGCACGACAGTGTAATCAGAGCGGGCAGTGTAGTCGTGGATGGCCTCGGGCAGCACGCCCTCGGGCGGGCGAAACAGCTTTGTTCGGTATTCGCAAATCTGATAGACTGCCGCCTCGCAGGCCTCTATCTCACGTATGATATGCTCGGGCGTGACCTCGGACAGATGGCAGTGTGAGTATGTGTGGTTGCCGATCTCATGCCCCTCTGCCAGCTCCTGCTCGACCAGCTCGGGGTATTTTTCCACATTCTCGCCGATGACAAAAAATGTTGCGCGGATGTTGTATTCGCGCAGGATGTCAAGTATCTCGCGGGTGTAGGTGGGGTGCGGACCGTCGTCAAACGTCAGCGCGATCTTCATCTGCGAGTTCTTTTTGCAGTAGACTACGTCTGAATATCGCGCGGCATAGATCGAAACGCTCAGCGCGTTCAAAAGCAGGAAGATGGCGAGAGCTAAGCTTACCGCTGCTTTGTATTTCATTGTGACGTAAGCTCCTCCAGTGTTCCGAAACGATAGCCCTGCGCGAGCAGCGTGTCGACGACGTCGCCGAGTATGGCGGCGTTTGTAGCCGAGGTGGGGTGCAGCAGCAGAACGGCGCCGTTGTGCACGTTGTCAAGTATCAGCTGACGCGCCCGGTCGGGGGCGGGCTGCTTGTTGTTGTCCCAGTCGGCGTAGGCAAAACTCCAGAAGATGGTTTTATATCCCAGCTGTGAGGCCGCCGCGAGGCTCTGCTCGCTAAATCTGCCCTCGGGCGGACGGTAAAAGTGCGATACAGTGACGCCGGTGTGCTCAAGACAGGTCTGCTCGAGGCTCTCAAGCTCGCCTCGCAGAGTAGATATATCGGCGTGCGACATATCATGGTGCGAGGCGGTGTGATTGCAGACGGTGTGCCCCTCGTTTGCCATGCGACGCACAAGGTCCGGGCAGGTGCGCGCCAGATTGCTCAATATAAAAAATGCAGCCGGCACACTGCGCTCACGCAGCACGTCAAGTATGCGGGCAATGTTGCCGTTTTCGTAGCCGGCGTCAAAGGTGAGGTATAGCACACGTTCGGTGTTGTCGTCGCCGTGACGGTGATCGATATAATAGCCGTTGTAGTGCTCGATAAAGCTCATGTTGGGCTCGACGCGAGGCTGAAGGTGGCTTTTGTTGCGCATGCAATACCAGCTGTAGGCCTCGCCCGCCGCATTGACCGAAAGCTGTGCGCTGACAGCAACGCATATGATGACCACCACAAGACATATAAATTTGTTATTTTTCATGGCTCTCTCCCGTTTGTATTCGGTTTTATTAGTATTTGCACCGTCAGAGAGGGATAATCAATGAAAAATATGTATTGCAAATATCAAAATTCGCTATTGATTTTTTAACGCTTTACTGATATAATAAGTTAGTAGGATAAATTCTATAAAAGGAGATCGAGCATGGATTACGCTGCACAATCGCTGAAAAAGCATGCCGAGTGGCGCGGTAAGATCGAGGTTATCGCCACAGCCCCCGTTGCGACTAAGGAGGATCTTTCCCTCGCCTACACCCCCGGAGTTGCACAGCCCTGCCTTGAAATACAGAAGGACGTCAACAAAAGCTATGAGCTGACGCGCCGCTGGAATCTCTGCGCTGTTATCACGGACGGTACTGCCGTTCTCGGACTTGGCGATATTGGCCCGGAGGCCGGTATGCCGGTCATGGAGGGCAAGTGTGTGCTGTTCAAGGCGTTTGGCGGTGTCGATGCTT
>CAYXBY010000016.1:0-28567 GCA_964463325.1 uncultured Lachnospiraceae bacterium | reverse complement strand
CTCAGTTGGTTAGAGCAACCGGCTCATAACCGGTCGGTCTGGGGTTCGAGTCCCTGATGGCCCACCAAGCAAAAAGCACCGATGCGCAGCATCGGTGCTTTTTGCTTCTGTGTTCCCCACGACTCGAACCCCCTCAATTTGCGTAGCAAAAAAATTTCAACTTTTTTGCAAAAACCTATTGCAATTCATTCGGACATGTGATATAATATCCAAGGTACGGAGGCATAGCTCAGTTGGTTAGAGTACATGCTTGACATGCATGGGGTCGTTGGTTCAACTCCAACTGTCTCCACCAAATAAAAACATCTGCCCTCGGGCAGATGTTTTTTTATTCTCGAAAGGACGGACATTTATGAAAAATACGCATTATCCGCTGCTGCTGGAGGGCGTGACGGTGCCGCTGATCTGGGGCGGTCACGCGCTGAGCCGCCGCTACGGCAAGGGAGACCCAAACGAGACCATCGGCGAGAGCTGGGAGCTCAGTGTGCGTCCCGGGCGCAACAGTGGCATCAAAAATGGCGACTATGCCGGGCAAACGCTGGACGAATATTTGCGCGAGGCGGGTAGTGCGGCGGTGTCTGACCGCTATGTCGGCGATCGATTTCCCTTGCTGATCAAGCTGATCGACGCCAATGATCGTCTTTCTGTTCAGGTGCATCCCGACGACGAGTACGCCGCGCGGCACGAGGCCGATCCCGGCAAGACCGAGATGTGGTACATAGTCGACGCGCAGCCGGGGGCTCGGCTGGTCTATGGGCTGGAGCCGGGCGCTGACGCGCAGGCGCTGGGACGTGCGCTGGAGGGCGGCGACCCGGCGGCGCTGCTGCATTCGGTCGAGGTAAAGCCGGGGGATGTTTTCTTTATCCCCTCGGGCATGCTGCATTCGATCGGCGCCGGCATAATCATCGCCGAGATACAGCAAAACAGTGATCTGACATACCGCGTCTACGATTACGGTCGACTGGGGCGCGACGGTAAGCCGCGTGAGCTGCACGTCGCCAAGGCGCTGGATGTCGTAAGACCCTTCACCGAGACGCAGGTCGACGCCGTGCGCTATTCCGCCGTCGGCGGCCGTGGTGACGATCCCGAGCTGCTGGCCGCCTGTGATTATTTTACGGTCTGCCGTTATGCTGTCAAGTCCGAGCGCTGCCTGACAGCTGACAGCCACAGCTTTCACTGCCTTATGTGCGTGAGCGGCAGCGTGGTGCTGACCATGGCGGGTGAGGACTACCCACTCCCGGCGGGTCAGAGCTGTTTTATCCCCGCGGGCAGCGGCGATTTTACGCTGAGCGGCGACGGCGAGGTGCTGGACACGCGGTTGTCCTGAACGGTCGGATTACAATACAAAAAGGGTGACGCAATGCCTGCGTCACCCTTTGCTTTGGCGGAGTTGCTTTAATCTGCAACGAATTCGGAGTATATAGCGCGGAGGGCGATGGGGAAGTCATCCTCCTCAACGCCGATGATGATATTGAGCTCGCAGGAGCCCTGGTCGATCATGCGGATATTGACGCCGGCGCGCGAGATGGCGTCAAAGATACGCGCCGCGACGCCGCGAGACTTGACCATGCCGCGTCCCACAACGGCGATGAGCGCCAGACCGTCGTCTATGGTGACGCTGTCAGCGCGGGTCATGCGATTGAGCTGATTGAGCAGGCGCTCGCGCTTGCCCTCCAGTGAGCTTGACGAAACTATAACGCTCATGGTGTCGATGCCGGATGGCACGTGCTCAAACGACACGTCGTTGTCCTCGAACACCTCGAGCACGCGACGCACAAAGCCCAGCTCGGAGTTCATCATATCCTTGATGATGGTTATGACTGAGAAGCCGTGCTTGCCGGCCACGCCGGTGATGACGCGCTCACGGTCGTAGCTCGAGCAGTCGGCAACTATCATGGTGCCGCTGTCCTCGGGCGAATTGGTGTTGCGGATGTTGATCGGGATGCCGGCATGACGCACCGGGAAGATGGCCTCCTCGTGCAGCACTGTCGCGCCCATGTAGGACAGCTCGCGCAGCTCGCGGTAGGTGATGGTCTCGATGACGCGCGGGTGCTCGACAATGCGCGGATCCGCCATCATAAAGCCCGAGACGTCCGTCCAGTTCTCATAGAGGTCGGCGTCGGCCGCGCGCGCGACGATAGAGCCGGTCACGTCCGAGCCGCCGCGCGAAAAGGTTTTGATGGTGCCGTTGGGCATGCAGCCGTAAAAGCCGGGTATGATGGCCGTGGAGTGATGCGCCAGCTCGGCACGCAGCTGCTCGTCGGTGCGGCGCTCGTCAAAGCTGCCATCGTCCTTGAAGAATATGACGTTTTCGGCATCGATGAAGTCGTAGCCGAGGTATTTTGCCAGTATCAGGCCGTTGATATACTCACCGCGGCTGGCGGCGAAATCGCGGCCGGAGTGGTGCAGCAGCGCGTTTTTGATGTATTCCAGCTCGCCGCTTATGTCAAAACTCATGCCGAGCTCGGCGATGATGCCGTTAAAACGGTCGACAACGCGCGCATAGGTGGCGCTGATGTCCTGACCCGCTCGCGCCTGCTCGTAGCAGGTGTACAGCAGGTCTGTCACCTTGATGTCGTCAGAATAGCGCTTGCCGGGCGCCGAGGGAATGACGAACCGCCGTGCGGGGTCCGCCTTTATTATATCGGCGACGCGGCGGAAATGCTCCGCATCCGCCAGCGATGAGCCGCCAAATTTTACTACCTTAAGTGACATTTTTCGCTCCTTAACACGAGAATATGATACTATTATAATTATAGTTGACCGTTCTGTCAAGTGTTATTGAAAAAAATGTTAGAAGCAGGCATGGCATAGAAAAAAATGTCAGCTCGGTATTGACAAAGGCGATGGTCTGTGTTATACTGGGATAGCACACTTCAATGATATCCAAACGGTCGGCGATGACAACGGCGTAATCTCGGTCAATTCTAACTGAAATATTGGTCTCGCGAATATGACGCACAAGCGAGTTCCGCTGGCGCGGACGGCTGCATGGGCGCCTATCACTCCCGCGCGCTCCGCGGCCACTTCGTCCGCCGGCGTGGGGGGGGGGTAGAGAACTGGTCTGCATTGTTTACAGTGGCGACAGCTTTGTCGAGATGGAAATAGTGTATTAACGTATCAGGAGAGGTGTTTATTATGAAAAAATATTTGTTGCTCTTTTTGACCCCTCTGCTGGGGCTCATACGCCCCTTGTGGCTGCTCATACCGGACGATGTGGCGGCGGCGAACATTTTGCTGGGCGGTGCGATGGTGTTGCCCGTGCTGCATTTTGCGCTGGTCAGTCGCTATCTGCGCGGCGGCGAGGACTCAAGGCGGCGCAGCGCCATCTTGACGGCAGTGTCGATAGTTGCGCTGGTGGCGATGTCCGTTTTGACGGCATCTATGAGCGGAGGGCTGACGGCGTTTTGGTTCCTCGCGGAGATGGCGTGGACGGCGCTCTGCGGCGTCGTTGTTCTGACGCACACGGTCGTCGGCGCGCGCTTTGGCGGGACGACGCCATATAGGATAGCCGTCGCGCTCGAGGCGGTGGCGGTGCTGGCTGTCTGCGCCCTGCTGACCGAGACGCTGGGCTCGAGGCTGGCGGTCGAATACCATATCGACGGTATCGAGCTGCTGCTCTGGTCGCTCTGCTGGCTGCTTTTGGCGCTGTATTCCGGCCTTCTGGGGCGCACCATGACAGGCAGGCTTGCCATTCCGGCGCAGCTTGGCTGGCTGTGCGGCGTGGCGGCGTCGGTGTTTGTTGCGCTTTATCTCGAGGGCTCGCCGCGCACCTTGCCGACGGCAAACGTGGCCACGACCGTCATCTGGATAGCGGCGACGGCGGTGATTATTGCGCCCTGCGTCATTGCCGCGCACGTGCGCAGAATCAGGCACGAGGCATCGTGATGTGGCGCAAAACGGCTGCTCGACCGCCGCAGGACGGTGAATAATATGGAACAAGGGACATGCGTAGCGGTCCCTTGTTCCTTTTTGATTCGCGCCGTGACGCCGCTCCGACAAATAATGCCACATCTCGTCAAATATATTGACAGTTAGACGAAACAGTAGTATAATATTATATTGAATAGGTGTGCGTAGTGATGGGAAATGAGTGGAGTTATTGTGTGGATGATCGGTATGCCCCTAACACCAAATGTGACTACAGCAGGAGACCATGTCGTATGTATAAATGTTTTGTAAAAAGGCTGATCGATATTGTATTGTCGAGCGTTGGAATCGTGTTTCTCGCACTTCCAATGTTGATTATCGCCATTGCAATTAAAATTGATGATCCCGGCCCTGTTTTGTTTAAGCAGAAACGGGTTGGTCAAAAGAAAAACGGTGAAATTACATACTTCATGATTTGGAAGTTCCGTAGCATGAAAATGGCCACACCGCATGATACCCCTACACATCTTCTTGAAAATCCCGATCAGTATATCACCCGTGTAGGACGCTTTATCCGTAAGACCAGCCTTGATGAGCTGCCTCAAATTTATCAGGTGTTCACGTCGAAGCTATCTGCAATTGGGCCAAGGCCTGCCTTGTGGTCACAAGAGGATTTGGTAGCGGAGCGTGAGAAGTACGGCGCAAATGATATTAAACCGGGTATCACCGGATGGGCGCAGATCAACGGTCGGGATGAACTTGAAATTGAGGAGAAAGCCAAATTGGACGGTGTGTATACGGCTGCTTTGAATGCAGGAAAATTCAAAGGTTTTGCGATGGATGTGAAGTGTTTCTTTGGCACGATTGTGAGTGTGCTGAAATCTGATGGTGTTGTCGAGGGCGGCACGGGAGAGATGAAGAAACAAGAAGAATCGAAAGAAAAAGAAGTGGTAGAAAAATGAAAAAAATTTTGATTACTGGTGCGAATAGTTATATCGGTACGTCATTTGAAAAATATATAAAAGAAAACTTCCCGAATGATTATGTTGTTGATACCGTTGATATGATCGACGGTTCTTGGCGCGAGAAAAGTTTTTCCGGGTATGATTCGGTTTTTCATGTTGCAGGTATCGCACACCAGAAAGAAACGAAGGAAAATGCCCCCTCATATTACAAGGTGAACCGAGATTTGGCCATTGAGACTGCACAAAAAGCTAAGACCGAGGGTGTGAAACAGTTTATTTTTCTTAGTTCTATGAGCGTTTACGGTATGGATACTGGTGTAATCACAAGAGATACTGTTCCGAAACCGAAGAGTAATTATGGAAAATCAAAGATGCAGGCAGAACAGCTTTTAAAAGAACTGAATGATGACACGTTTGTGGTTACTGTGTTACGTCCACCTATGGTTTACGGTAAGAGCTGTAAGGGCAATTTTCAAACCGTTGTAAAGATAATAAACAAATTTCCCGTGTTCCCCAAAATAAAAAACGAACGAAGTATGATTTATATTGATAATTTAAGTTCTTTTATCAAAATGTGTGTGGATCAAACTTGTTCGGGACTGTATTGCCCGCAGAATCGTGATTATGTCCGAACGATAGATATGGCCAGAATCATTGCCGCTGGACTAGGAAAGAAACTATATTTCAGTTTTTTGTTGGGATTAGGAGTTTGGGTGTTGAGACCTTTTTGCGGAGTCGCAAAAAAAGGATTTGGAACTTTGATATATAAGGACACTGAGAAATTTGATTTCAGTTATTGTACGACAGACTACTATGAAACTTTCAAAAAAAGCGTAGATTGGAAAAACGATAATGGGTAAAAAGGCTTTATATATTGCAACAGTTGTAAAAGCTCATATAGCGGTGTTTCATTTACCGTATCTAAAGTTGCTTAAGGATATGGGGTATGAGGTTCATGTTGCGGCTAAAAACGATTATGAAACACATTTAGATTGTGTGATACCGTATTGCGATAAATATTTCGATGTTTCTTTTGATCGTTCACCATTAAAATCGAAAAACATAAAAGCCTACAATGAAGTAAAAAAAATTGTTACAGAAGAAAAATATGATATAATTCACTGTCATACACCAGTTGGCGGTCTAATTGCTCGCCTTGCAGCTAGAAATGTTCGTAAGAATGGCACAAAAGTGTTCTATACAGCCCACGGATTCCATTTCTACAAAGGCGCACCTCTTAAAAATTGGTTGCTTTATTACCCAGTAGAAAAGCTCTGTGCTCATTTCACAGATGTTTTAATTACAATCAACCAAGAGGATTACGCATTAGCACAGAAGAAGATGAAAGCGAAACGGGTGGAATATGTTCCCGGGGTTGGGATTGATCTGGCGAAATTCGGACAAGCTGCGGTTGATAAATCTGCAAAGCGCAATGAATTAGGTATACCCGAAGATGCGATGCTTTTACTGTCAGTCGGTGAGTTGAACAAAAACAAAAACCACGAAACAGTAATTAAAGCGATTAAAGATTTGGATGTGTATTACATAATTGCGGGAAAAGGAGATTTGCGTTTGCATTTGCAATCTGTAATCGATGAATTGGGGCTGACTGATCGTGTTAAACTGATTGGATTTCGGAGTGATATAACAGAGTTGTGTGCGGCAGCTGATCTTTTTGTGTTCCCGTCGTTCAGAGAGGGGCTTTCACGTTCTTTAATGGAAGCCATGGCCAGTGGTTTGCCTTGCGTTGTAAGCAATATTCGTGGTAATGCGGATTTAATCGAAGATGGCAAGGGTGGTTTTCTATGCACATCTGCTTCAGCAGAAGAATTTGCAGCAGTTTTGCAAGAACTTCTTCAAAATGCCGCATTGCGGCAAAAAATGGGCAAAAATAACCGCCAAAAAATAAAAAAGTTTGATGTTTCTGTGGTGGAAAACAAAATGAGAAAAATTTATTCAGAAGTTTTTGAGGGAGTAAAATATGAAAATTTTGCACCTTCTGCGAAGTAATCGCTTTTCTGGCGCTGAAAATGTAGTTTGCCAAATTGTAGATATGTTTCAAAATCACAGAGAATTTGAAATGATCTACTGTAGTCGGGACGGCCAAATTCGGGAAGCACTGGCCGAACGCCAAATTCCTTTTGTGCCCATTCAAAAACTTTCCGTGAAAGAGGTGCGACGGGTTTTGAAAGAGCAAAAGCCGGATATGATTCATGCACATGACATGTCTGCCAGCTTTTACGCAGCTTTGGCTTGCGGAAAAACGCCCCTTATTTCACACATTCACAATAACGCTTTTAATTCCAGGGGCTTTTCGCCCAAATCCGTTGCTTATGCCTATGCAGCTAAAAAAGCAAAGCACATTTTTTGGGTTTCGCAAAGCTCTTTTGAGGGTTATGCTTTTCACAAAGCTTTTGAAGCCAAAAGCAGTGTGCTTTACAATATCATAAACATCGACACGCTGTACCGAAAAATGGAGCTTGACAACAACCACTATAACTATGATGTTGTGTATGTTGGCAGATTGACCCACCCAAAGAACCCTCAGCGGTTGATGAAGGTGTTTTATTTACTTAAGGAGAAAAATCCTGATGTAAAAATAGCGGTTGTAGGTACCGGGGATTTGGAAACTGAAACAAAAGCGCTTGCAAAGGAATATAATTTGTTTAATAATGTGAGTTTTCTTGGCTTTATGCCGAATCCGTTAAAATTGCTTTATGACAGTAAGGTCATGGTTATGACCTCACGTTGGGAGGGCACTCCCATGTGTGCACTGGAGGCCATGGCGCTTGGTGTGCCAATTGTAAGCACCCCGGTGGACGGACTTAAAGATTTGGTAATAAACGGTCGAACAGGGTATCTGAGTGATGATGACAGTGAACTTGTTGAGAAAATTCACACGCTTGTAACGGATGAAATGTTGCGTGAGCGTTGCTCAGCTGTGTGTATGGAAAAATCCAAGATAAACAACGATGGGCAAAAATACAAAGACGAACTGCTTAGCACTTATATGGAGGAGGTATGATAAATGAGCAAATTGATTGCTATACTAACACCTACTTATAATAGGGCAAAATTGCTACCTGATTTGTATTTAAGTTTAACAAAGCAAACATGCTTTGATTTTAAGTGGTACATAATAGATGATGGTTCAACAGATAATACGCAAGAGGTTGTTAAGAGTTTTTCTAATGAAAAATTTGAGATATATTATTGTAGTAAGGAAAATGGTGGCAAGCATACCGCTTGTAATGTGGGTTTTTCTTTGATAGATGAGGAATTGACATTTATAGTTGACTCAGATGATATGCTTACGCCTGATGCTGTCGAACATATTGCAAAAGATTGGCAAAAGTACAAAGGAATAGACAATATAGCCGGGCTTAGCTATCATAAGCTTACTAAGAGCGGTGAGATTGTAGGTAATGCATACGTCGGCGGTGATGTTGTGGTATCCTCATACATAGATATGAGAATTAACAATCATGTGAGTGGTGACAGTGCAGAAATATTCAAGACAAAGATACTTAATGCGCTGCGTTTTCCAGAGATCGACGGCGAAAAATTTTTATCAGAGGCTATACTGTGGAATGAGATAGCAAATAGAGGATATAATTTAGTCTACATTCAAAAGGGTATATATTATTGCGAATATTTACCCGGTGGTTTGACATCGCAGGGAAGAATAAAACAACTGCAAAATCCGAAAGGGACAATGTTGCATGCCAAGTCTTACCTTTCAAAAGGTATCAAGCTTTCAATAAGAGCAAAGTATATGTTGATGTATATAGCGTTGGTTCGTTTTGCGGGTGCAACATACAAAAAGGCGTTTTTAGAATGTGGGAATAAGCGCTTGTTTATCATGGAGTTCTTGCCGGCAATGTTTTTGAAACTTAAGTGGAGAAAGCTAATAAAATGAACTATAAAGTAATAATTTCTACCAATCATCCTGTGGTGTATACATATATGCAAATTTTAAAAAAAGCTTGCATGGCTACAGGTGATCCCGTAGAAGAAAGAACAGAAGATCCTGATAAAAGAAGAAATATCCATAAAATAAACAAAAAAACGGATTGCTTTGTTGTAGATTCACCAATCGTTGCCCTGCGTTATTATTTCTACGGAGCGAGAAATTTTATAACATGGTATCAGGGTATTGCTCCGGAAGAATCGTATATGCATAATCATTCTAGTCTAAGAAAATGGATTTTAGAGCAAATAGAAAAGATGTTCCTGAAGAAAAGTAAGCTATTATTGTTTGTATCGGATGACATGCTTATACACTATGAAAAAAAATACAAAATTTCATTAAAAAACAAATCAGTAATAATGCCGTGCTTTAATGAAACAGCGATTATTGAAGACGCTTTTCTTAAAGATAAATACCAAAAGAACACTTTTCTTTATGCCGGAGGAATGGCTAAATGGCAGTGTTTTGATAAAATAGCAGAATTATATTCAAAAATTGAAAAGGCTGATTGTAATACGATTCTTTATGTATATACTTTCGACATGGCTGTTGCAGAAGAAATACTTTTGAAACATGATATAAAGAATTATAAAATCGGTTGTGTACCGAGCAATAAATTATCTGAAGAAATCAAAAGCATAAAATACGGTTTTGTTTTAAGAGAAGATTGTGACGTAAACAACGTCGCAACACCGACAAAATTTTCAAATTATCTTGCAAATGGAATAATTCCAATATATAGCAACTCGCTACATTCTTTTGCCGCAATAGACAGAAAATTCGGTGTAGGAATCGTATGCAACATTGATGAAATAGATGCCGGCGTTGCTAAAATTCTGCAACACATGGGAGAAGATGTGGATTCTAAAGAGTTAAAATCAAAATGTTGCAGCATATTTAGTACATATTATAACAGCAATTTTTATATAGACAAAATCAAAAGTAAAATGCTGGAATTAAACTTATAGGAATGGTGATGGGGAATGAAGACAGTAATGTTGGTTTTCGGCACGCGTCCCGAAGCAATAAAAATGTGCCCGCTTGCGAATGAATTAAAATCGAGAAAGAATATCAAAACCGTCATTTGCGTCACCGGGCAGCACCGTCAAATGTTGGATCAGGTGCTGGAAGTGTTTCATGTTGTTCCTGACTATGATCTTTCTATCATGAAAGCCGACCAAACCTTGTTTGATATTACAACAAATATACTAAATAATATTGGAACGGTTCTCGATAAGGTAAAGCCGGATGTTGTGCTTGTTCATGGTGATACTTCAACTACATTTGTAACTGCTCTTGCGTGCTTTTATAAGCAAATCGCCGTTGGGCATGTAGAAGCAGGACTTCGCACCTATAATATTTATAGTCCCTATCCTGAAGAATTTAACCGTCAGGCAGTTGGCATTATTTCACAGTATAATTTTGCACCAACCGAACTTTCAAAGAAAAATCTTTTGAAAGAAGGTAAACAAGAAGAAACAATTTGGGTAACAGGAAATACGGCAATTGACGCACTTAAAACCACTGTGCGTGAAGATTATACTCATCCCGAACTTGAATGGGCACAAAACAGCAGACTAATCATCATAACGGCACATCGCCGTGAAAATCTCGGTAAGCCCATGCACAATATGTTTCGCGCAATACGAAAAATCATAGATGAGCACGCTGATGTTAAGGCAATATATCCCATTCATATGAATCCTATTGTACGAAAGGCAGCAGATGAGGAACTCGGTGACTGCAACAGGATCCATATTATCGAGCCGCTTGAAGTGATTGATTTCCATAATTTCCTTGCGCGCAGTTACTTGATATTGACAGATAGCGGCGGCATTCAAGAAGAAGCGCCATCGCTCGGCAAGCCGGTTCTTGTTATGCGCGATACCACTGAACGACCAGAAGGGATTGCGGCAGGGACACTTAAGCTTGTTGGAACGGATGCAGATGTGATTTACAATAATTTCAAGGAATTACTTGAAAATACAAAAGTATATGACTCAATGGCACATGCGAGCAATCCATACGGTGACGGTTTTGCTTGTCGGCGAATTGCAGATGTACTTGATCAATGATTAAAAGAGGAAGCGGCATATGAAGCATATTCTGATTGTTATCGGCAATATGAATATTGGAGGAATTCAAAAATCCCTTTTGGAACTTCTGAAAGCTTTATCCAAAAGGAAAGATGTTTCCGTGTCGCTTTTTTGTTGTAATAAATGCGGAGTTTTTTTGCCTTTGATTCCAAGAGAAATTGAAATTCTCTCAAGCAATAGTTGGGCGGAAATTTCAGAGCTCTCTGTAGATGAATGTAAAAAACTCGGCATAAAATATTACCTATTCCGTATTGCGGCTTCATTATGGACAAAGCTTTTTAACAAGAAACTTCCTGCTGCTTTTCTTTGCCACAAAATAAAAAGTATAGGCAGCTATGATGTTGCAATATCTTATTCACAGCCCATTAACAGTAAAGCCTTCTGCAATTTAACAAATGAAATTGTATTGAATTGTACCGAGGCAGAACGAAAAATTACATTTGTTCACTGCGATTTTGAAAATTACGGAGGAAATACAAAGGTCAATCGCGAATTGTATCATAAATTCGATACTGTGGCAGCAGTTTCGAATAGTGTTGGAATGAATTTGGCAAAATGCATTCCGGGGGCCAAGAATAAAATCAAAACAGTATATAATTTTTGCGATGTAGATGAAATCAAGATGCTTTCAAATGAGAACCCAATAGAGTATTCGACAAAAACGCTCGTTACTGTTGCAAGATTAAGCGAAGAAAAAGGAATACCCCGTTGCATTCCCGTTATAGCAAAATTAAAAGAACAAAAAATAGATTTTGAATGGCATATTATAGGTGGCGGTGGACTTGAAAATATTATAAGGAACTCCATTGCCGATTACGGAATGGAAAGAACAATTATTCTTGAGGGACAGCAAACAAATCCGTACAGGTATATGAAAAATGCCGATTATTTGTTTTTGCCGTCATTCCATGAGGCGGCGCCGATGGTTTTTGATGAAGCAATTGCTTTAAAATTGCCAATTTTAACCACAAATACTCTTTCGGCAAAGGAACTTGTTTCTGAAAAAAATGTAGGTGTTGTTTGTGATAACTCTAATAACGGAATCTATAATATGCTGTATTCAGCACTGGCCACAAAGAAAAACTATTTTGAAAGCGTTAATTTGGATATGGAACTGAATATGTCGCAATTCGAAGCCTTATATGAATCGGAGGAATAAGAAGAATGAACACAGTACAGACTGCATCAGATAGGAGCACCAAAGAATCAAGTTATTCAAAGGGACTTATTGCAAGTATTGTTTTGATAATTATTTTGCTTTCTGTCCGTGATATTGGTGGATTTGCAGTAAATAAATATCTGTTTCTTGTAATTACTGCAGCGGTGGTTTTTGCCTTGCCAATAGAATGGGTAATGTATTTTATTGCATTTGTTATGCCGCTTTATGTTGGCCTTCCGGGCAATTATATGACACTAATTTTTCTTGCGCGGTTTTTGATTTATTACGGGAAACTCCGCTTTAACGGCTTTGCATTTATTTTTTGCATTTTGGCTGGCTGTTATGCGTTTGTCCAAGCCTTAATAACCAATCACACGGAAATTTCAGAATTGATGTTTTTCCCGGGAATGATCCTTGTAATGTTCATGTTTTCCATTAACGTAAAGATTGACAAAAGCAAACTTATTTTGTCTTATGCCGTGGGCGTTGCGGCCTTGGGATTGATCATGCTCATACATACTTTGCAATTTTGTGATTTGGGGGATGTGTTAACATCTGCAAATCGGCTGGGTTTAATTTTGCAAACACAAAAAAATGAAATGACTATCACTGTTGATCCAAATTATTACGGCCTGTTTTGTATTGCGTTAGTATCTCTCGGCGTAAATAATTTGAACGACAATTCCGGGAAATCAACAAATAAAATATTAAACACACTTCTAATATTGCTAATGGGAATATGCGTGACGATAGGTTTAATCGGCCTATCCAGAGCATTTTTTCTTGTGGCAATTGTATGGTTATTGTTATATCTTTTGTCTGTTAAAAACATGAAAGCGTTTTTAATAACCGCAAGCATAATTTTGGCTGTTGCGCTGCTTGTTACCAATTTCATTCCGGATGTTTGGGGAGCGCTAAATGATCGTTTCAGTGATTCTACCATGGAAACAGGCAACGGAAGAACGGAATTGATTGTTGAATTTCACGAAGCATGGACAGAAAAGCTTTCAACTATGCTGTTTGGAGTGGGGATATTTGATTGTAACATCCATTGTATGCCGTTACAGATTTTATATGGTGGTGGAGTGGTGTTTAGTATTTTGTTTGTAATGTATATGATAACGCTTTTAAAAAGAAATAGTTTTGAAAAGAACAGCGGCGTACTGCAAAAATATCTTCCGCTAACAGTTACTCTTGTAATGTCTTGCTCTGTGCCTGCACTTGCACTAATAAATATTATGTATCCAATCACGCTGGTTGGACTTTGCATGAATCAAGGAGAACAGTACTTGAGATGAAAAAAATTAACCGTATTATAGGGCGGCTTATATATTTTTGGGCAAGAAAAATGCCTGTGTCATTTTCCACCGTTAAAATCGGTCAAAAACAAATACGTGCTTTCTGCGGGCATTTAATATTGCAGTCGTGCGGCAAAAATGTAAATATTGAAAAGAATGCAGAGTTTGATTCATCTGTTTGCATTGGAAATAATTCGGGTTTAGGAATCAACTGCAGAATTGCACCGTATGTTACTATCGGTGACAATGTAATGATGGGTCCAAATGTTACTATATATACACAGAATCACGAAACAAGACGAACTGATATACCCATGTGTGAACAAGGCTTTAAACCCGCGATGGGGGTAAATATTGGTAATGACTGCTGGATTGGCGAAGGTGTTATTATACTGCCTGGGGTACGTATCGGAAATGGTGTTATTCTCGGTGCGGGAAGCGTTGTGCGGCGTGATGTGCCTGACTGGGCGGTTGTCATTGGGAATCCGGCTGTAATTGTAAAATACAGAAAGGAAAGTGGAGAAAATCGTGGATGATTCCAATAATACAGTAACCTTAAGCGTAATTGTTCCTATTTACAAGGTTGAAAAATATATAAACGAATGCGTAGATTCCTTGGTAAATCAATCATTTAAAAATATAGAAATAATTCTTGTCGATGACGGCTCTCCCGATAATTGTCCAGCAATTTGTGATGAATATGCAAAGCAGTATAATAATGTCAAAGTTATTCATAAAAAAAACGGAGGTTTGGTTTCGGCAAAAAAGGCAGGCGTCAGGCTCTGTTGCGGTGAGTATGTTACCTTTGTAGATGGCGACGATTGGGTTGAAAATGATTATTATGAGAAGGTGTTATCCGCAATAAATTTATATCAACCAGATATTGTATCGGTTAATAGCCATTTCATAAAAGAAGAGGGAAAAAAAGCGGTTGTGTGTGCGAAAAACTCATATTCCGGAATGTACGGGAGGCAGATGCTTGAAGAAGAGGTGTTTCCCGAAATACTTAGCCGACCGCCGTTTTTTTCTTTCGGTGTAATTCCGTCATTGTGGTCAAAAATCATTCGGCGAGATATTTTAATTGATTTTATTCCGAACGAACCGGAAGAAATAAAAATGGGTGACGATTTGGCAATCACATTGCCGTGCCTTCTTAAGGCAGAAAGTGTATATTTCAGCGATGTATGCGGTTATTACTACAGACAAAATCCTTCTTCTATTACTCACACATTTGATTCAACAGCGCCAGTGAGGGTTGACATTCTTCTAAACTATTTGCGCAAAACGGCAGAGATATATGACAATTACAATATAAAAAAACAAATTTCTGAATATTCAATGCATATTCTTCAGTTTACTGTAACCATGCTTATAAATTGCAGTAAAAATATGTACGGCGATTTGAAATCGATGAAGCCGCTTTGGCAAAATGTTTCGGTGAAAGAGGGCTTAAAAGGCAAAGCACCGCTTAAAGTAAAGTTGTTGCTACTTGCTGCTAAATCAAACCAGATTTTGCTGTTGAAAATCATCAAGAAACGTTGGGCAAGAAAGGGTAACGGTGCTAAAGCATGACTGAAGGAAGAACCAAAAATGCCTATTTGAATATTGCATTCGCTATTTTATTGCAGATTGTTACCTTTGTTCGCGGTTTAATATTGCCACGCATTATTATTCCGGCCTACGGCTCTGATGTTAACGGCCTAATTTCTTCCATTACTCAGTTTTTAACCTATATTTCTTTGTTGGAAGCTGGAGTTGGAAGTATCTTTCGAACATCATTATACAGACCGCTGGCGAACAGAGATATGGATGGCGTGTCTGGAATTATCAATGAACAAAAACGGTTTTACAGAAAAATAAGCTATATATTTATATTCTATGTATTGACGTTGTGTATCATTTATCCTTTGATCGCCAAAACAGATATGGATAGACCGTATATTGTTTCTTGCATTTTAATATTAAGCGTCAGTACCTTTGCCGAATACTTTATTTCACTTCCCTATATGTCTCTACTTTCAGCCGATCAAAAGGTGAGAATCAGTTATATAATAAGTATTATATATACCGTGGTTAATATAGCTGTGTCGCTGTTCTGGGTTAGCTTTAAAGCCGACATTCGTTTAATATATCTGTCTATGTGTATAATTGGATTGCTAAGACCGCTGTTTTATACGTTATACGTCAAAAAGCATTATGCACTAAACAAAAATGTTGCTTGTAATAAAGCAGCTTTGAAACAGCGCTGGAATGGGATGCTACACCACTTAGCGTATTATATACATATGAATACGGATTCGGCTATACTTACAATTTTTATCGGTACCGTTATGGTTTCTGTTTATAATGTATATGGTGCGGTGATTTTTGGAATGATGAATCTCGTCATGTCTGTATCAAACGGTGTTGCCGCCGGACTGGGCAATCTGCTCGCAACCGGAGACAATTCATCTATACAACGTACGGTCAATCTTTTTGAATTTGTACAAGGCGGAATGGCAACGGTTCTTTATACGGTTACCGCAATATTGATCATTCCCTTTGTAAGGCTATATACCGTAGATATGCTTGATGCAAATTATATTCAACCTTTATTCGGGTATGTGCTTATCATGGCAGAAGTAATTTATTGCTTTAGATTTATTTACAGTACAATTTCAATGAATGCCAATAAATACAAAGAGACACAGTTTGGCGCAATCTTGGAATGTTTGACGAATTTAATACTTTCACTCGTTCTTGTTTTAGTATTTAATATGGGCATTCTCGGAGTTGCGGTTGGCACACTTGTTGCAGTATTTTTAAGGTATTTGTATGATGTGTGGTTTTTATCAAAAAACATAATCAATCGTCCCATGATAAAAGCCTTTAAAATGTTATTTATCAGTTCTTTGATTTCACTGTGTTCAATTATTTTGTGTAAATTGATTTTTGATTATAATGGTATAAATTCGCTCACACAATGGATTATTATAGCAATGCCAACCACATTAATAACTATTTTGATAGCAATTCTTATATATGGGATATTTTATAAAAGTATCATAAGGATGCTTTTAAACAAAATATCAATCAAAAGAATTGGGAGATGAGCAGTATGCTGTTTGTTTTGCTGCGCTCTGCACTTTGCGGCAAAGCTTTGCCTAATGAGATAATTGAACAATGCAACGCCGAAATTCTATCAAGACTTGTATTGCTGGCTAAAAAGCATGATATTTTGCATCTGCTCGCATTGGGATTAAAGAACAACGACCTGATTGACGAGAATGGCAAAAAAATTGAAAGTGAGATGTTCAAAGCTGTTTATCGCTATGAAATACAGAGTTACGAGTTGAAGCAACTTTGTTTAGCACTTGAAAAAGCACAAATCCCCTTTCTTCCGCTGAAAGGCTCCGTTATCCGAAATTATTATCCCGAGCCTTGGATGCGGACAAGCTGCGATATAGATGTGCTGGTAAATAACAATAATTTGAGAGCTGCTGTCACCTGTTTGGTAGAGAATCTGAAATATACTGAACATGAACAAAATTCGCACGATATTTCGCTGTTCACACCAAGTGGAACCCACGTCGAATTGCACTATGATTTGGTGGAAGATCATATAGCTGGTAACTCTTCAAAAATCCTTGCTGACATTTGGAATGTCGTTTCGGTTAAAGAGAAATGCTCTTATCATTATGAAATGCCGGATGATATGTTTTACTTCTATCATATTGCTCACATGGCAAAGCACTTTGAAAATGGTGGGTGTGGTATTCGTCCGTTTATTGACCTTTGGATTTTAGACGGTATACAAGGTGCTGACATTGGTAAGCGAGACAAACTGCTTCAACAAGGAAATCTTTTGAAGTTCGCAAACGCAGCTCGCAAGTTAAGTCGGATATGGTTTTTAAATGAGCCGTATGATGACATTTCTCAACAAATGGAGGATTATATTCTACACGGTGGGGTGTATGGAAACAATGAAAACCGCATAACTGTTCAGCAACAGAAAAAGGGCGGTCGCATTGAGTATGCTCTATCGAAGATATTTATTCCGTATGATGTCATCAAGTTCCATTATCCCATTCTTCAAAAGCATAAATGGCTAACCCCTTTTATGGAGATTCGCAGATGGTTCAAATTAATATTTGGCGGTCACGCTAAGCGCACCCTGAATGAGCTCAAATATAGTCAAACGATATCGGCGGATAAAGCCGATGCTACCAAAGAATTCTTAAAGAATCTTGGGCTGTAAGCATATTGCTTGGTGAAAGAGCTGAAACGAAGCTTGATAGTGTTCAGAACACGAAAAAATCGGACAGAAATTCAGGCTTTCGGGTGAGGCCCACGAGATTTTGTTCTAAACAGGCTTTTTCCTTCATATAAATCCATAGTGGCAGCATTTCCGTGCCTGAGAAAAGCTCCGTATTTGCTGCCGTTTTGCTGGCTTGTACGGTTAGTGAGGGCGTTATTTGGTGGCAAGTCTAAACGAATTATGTCCGAAATATCGTGCGCCAATAATATGTCCGACGAAAAGCTCGAAGAAGTGACGTTTATTTGCTCGCGGTTAGGATTGCAATAATTGACAGGGATGTGAGTGCGCATCGTTCTCTCGGTGCTTACTAAAAGCAAGGAATTTATCAGGGATTGATTCCGGCTATCAGTGGCGAAGCGAGGGGAGTATTGTGAGGACGATACTGTTGGTTTTCGGGACGCGCCCCGAAGCAATTAAAATGTGTCCGCTCGTAAATGAGCTTAAAGCAAGGAAGGGCATCAAGACGGTCGTGTGTGTGACCGGACAGCACCGCCAAATGCTCGATCAGGTGCTCGAGGTGTTCGGTGTCGTGCCCGATTACGACCTGTCAATCATGAAATCAGGACAAACGCTTTTCGACATAACCACCGGCATACTCAACGGCATCGGACGCGTTCTCGACGAGGTGCGTCCCGACGTCGTGCTTGTACATGGTGACACCTCGACGACCTTTGTCACGGCGCTTGCGGCCTTTTACAAGCAGATTCCCATCGGGCACGTCGAGGCCGGCCTGCGCACCTACAATATTTTCAGCCCATACCCCGAGGAGTTTAACCGCCAGGCGGTTGGCATTGTGGCAAAATATCATTTCTCGCCTACCGAGCTATCCAGGCAAAATCTGCTGCGCGAGGGCAAGTCGGCCGACAGTATTTTTGTTACAGGCAACACGGCGATAGATGCGCTGAAGACCACAGTTCGCGCCGATTATGTCCACCCCGAGCTTACTTGGGCGGAGGATAGTCGACTTATCATAATAACGGCTCACCGCCGTGAAAATTTGGGTGCGCCTATGCACCATATGCTCCGTGCAATACGCAGGATAGTGGATGAGCACCCCGATGTTAAGGCCATTTACCCGATCCATATGAATCCCGTGGTTCGCCGGGCCGCGAATGAGGAGCTTGGCGGCTGCGACAGGATACACATCATCGAGCCGCTCGAGGTGCTTGATTTTCATAATTTTTTAGCTAAAAGCTTTATGATTCTGACCGACAGTGGCGGAATTCAAGAGGAAGCGCCGTCGCTCGGCAAGCCGGTGCTCGTCATGCGTGACACGACTGAGCGCCCCGAGGGCCTCGAGGCCGGAACGCTGAAATTGGTCGGCACCGACGAGCAGGTCATTTACAATAATTTCAAGGAACTGCTTGATGACAAGGCGGTCTACGCCGCGATGGCCAAGGCGAGCAATCCTTATGGCGACGGCTTTGCCAGCAAGAGAATAGCGGATATTATCGCGGCGGGGAAGTCGGGCGTTTGAAGCCGATAAAAAGCGGTGGCAGGGTAATTTGCCTCGCTTTTTTGCTTGTCCGCGCGGAGGTGCTATTGACTTATACGTCGCTGTGCTGTATAATGATCTTATTAAATACGAAAGTGAGCATGCATATGAAAAACATTCCGGACGCATTTTTTACCACGCCGGTGGTATATGCGGTGGGGCGCAATTACCAGATCATGGTGCCGGTCAGCTGTGAGACGTTGATGTGGGTTGCGGTCGGTGACCGCTGCTATTACGATGATTCCAACGGTATTCTGCGTTCAGCTGTTACGACGCACCGTATGATCGTCCCCATGGATGAGCTTGATCGCGCGGGGCGATACACTGTTTGCTTCCGTCGAATTATCGAGCGCAAGCCTTATTTTTCGGAGACGGGCGATATTGAGTATTATGAGTCGTCCTTCCGTCCCATCAGGCGGGCGCCGATCAATATTTACCACATTGCCGATGCGCACAACCGCGTTGAGCAGCCGGTGGCGGCTGGCAGCTGGTTTGGCGAGCGGCTGGATTTGCTCATTCTTAACGGCGACATTCCGAATCACAGCGGCGATATTAATAATTTTACCGCGATACATCGCATTGCGTCCAAGCTGACGCGCGGCGAGATACCGATCGTCTTTTCGCGCGGAAATCACGACACGCGCGGTATTTTTGCCGAAAAAATCGCTGATCACACGCCGACTGACAACGGACGGTCGTATTTTTCGTTCCGGCTGGGGCATCTATGGGGGCTGGTGCTGGACTGCGGCGAGGACAAGCCCGACACCAACGCCGAATATGGCAACACCATCTGCTGCGCTGATTTCCGACGCCGCGAGACTGATTTTTTGCGTTCCATTGTGGCCAATGGTGAGCAGGAATATGCTGCGCCGGGCGTGACCAACCGCATTGTTATCGCGCACAGTCCGTTTTCACAGCGCTTCGCGCCGCCATTTGATATCGAAACAGACACCTACAGCACTTGGCTTTCGTTGCTGCGTGAGTATATCCACCCGCAGCTGATGCTGTGCGGACACACTCACAGGTGCTATATCACGCCGGTTGGCGGTGAACGCGATGCGCTGGGACAGGCCTGCCCTGTTGTGGTGGCGTCGCGCCCCGAAAAGGACGGCCCGTTCTGGGGCGGCGCGCTGACGCTGTCGCCCGACGGCTGCCTCGTGACCTTTACCAACAGCGACGGCGTGACTGGGGAAAGTCAATATCTGGAGTTTTAAGGGCTATTGCGGGGCACCGCCCCGGAAACGCAAGCTCATGCGGGGCTCCGCCCCGGAACCCCTGCACCCCCAAAACTTTCAAACAATTAGGAAAAAAGAAATCCGGTTAAGGTTGAGAACGTCCCAAGCGTTCTTCACCTTAACCGGTTATTTTACGATTTCCCAGCGAAGCTGTTTGAAAGTTTTTGGGGGTTCCAAGGGACCTTTTTTCAAAAAGTTCCCTTGGCGGGGTTCGGGGCAGCGCCCCGGGAGTGCCCCCTACCGGTGATAAGCCCGCTGTGCACCTTTTAGTCATTAGCGGGTGGGATGGGACATATATTTTACAGTAAGACCTTTTATAGGAGCTGTAAAATGAACAATACATATGAAAAACGTGAGTCCCGCTGCGGTCATGCGGAGTTTTTTCTTGATCCGCCGGGGCTGACGTCGAACGAAGTCGAGGCATCGCGCCGAGAGCACGGTGCCAACATACTGACGGAGCACCGCAGCCCCGGCTTTTGGGGGCGGCTGGTTCGGAATCTGTCGGATCCGGTCATACGCATACTCATCGGGGCGCTGGTGGTCAACATTTTGTTCACGCTGCGCGGCGGCGACTGGGTGGAGTGCGTCGGGATCGCGGTGTCGGTCGTGCTGGCGACGCTCATCTCGACGCTGTCGGAGCAGGGAAGCGAAAACGCCTTCCGGCGGCTCAGCCGTCAGGCCGGGCGCGAGACCTGCCGCGTGCGGCGAGCTGAGGGGGTGGTCAGCGTGCCGGTTGGAGAGGTGGTGGTTGGAGATATCGTGCTGCTCGCCCCCGGTGACCGCATACCCGCCGACGGCATCATGACGAGCGGGCTGGTTGGCGTCGATCAGTCGGCGCTCACCGGTGAGACGCGCGAGGTGGCCAAGGCACCGCTGCGGCAGCGACCCGGCGCGGTGCGCGGAGGGCTGGGCAGCTCAGCGGCGGCAGATAAGCTGTCGCCGGCGGCGCCTAACACCATTTTCCGCGGCTGCGCCGTCATGACGGGCGAGGGCGAGGCCACCGTCACCTGCGTCGGCGACGCGACTATGCTGGGTGAGATATCGCGTGAGGTGCAGACCGAGACGCGGGACAGTCCGCTCAAGCTGCGGCTGGCCAAGCTGGCGCGGCAGGTCAGCGTGCTGGGCTACATAATGGCGGCGCTGGTCATGGCGGTCACGGTGGCGGACGGCCTGCTGCTCGACAGCGGCTGGCGGACGGACATCCTGCTGACCAAGCTTGGCGACCTGCACTACATGGTCGAGCTGCTGCTGCGCGCGCTGACGCTGGGGCTGACGGTCATAGTCGTGGCGGTGCCCGAGGGGCTGCCGATGATGATAGCAGTCGTGCTATCGGCCAATATTCGCCGCATGGTGCGGGACGGCGTGCTGGTGCGGCGGCCGGTCGGGATTGAGGCGGCGGGCAGCATGAATGTGCTGTTCACCGACAAGACGGGCACGCTGACCGAGGGACGGCTGGCCGTTGGAGCTATATATTCGGGCACGGGCGAGCGATTTGCGGGCGTCGGGACGTTGCGCTCGGGCGGCGGCACGATATACGACGCATTTTGCCGAAGCTGCCTGTATAACAGCTCGTCGGTGCGCGGCGCGGACGGCATCAGCGGCGGCAATTCAACCGACCGCGCACTGCTGGCGGCGGTGCCGAGCACATTTAGCGGCGGGCTGCGCGTGACGCGCCGTCAGCCGTTCGACAGTGCGCGCAAGTATTCGTCGGCGGCGCTGTCGGATGGAAGGGTGCTTGTCAAGGGAGCGCCCGAACTGCTGCTGCCGTATGTGCGGCGGGTGCTGCTGACCGACGGCTCGACGCGGCCGTCCGACAGTGCCGCCATATCCGCACAGCTGACCACGCTCAATCGCGCCGGTGTGCGGACGCTGCTGATAGCCGAGGGGCGCTGCGGTCTGACGCCCGAGCGCATGGGCGACCTGACGCTGATATGCATTGTCACGCTTGAGGATAAGCTGCGCCGTGAGGCGCCGGGGGCGGTTGCGAGACTGCGCGGGGCGGGTATACACGTTGTCATGATAACGGGTGACAGCCGCGACACGGCGTCGACCATAGCGGCGCGTTGCGGCATACTTGGTGACGGCGTTGACATCTGCCTCTGCGGCGACGAGCTGGCAGAGCTGTCCGATCATCGGCTGCGCGAGCTGCTGCCACGCATCGGCGTTATCGCACGGGCGCTGCCGGCAGATAAAAGTCGGCTGGTGCGCGTGGCGCAGGAGGCGGGGCTGGTCACCGGCATGACGGGCGACGGCATCAATGACGCACCTGCGCTCAAGCGAGCGGATATCGGCTTCGCCATGGGCAACGGCACGCAGGTTGCCAAGGACGCGGGCGATATCATCATTCTCGACAACGACCTGGCCTCGATCGGCCGCGCGGTGCTGTACGGCCGCAATATCTTCAAGAGCATAAGAAAATTCATCACCCTGCAGCTGACCATGAACCTCTGCGCCGTCGGCGTCTCCATGATAGGGCCGTTTATCGGCGTCGACGCGCCGGTGACGGTGGTGCAGATGCTGTGGATCAACATAATCATGGATACGCTGGGCGGGCTGGCGTTTGCGGGCGAGCCGGCGCTTGAGTCCTGCATGCGCGAGCGCCCCAAGCGGCGCGATGAGCCGATACTGAATCGTTATATGGTCAACGAAATTCTTTTCCTCGGCGGCTTTACCATCGTGCTCTGCCTGCTGTTTTTGAAGCTGCCCGCCATTGCTGGTCAGCTGCGCCCGGCGGAGGACAACATCTACCTGCTGACCGCATTTTTCGCGCTGTTTATCTTTTCCTCGGTGTTCAACTGCTTCAACGCGCGCACTGATCGACTTAAGCTGTTCTCGGGGCTGTCCGGCAACCGCGCGTTTGTCGGCATAATGTGCGCGGTGCTGGCAGTGCAGCTGATATTTGTCTACCTCGGCGGTGCGGTGCTGCGCACGGCGCCACTGACTGCCCGCGAGCTGGGGCTTACGCTGCTGCTCTCGCTGACCGTCTTCCCGGCAGAGCTGCTGCGCAAGCTGATATGGCGCTTTTTCCACGGCAAACAGGGCTATTGACCAAATAAAAAGGGGAGTGAGGTGCCCGCGGCACCTCACTCCTTTTTGGCGTGCTTTGTGAAAAAATGTCGGCATAGAACAAAGCCGACCAGTGTTGTCAGGCTGTCGGTCACGGGGTAGGTAAACCAAAACCAATCGAGCCCCGCGCGCGAAAACAGGTATCCCAGCGGCACAAACAGTACCACGGTGCGAATTATAGTCAGGATCGAGCTTTTGAGGCTTTCGCCAACAGCCTGAAACAGCACCGGGTAGGTCAGCGAGGTGACCAGCGGCAAAAAGCTCCAGCCGATAATGCGAAATGCCGTTATTCCTATCTCGATGACCTCCTCCTCCGAGGAGAAAAAGCGCAGCATGGGGCCTGGGATGAGGTTGAAGCACAGTGTCCCCAACAGCATCAGCGCCATGCCGAAAAGAATGGAGATGCGGAGCGTCCTTTTGCAGCGCTCAAGCTTGCCGGCGGCAAAATTGTAGCTGATGATGGGGACTATGCAGGTCTGCATGGCGCCGAGAGGGATGAAAAAGAAGGTCTGCCACTTGTAATACAGCCCCAGCACTGTCACGGCTGCATCCGAAAAGGTGGCCAGTATGAGATTGAGCCCGAAAATGTAAAAGGTGTAGGCTGACTGCATGAGTATGTTTGGCAGTCCAAACCGGAATATCTTGGCTATGTAATGCGGGTAATGCCGTAGCTCGGGCGGCCGCGCCAGCCCCTTTTTCATAACTATCAGCGCCGCCACTATCTGCCCTGCCACTGTGGCGACGGCGGCGCCGGCAATGCCCATGCGCGGCAGGCCGAGAAGGCCGAATATCAGCAGTGGGTCGAGAAGGATGTTGGTTATTGCGCCGAGGATCTGCGCGAGCATGGGCGTTTTCATGTCGCCACGCGCCTGTAGCACCTTGGTCCAGACGCTCTCAAGAAACAGCCCCACGCTGAGCACGCAGACTATTCTGCCGTAGACTATGACATCCGCGATGACAGCCGCGTCCTCGGTCGACATTCGCGCAAAGGCCGGCATTATGGCAAAGCACACCACGGCAAATATCAGCCACAGCGCCAGCGCCAGCGGCGTGCCGACGCCGGCATATTCGTCCGCCCGCTTTTTTTGCCCAATGCCAAGCTTTGCGGCCATGATGGTATTTATGCCAACTCCGGTTCCAACTGCCAGCGCTATCATGAGCAGCTGGATCGGGTATATGATGGAGAGCGCCGTCAGTCCTGAATCCGAAAAGCGCCCCACAAACACGCTGTCGACTATATTGTAAAGCGCCTGTATCAGCTGTGCCAGCATGACCGGCGGCGCCATCTTAAGCAGTACGCGCCCTATGCTTTCTGTACCAAAGCAGTCGCCGGACTGCTCTATGTCTGCCATATTTCAAGCCTCCAGTGAAGATAATTGTACTACAAGATTATATCACACCTGTGCACGTAATACAAGCGCTAAAACGCAGAATCCGACACCAAAATGTGGCGGCTCGCTCTTGACAAAACCGTATTATTGTGATAACATTATATATTATTGAGATCAACTTCAATTCCACATGCCGGAGGTAGCATCATGAAGGAGAAAATCCAAGCACTGCGCGAGCGAATCGAGCAGAGCCTCGCCGCCGCAGAGACCACGTCCTCGCTGCGCGAGATACGCTCCGCGTTCCTCAGCCGCACCGGTGAGATACCGGCGCTTATGAAGCAACTGGGCGCCCTGCCCAAGGAGGAACGTCCGGGAGCCGGAAAATACATCAACGAATTTAAGGACTGGGCATCCGGTCTTATCGAACGCCGCGAGGCCGAGCTGGCCGCACGTGAGCTCGAGGCGCGCTATGCCCGCGAGACCGTCGACATCACCATGCCCGCCGAGGCGGCGCCGCAGGGCTCGCTGCACCCTGTAACGCTGGTGCGTGACGAGCTGACGCGCATATTCTCGGGTATGGGCTTTACCGTCTACGAGGGACGCGAGATCGAGGACGATTACCACAACTTTACCGCCCTCAATCAGCCCAAGGATCACCCCGCCCGCGATAAGCAGGACACCTTCTATATCACCGACGATATCCTGCTGCGCACGCACACCTCGCCCTGCCAGATACACATGATGGAGACCACGCCCCCGCCCTTCAAGGTCATTTGCCCCGGCCGAGTCTTCCGCTGCGACGACGACGCGACCCACGCCCCCATGTTCCATCAGATGGAGGGTCTGGTCATCGACCGCGGGCTGTCGCTGTGCGACCTGCACGGCCTGCTTGATACACTGGCTAAGGCCATGTTCTCGTCCGATGCGCGGACGCGCTTCCGCCCCTCCTACTTCCCCTTTACCGAGCCGTCGGTCGAGGTGGACGTTAGCTGCTTTGAGTGCGGTGGCAAGGGCTGCCGTCTCTGCAAGGGCACCGGCTGGATAGAGATACTCGGCGGCGGCGTTGTAAATCGCCGTGTTATCGAGAATTGCGGCCTCGACCCCGATGAGTGGACAGGCCTCGCCTTTGGCGCCGGCATCGAGCGCATCGCAATGCTGAAATACGGACTTAATAACATACACCTGTTCTATGACGGGGATGTCCGTATCCTTTCGCAATTTCACTGATAGGAGGGCTGAGCAATGTATTTACCATTGAGCTGGCTCCGCGAGCTTGTGGAGCTGGATGGAATAGAGCTTAAGACCGTTGAGGAAGGCCTGTTTTCCTGCGGGCTGGAGGTGGAGGAAAAGCTGAATGTCGCTCCCGACGTCTCCGGCGTTTATGTCGGCGTGGTCAAGAGCATCGAGCGCCACCCCGATTCCGATCATATGTTCGTTTGCATCGTCGACTGTGGCGAGCACGGCCACGATATTCAGATAGTCACCGGCGCACAGAACGTGCATGCCGGCGACCATGTCCCCGCCGCACTTGACGGCGCACATGTTTACGGTCGCCGTAAGGGCGACGACAGCCGCCCGCCCGAGGTCGCTGTCATCAAAAATGGCAAGCTGCGCGGCATCGCCTCCAACGGCATGCTGTGCTCGGGCGAGGAGCTGGGCATCGACGACGACTGGTACGAGGGTGCGTCCGTCGACGGCATCATGATGCTGCCCGAGGACAGCGTCCCCGGCACCGACGTCAAGCAGCTGCTGGGGCTCGATGACCAGGTGTGGGACATCTCGGTCACTGCCAACCTGCCGCATTGTCAGCATGTTTACGGTGTGGCGCGCGAGCTGGCTGCACTGCTGGATCGCCCCTTCCACGAGCCGGATATGAGCTTCCACCCCGTCGCCGACACCGCGCTGCCGAGTCTCGCCGTCGATGTCGCAGCGCCTGACCTCTGCCCGCGCTATATCGCGCATTATGTTAAGGATATCAAGGTGGAAAGATCGCCCGAGTATATCCGCCGCCGCCTCAAGATGTGTGGCATAAATGCCATAAATACCATTGTGGATATTACCAATTACGTGCTGATCGAGATGGGGCAGCCCATGCACGCCTTTGATTTTGAACAGATCGGCTCGCAGCGCATCGTCGTTCGCCGAGCCAACGAGGGCGAGAAGATAGTGACGCTGGATGAGCGCGAATTTACGCTGTCTCCCGAAAATCTCGTCATCTGCGACGCTGACCGTCCGGTCGCGCTCGCCGGCATCATGGGCGGACTGAACAGCGAGATAACCGCCGAGACGCACAACGTGCTCTTCGAGGCCGCCAAATTCCAGCGCGGCAATATTCGCAAGACGTCGCGCTCGCTGGGGCAGTCGTCGGATTCGTCGCACCGCTTTGAAAAGGGCGTCGACGAATACACCACCGGCCTTGCCATGCGGCGCGCACTCCACCTGGTCGAGGAGCTGGGCTGCGGCACCGTCACCACGCTCGAGCGTGACGCCTGTGCCGAGCCGGATCGCCGCCCGGCCGCCATCGCTACCACCTTCCGCTCCATCAACGACGTGCTTGGTATCGAGGTGCCGCATGACACCATCACCGCCATACTTCGCCGCATGAATTACACCGTCGAGGTGGACGGCGACAGTCTTGTCGCCACCCCGCCCGCCTACCGCGAGGACATCGAGGGCAGCGCCGCCGACCTTGCCGAGGACGTCATAAAAATGTACGGCTATCAGCACATCGTGCCGCGCTTTATGGTCAATGCCGCCATTACAGCCGGCGGCGTCAACCGCGACCAGCTGCGCACCTCTGAGCTCAAGCAATGCCTCAAGGCGCAGGGCTTCTGCGAGACCATGAGCTATTCCTTCTATTCGACGGCCGAGCTTGACATGCTGCGCCTGTCCGAGGACGCCCCCGAGCGCCGCGTTGTACGTGTTTCCAACCCGCTGAGCGAAAAATACGCCATCATGCGCTCGACGCTGATGCCGTCCATAGTCAATATACTGTCCACCAACGCCAAGCGCGGCAACGACCGCGTGCGCGTTTACGAGATCGCCAACATTTTCATCCCCGAGGATGACGCCGCCGTTCTGCCGCGCGAGTGCCGTCGGCTGTGCTTCGGGCTTTACGGCGCCGGCGAGAGCTTTTTCACCGCCAAGGGTGTGCTCGAGACGCTGGCGACGCGCTTTGGCGTTAAGCTTGGCTATGCCCGCGCGACTCGTCCCTTCACGCATCCGGGTGCTACGGCCTCGGTGCTGTGCGACGGGCGTGAGATAGGCTACCTCGGCCAGCTGTCGTACGAGGTGTGCGATGAAAATGAGCTGGCACAGAGCGTCTTTGTCTGCGAACTGGACTACGACGCGCTGTCCGCCGCCTTTGCCGACCGCATGCACTACGCGCCCGTGTCGCCCTACCGCAGCGTGCATCGCGACCTGGCGCTCATCGCGCCCGAGGCCATGACCTGCGGCGAGATAGAGGACGTTGTCCGCTCGGCCTGCAAGCTGGTGAGCGAGGTGCGGCTGTTCGACGTCTACCGCGGCGGTCAGGTGCCGTCCGGCAGCAAGAGCATGGCCTTTGCGCTGACCTTCACGCCCGACGACAAGGAGCTCATGCCCGAGGACGTCGACAAATTCGTGACCAAGATACTCAAATCGCTTGAATACCGCCTGGGGCTCAAGATACGGTCGTAAAGCAAGCTCATACAGGGCTCTGCCCTGCAAACGCAAGCTCATACAGGGCTCTGCCCTGCAAACGCAAGCTCATACAGGGCTCCGCCCTGCAAACGCAAGCTCATACA
>CAYXBY010000015.1:0-29615 GCA_964463325.1 uncultured Lachnospiraceae bacterium | reverse complement strand
CCAACCAAATAATCGGCGAGATCGGTGGCGTTTATGAAGCCCTGCCGCGCGGCTGCCAGCATGCGGTCACTTCGAACGCGCATAGTGGCTATCATGGGTGCGAATACCGAAAGGCAAAGCTTGACAGTGTCGCAGCTGTCGAATATGGCCTCCTTATCCTCCTGCATATCCTTGTTGTAAGCCAGCGGCAGCCCCTTCATTGTTGTGAGCAGACAGATCAGATTGCCATAGACGCGCCCGGTCTTACCACGGACGAGCTCCGCCATATCGGGATTTTTCTTCTGCGGCATTATGCTTGAGCCGGTCGTATAGCTGTCGTCCAGCTCGACAAAGCCAAATTCCCAGGATGACCACAGTATCAGCTCCTCCGCCAGGCGCGACATGTGCATCATCAATATAGACAGCGCACTCATAAGCTCCAGGCAAAAATCACGATCCGAAACGCCGTCAATGCTATTTTGTGTTATACCATCGAAACCCAGCGCGGAAGCCACCGCATAGCGATCAGTGTTGTAAGTTGTTCCGGCAAGTGCGCAGCTGCCGAGCGGGGACTCATTCATGCGCGAAACGGCATCACAAATTCGGCAATTATCCCGCTTAAACATGTGGCAATATGCCAAAATGTGATGTGAAAACAGTATCGGCTGGGCACGCTGCATGTGCGTGTATCCCGGCATTATGACATCCGCGTTTTGCTCAGCCTGTCCCACTATAGCGCCAATCAGCTGTTTGACAAGGTCAACTATGCTCGCAGCCTCGTCCCGCAGATACATGCGCAGATCCAGCGCGACCTGGTCATTTCGGCTGCGCGCCGTGTGGAGACGCTTGCCGACGTCGCCAATACGCGCGGTCAGCTCGGCCTCCACAAACATGTGTATATCCTCGGCGCCGGGGACTATTTCAAGACGCCCGGCGTCGATATCCTCAAGTATGCCGCACAGACCCGAAACTATCTGTTCAGCATCAGCGCGCGATATTATCCCCTGCCCGGCCAGCATCTCGGCGTGCGCTATTGAGCCGGTGATATCCTGGCGATACATGCGGCGGTCAAATGCCAACGAGGAATTAAAATCGTCCGCCAGGCTGTCGAGCGGCTTTTCAAACCGCCCCGCCCACATTTTCTGACTGTTGCTCATTCTCTCACTTGAGGCCGTTCTTAGCCTTCATTTTGGCGTGAACCTTGGTCGGCAGGCCATACAGCGTGATAAAGCCGGCTGCGTCATACTGATTGTACACCTCGTCCTCGTCAAAGGTCGCGATCTCAGGATCATACAGCGAATACGGCGAAGTGACGCCCGCATTTATCATATTTCCCTTATATAGCTTGAGCGTAACATCACCGGTAACGGTGCGCTGCGTCGACTTAACAAAGGCAAGTATGGCCTCGGTCAGCGGCGTGAACCACTGCGCAGAATAGACGAGATCCGCTAGCTTCTGCGCCACGAGCGCCTTGTAGTGCGAGGTCTCCTTGTCGAGGCAAAGAGTCTCAAGCACAGCATGCGCGTGATACAGTATCGCTCCGCCGGGGGTCTCGTAAACGCCGCGGCACTTCATGCCGACCAGTCGGTTCTCGACGATGTCAAGCAGTCCGATGCCGTTTGCGCCACCCAGCTGGTTCAGCTTGGTGACAAGTGCCACAGCATCCAGCTGCTCACCGTCGACTGCCACCGGAACGCCCTGTTCAAAGTGTATAGTAACATATGTGGGCTTGTCGGGGGCCTGCTCGGGCGAAACTCCCATCTCAAGGAAGCCGGGCTTGTTGTACTGCGGCTCGTTGGCGGGATCCTCAAGGTCAAGTCCCTCGTGCGACAGGTGCCAAATATTCTTGTCCTTAGAATAATTGGTCTCGCGGCTAATACGCAACGGAATGTTATGAGCCTCGGCGTAATCGATCTCCTCATGGCGGGATTTAATATCCCACTCACGCCACGGCGCAATAACCGGGATATCAGGCGCAAAGGCCTTTATGGCCAGCTCGAAACGCACCTGATCGTTGCCCTTGCCGGTGCAGCCGTGGCAAATGGCGTCAGCCCCCTCAGCAATCGCTATCTCAGCGACGCGCTTGGCAATAGGCGGACGTGCAAATGCAGTGCCCAGCATGTAGTCTTCATACAGTGCACCCGCCTGAACGCATGGGAAGACATAGTCCTCAAGAAATTCCTTCGTCAGATCCTCTATATACAGCTTGGAAGCTCCCGTCTTGAGTGCTTTTTCTTCCAGGCCTTCCAGCTCCTCCGCCTGACCGACGTTTCCCGAAACAGCAATAACCTCACAGTTATTGTAGTTCTCCTTGAGCCACGGTATTATAATCGAGGTATCCAGTCCGCCCGAATAGGCCAAAACGACCTTCTTAATTTTACTTTTATCCATTTTGTGATCCTCCACATTCATTTTCGATGTATATATATTACACTAAAATGAATATTATTTCAATAGCAAAACGTAATTTTTTTTAAGTTTTACGTTTTAAACAGTTATGGTCCTGTTTTTATATCTACAATTATTGATTTTGACGTTGCATTACTGCATAAAAATTCACGCGTGCAATAAGCCAGTGAAAATTCGCCTTCGGTGTTTACAAAATCGCTCCAATATGATATAATTATTAATAATGCTTTTTACAGGAGGCCTTGCATTGAAGACCGTCAAACTATGTGTAAATGATGTTCTTGAGCTAAAAAAGCCTCATCCCTGCGGCTCACGACGCTTTCAAGTGCTGCGCGTCGGCAGCGAGGTGCGGGTGAGGTGTCTTGGCTGCGGCAGAGACATGACGCTCGACCGAATCAAGCTCGAAAAAAGCATTAAGTCTATCGACAACACTCAGGATAACGTCTGAAATAAAATTACGGAAGGCAATAAAATCATGGAAGAAAAAAAGTTTTCGCCCTCAGCCCTGACATCGGCCATGCGTCGCGGCTTCAACCGTCTTAAAGCCATGGACAGCAGCTATCTAATATTCGCTTTCATAATCCCGGCTGTCATCATGTACATTATATACATCGCCATGGAGATACATCCGTTTGGTGACGGCTCGGTGCTGGTGCTTGACCTCAACGGCCAATATGTTTACTTTTATGAAGCACTGCGGCGCTCCGTTTACGGCGACGCCAGCCTGCTGTATTCATTTTCACGTGCGCTCGGCGGCGAATTCATGGGCATTTACGCTTACTATGTGGCCAGCCCATTTTCGTACATCGTTTGCCTTTTCCCACAGTCGCGCATACTTGAGGCGCTGCTCTGTATCTTCCTGCTCAAGACCGGCCTGAGCGGCTTCACCTTCGGCTACTATATTCACAAGACCGGCAAAAGTCGCAGCCGAATAGCAACTGTGATATTCTCCAGCATGTACGCACTGTGCTCCTATGCGATAGTCCAGCAGCACAACTCCATGTGGATCGACGCGCTCATTTGGCTGCCAATTATCACCTATGCCATCGAGCAGCTGGTGAAGTACGGTCGCTTCCGCATGTACGTTTTCTTCCTGGCGCTCACGCTCGGCAGCAACTTCTATATCGGCTACATGATGTGCTTCTGGTGCGCTGCATATTTCTTCTATTATTATATCAAAGAAAACGTCAATAACAGCAATAACCCGTTGCGCGAGCGGCATCACTTTGCCAAGACTTTCGGCCGATTTGCAGGCTACTCGATCCTGTCCGTTGGGATCGCTATGGTCATATTACTGACAGCCTACTACTCACTGACATTTGGCAAGACCACCTTCACGGATCCCAGCTGGAGCTTTAACTTTAAGTTTGATATTATCGAGCTGCTGACCAAGCTGCTCCCCGGCTCATACGACACCGTCCGTCCCGAGGGGCTCCCCTTTGTCTATTGCGGCACGCTCGTGCTGATACTTGTCCCCGTCTTCTTCCTGTCATCAAAATTCTCGGCGCGGGACAAGGTCATGGCCGGGTGTCTGATCATGTTCTTTGTGCTCAGCTTCTCCATCTCGGTGGTCGACCTTGTATGGCACGGGTTCCAAAAGCCCAACTGGCTCAACTACCGTTACAGCTTTATGCTGTGCTTTTTCCTGCTCGTACTCGCATGCCAGGCGTTTTCAGAGCTTGAAAGCGTCAGCTCAAAGACTATTCTAACCATTTCCGCCGGCATTTGCGGCATGATAGTGTTTATCCAAACATTGGGATATGAGTTCGTAGACGATCTTCAGACCATATGGCTCTCGCTTCTGTGCGTGGCTGTCTATCTCATTCTGCTATGTCTGTTCAAATCGTCTCGCTACAAAGAAAACATGCTTTTGATACTCGCCTTCGCAGTCAGCTTCGAGCTGTTTGCGAATGGCCTGTCCAGCGTGGTATCGCTCGACAAGGATGTCGTTTACTCGGGGTATTCTGGCTACAACAGCTTTATGTCATCACTGCGTCCCATCGTCAATCACGTCAAGGAGAATGACACCTCATTCTACCGCATGGAAAAATCCATCGAGCGCAAGGTAAATGACAATATGGCGCTCGGTCTGCGCGGTCTCTCCAACTCAACCTCAACGCTGAACGCTTCCACCATCAAATTCCTGCACAACATGGGCTACACCTCGACCTCGCACTGGTCGAGCTACCACGGCGGCTCCACGCCAGTGAATGACGCCCTGTTGGGCATCAAATACGTCATAAGCTCAGACGATCTGTCGAGCGACCATGAGCGGGCATATACCGTCGGAGATTTCTCCGCATGGCTCAATCCCTATGCGCTGTCATTGGCATACGGCGTCAGCAGCAACATCAGCGAGGTGAACGCCGACAGCTTTGAGACGCCGATGGACTATATGAACGCGCTCATCACCGCAATGCTCGGTGAGGAAGAGACGGTCGAGGTATTTGTGCCGGTCACGCTTTCGGACGCAACTACAGGCGGACAGTGTGAATCGTCATATATTGCCGGCCATTATAAGTATGCCAAGCGAACAGAGGAATCAGCTGCTATGGTGTTTTACTCGCTTGAGGCTCCGGCGGACGGCAATCTGTACTTCTACGTCCCCAGCGATTACCAGCGCGAGGTCAAGGTAAAGGTCAACGGCAAGGACGTCGACACCTTCAATGGCAGCAATAACGGCAAGATCGTCACTCTCGGAAACTTCGATGAGGGTGATGGCGTTAATCTCACGCTCTCGCTACAAAATGTCGATCTGTATATCAAAAAAGGCTATAGCATGGTGTACTATATAGACTGGGAGGTCTTCACCGAGGCCATGAATCGTCTGGCGCTCTGCCAATACGATATATCCGACTACACCGACAGCCATTTTGAGGGTACCATCACCACTCAAAGTGCCGATCAGGCCATCCTCACCACCATCCCCTACGACGCCGGCTGGAGGGTATATGTTGACGGAGAGCGTGTTGAGACCTTTGAAACGCTGAACGCGCTCACAGCTTTCACCATCACATCCGCCGGCGAGCACGAGCTGACTATGCGCTATCTACCCAACGCATTTGTGTTAGGACTGGCAGTGACTGTCATAAGCTCGGTCATATTCATACTGCTGTGGATATTCTGGCGGAGACTTGTTATAGTCGACCGACGTGCAACAGAGATCGAGTGTGAACTGACCGGCGACCTTGATGCCAACACTTCAGCACTCATCATAGATGAACCTATCGCACCCGCGGACGAGGATGAGCCAACAGCTGAGCCCACCACCGAGAGGGATAGTGCCCTGCCTTCCGAAGATATTTCAGACAACACAGAGGAGAAATAAATGCTTTACTATATCAGTGGACGGCTGGTGCTGCTGGAGCCCGGCTGTGCGGTCATAGACGCCGGCGGCGTGGCATACAAAATGGCCATAAGCCAGACCTCATACGACGCCCTGCCCAAGCTCTCCTTCCGGCAGGAGCCGGTCGAGGCGCGACTGTACACGTACATGTCTATCCGAGAGGACGGAGTAGAGCTTTTCGGCTTTGCCGGAACAGAGGAGCTTGAGGCATTCAAACTGCTGATCTCGGTTTCGGGTGTCGGCCCCAAGGTGGCGCTGGCAGTGCTTTCACTTATGACGCCCGAAAAACTGGCACTGGCAGTTTGCACCGAGGACAAGAAGACCATATCCAAGGCCCCCGGTGTCGGTCCCAAGACAGCGGCACGCATCATCCTCGAGCTTAAGGATAAGCTGGCGGCATCGTCACTGCCGTCCGAAAACGCACAAGCGGTCTCTGGCGACGCCGCGCCAACATCTGGACGTTCCGAGTTGTCCGAGGCCATTGACGCGCTGCTTGTGCTTGGCTATTCGCGCCCCGAGGCGCTGACGGCACTCAAGGATATTGATACAAGCGCGCTGCCGCTTGAGGATATAATACGTCAGGCACTAAAAAGGTTAGTAAGATAAGGAGTTATAGCTTATGAACGACGAATTGGATTTTGAAAATCGACTGATGAGCAGCTCTTACGTGCCCGAGGATAACGATACCGATCTCTCCCTGCGTCCCCGCCGCCTTGATGACTACATCGGCCAGGAAAAAGCCAAGGAGAATCTGAGCGTATATATCAACGCTGCCCGCGGACGCGGAGATTCGCTCGACCACGTGCTGCTTTACGGCCCTCCGGGGCTTGGAAAAACGACGCTCTCGGCCATAATCGCCAACGAGATGAATGTCAATATACGTATAACCTCCGGCCCCGCCATCGAAAAGCAGGGCGACCTCGCGGCGATACTCACCAACCTGTCGCAGGGTGATATACTCTTTATTGACGAGATACACCGTCTGTCAAAGGGGGTCGAAGAGATACTGTATCCCGCAATGGAGGATTTTGCACTTGACATAATCATCGGCAAGGGACCATCCGCGCGCAGCATACGAATAGACTTGCCGCACTTTACGCTTATCGGTGCAACCACCCGCGCAGGTCAGTTGACGTCGCCCCTGCGCGACCGTTTTGGTGTCATAATGCGGCTTGAGCTGTATACCCCCGATGAGTTGGCTAAAATAGTGACGCGCAGCGCCGGCATTCTCGACATTGCTATAACGCCCGAGGGCGCATATGAGATAGCGTCGCGCTCGCGCGGTACCCCTCGTATTGCAAACCGACTTTTGAAGCGCGTTCGCGATTTTGCCCAGGTCAAGGGCAGCGGCAGCATTGATGCCGATATCGCCAATTATGCGCTCGGCTGCCTTGATATCGACGAATTGGGGCTTGACGCCATCGACCGACGCATGCTTGAGACCATAATCCGCCTGTATGACGGCGGTCCTGTCGGTCTTGAGACGCTTGCTGCGACCATAGGCGAAGAATCGATAACACTGGAGGACGTATACGAACCGTATCTGATGCAGCTAGGCTTTCTGTCGCGCACACCGCGCGGCCGCTGCGTGACTCGGGCGGCATATGACCATCTGAATCTTCCCTTCTCCAACGTCACGCGCAACGGCGAGCAGATCCGCATTGAAGACGATCAGGGATGACCACCGTCAGGCAATTATGGGCGCAACAAAAAGCAGCTCACGGATCGATGTGTAGCAGCGGAAGAAATCAAGCTCACCGCTGACGTCGTCAAGCCCGGTATACACCTCAAAATGCGGTGCGACGGCAGTCGGCAGATCGTCACTAACACTGCTCATCATCCGACATCCGCAAAGCCTGCACACCGACTGCGCCACACCACGGTATTGTCCACTGCACGACGCCCTATTGCAGCAAACGCGCCCGGCACCACGCCGCAGCTCGATCGACAGCCGACTCTCGCAGGCGCTCAGATCGACCGCAGAGCCATCTGGAAGCCTTGCCATCGGCACAACACACACCGACCTGCTCGCCTCAAGGCTTGGCAGGTCGACGCTGAACACCCGCCGCCCCGCAAGGCGTATCTCGCAGTATTCATTTATGTATCGCATAAGCAACTGTGTGGGCAAAAATGAGCCTTCGGAAGTATCAGCGGTGTACAGCGTCATTCGGCTGCCATGTCCAAGAATTATCGCCGGCACCATGCAGCCATCATACATGGCAAGCGGTATTACATTCATGCCCGGGTAGCGCTCGAGCAATATGCTGAGGTGGTCAATAAGGCTTTGATGGCTATCCATCAGCTGATAATCAAGTATACGGCGACTGCTGTTTATATTACTTGTGTTTGACATGTCAACGATCCTTTTCGATTGAGTTTTATAACATCATATGAGCTAAGGTCAATAATAATTCAAAGGAAATAACAATTTTTATGAATCAGGGTATGGAACCCAGGCTCCACCGGAGCTTGCTGCGTCGCATGACGCTCACGGTGCTCGTCATTTTTACGCTTTATGCAATCGTAATGACGACACTGTACATCAAGACCGAAACAGATATCTCATTTATGATCCCCGTGCTGATCGATGTGGTACCTTACGTCACTGACCTATGCGAGCTGATTGGCATACTCGTGGCCTACACAGCCATTCTTTTCGCAGCGCGTAGCGCAAGCCCCGCCCAATGGCGTGGCTATATCATATCATTCACCTTGCTGACAGTGTACAAATATATTGCAAAAATAGTTGTAACCATTATAACGAACGGCTCACTGCCGTCGGTCAAGAGCCTGTTTATCGACATACTTTTAGGCGTACTGCTGCCACTGGCGCTTGAGATGGTACAGCTCGTGATAGTGCTGCTTATCATCAAGGCAGTAATGCATCACGCGGAAGAATTCATCAACGAGCGAAAATCGCTTGAAGGCAAGCTTGAGAGCTATCATTTTGACGAGGATGCGTTCTTCTTTCCCTTCACCTCACTGATCAACAAGCATAATCCGCTTCAGCGCTCCGCACTCTGGATGGGCGTGGTCATAACCATCAGCAAGGCCGCGCAATTGCTGATAAACGACATCATGATCGGCCCGCCGCAGGATATTGAGGATCTGCTTTGGATGCTACTATATTACAGCATGTGCGCGGTCGTCGGCTTCGCCTCCTATCTCGGAATGCTGATGGGGCTGATGACGCTGCGCGGATGTGAATTAAAATTCCGTTCGTTCAATAAAATTTGACCAAATCGCTTGACAAATCGCCGCCTCTGTGCTATACTGACATAAACTCTATGACGGAGACCAGTAAGCAGGTAAAGCTGTGCACAGAGAGCGGGCGGTTGGTGCGAGCCCCGCGTCAGAGCCTGCCCAAGTCACTCCTGAGAGGTGGCGGTGATAAGCCGTCAACGCCGGCAGCGTTATAAGCCGTGCGGTAGCTGAAACTGCCGCTGTGAGCGTGCGCCTTGTGCGCAAAATCAGGTGGTACCGCGTACTCCACGTCCTGATACGGATGTGGGGGATTTTTATTTTTAAAGGAGAAAAAACACATGAAGAACTGCCTTCGCTTCGTAATCGTTATACTGGTGCTAATGCTGTGCACACCGCTGCTGGCCTGTGAACAAAACGGTCTTCAGCAGAACGACACCAGTTCCAACAACATCCCGCAAGACGGGACTCCATCCGACGCTGACGAACTCAAACTCATTGTCAACGGGAAGCCACAATATACTATTCTTCGCCCCGATAAAGCCGCGCAAAATGAAATTGACGCCGCAGTCGCAATCAACGCTGCACTCAAGGCTATATGTGGCAGCACCACGAAAATTGAAACCGACTGGGAGCGCAATGGCGTAATCGACAATGAGATATGCGTCGGAAATGTCACGCGCAGCGGCAGCTATTATGAGTTGTCCGCCGACAGCCTCGCGACAAATGAATTTAGAGTCAAGGTGTGCGGGACGCGGCTGGTTCTGCTGGGCAACACAGCATACGGCACCATGATGGCAGCTGAGTGGTTCATTGATAATTATCTGACATCCGATGACTCACTCACAGAGCTGGCTATTCCAGCTGAGCTCGACTACACCGGCAGCTTTGAGGTACCGACAAGCATACGCATAATGACGCAAAACCTGCTGGCCACCGATACAGAATATGAAGCCATCATAAAGGATCCCACATATTCATCAAGGATCAAAATATCACTCGCTGAGCACACCGTTGCCAAGCGTACCTCCCGCGTTCTGCGACTGATAACCACCTATCAGCCGGATTCGCTCGGAGTGCAGGAATGCAGCGCTCCATGGCGCGAGTATTTCAACAGCTCGCTGACATCTATCGGGTACGGTCGCATTGGCGCGGATAAAAATCCCAAGATCGGCGTCATTTACAACAAGTCAACGCTAAAGCCCATTGCCAACGGATCATTTTGGCTGACTGAGAGCCCCGAAAGCCTTAAAATATCCAAGGAATGGAGCACCGGCAACGACGGGCTTACCGAGCGGCTGGGCATGTATGTCGTGTTTGAGGTCATCTCAACCGGCGAACGGTACATTCACTTTAACACACACCTCGACACTGACAAAAACAGCCAGATACAGTCAAAGCAGATTGGTGTAATACTGGAATATATTGAGAAGATCTCGGCAAAATACGATGGTATCCCGGTCGTGCTCACTGGCGATTTTAATCTCAATAGTGATTCATCCGCTTACAAATCTCTCATTTCCACTACTCTTGGAGACGCCAAAAAGCTGTGTGAAAAATCGTCCGGTGGCGGCTCATTCAATAAATTTATAGGCAAAGACTACGCTTCCCTGCCAATCGATCTGCTCATGGCCACCAAGACCGGCTTTATATTTGACGAATATAAGGTCATTTATGACACCTTTGACGGCAACTTTGTCTCAGATCACTATGCCGTTGTAGCTGACCTTGCAATAAAAAATAACTAACAGGAGTATATATCAATGAATCAACACGAGCTTCCAAAAACCTACTCTCCGTCTGATTTTGAGAACAGAATATATCAGAATTGGTGCGAGAAGGGCTACTTTACCCCCACAGACGACCGGCGCGGGCGTCAGCACTTTTCTATCGTAATTCCGCCCCCAAATATCACCGGACAGCTGCACATGGGACACGCGCTCGACAACACGCTTCAGGATATCCTCATTCGCTACAAGCGCATGCAGGGCTTTGACACACTCTGGGTTCCCGGGACTGACCACGCCTCTATCGCAACCGAGGCCAAGATAGTTGAAGCCATGCGCAAGGAGGGCATCTCCAAGGAAGATCTCGGCCGTGACGAATTTTTGCGCCGCGCCTGGGATTGGAAGGCAAAATACGGTGGCCGCATCGTCGAGCAGCTCAAAAAAATGGGTTCCTCCTGCGACTGGAGCCGCGAACGCTTCACACTGGACGAGGGCTGTAGCCGCGCCGTGCGCGAGGTCTTCAAGCGCCTGTACGACAAGGGACTCATCTACCGCGGCGAGCGCATCATCAACTGGTGCCCTCACTGCATGACCTCCATCTCCAATGCTGAAGTCGATTATGCTGAGCAGGACAGCCATTTCTGGCACATCCGCTATCCACTGGTCGGCGGCGGTGGCTACGTTGAGGTTGCAACCACACGTCCCGAAACGTTGCTCGGCGATACCGCAGTGGCAGTCAACCCCGAGGACGAGAGATATAAGCACCTAATCGGCAAGTACGTCGTGCTGCCGCTGGTCGGCAGACGCATCCCGATAGTTGCCGACGAGCATGCGCAGCTTGATAAGGGCACCGGCTGCGTAAAGATCACACCGGCTCATGACCCCAATGACTTTGAGGTCGGCCGCCGCTGCCACCTGCCAATGGAGGTCGTCCTGACCCCCGCCGCCAAGATTACGGACAGCTATCCCAAATACGCCGGCATGGATCGCTACGAGGCGCGCCGTGCAATTGTGGAGGATCTTAAGGCAGGCGGATATCTCTGCGGCATTGAGGATCTCAAGCACGAGGTCGGCACCTGCTATCGTTGCGGGACAACGATCGAGCCCATGATATCGCTTCAGTGGTTCGTCAAAATGGAGCCGCTCGCCAAGCCGGCCATCGAGGCAGTTCGTGACGGACGCATTCGCTTCATCCCTGAAAGATTCGATAAAAACTACTTCCACTGGATGGAAAACACACAAGACTGGTGCATTTCGCGCCAGCTGTGGTGGGGACACCGCATCCCGGCCTTCTACTGCGACGACTGCGGTGAGACCGTCGTAACGCTCGACAGTGACCCCCGATGCCCCAAGTGCGGCGGACATATGACGCAGGATCCCGACACGCTGGATACCTGGTTCTCCTCTGCCCTGTGGCCTTTCTCAACGCTTGGTTGGCCGGACAAGACTGACGATCTCAAGCGCTTCTATCCGACAAACACGCTGGTCACCGGCTATGACATCATCACCTTCTGGGTCTCACGCATGATATTCTCGGCGCTGGAGTACACAGACGACATTCCCTTCGACACCGTCCTCATACACGGCCTGGTACGCGACGCTCAGGGACGCAAAATGTCGAAATCGCTTGGCAATGGTATCGATCCGCTCGAGATAATCGACAAATACGGCGCCGACGCGCTGCGCTTTGCTCTGGCGACCGGCAACAGCCCCGGAAATGACATGCGTTTTTCAGACGAAAAGATCGAGGCAGCACGTAATTTTGCCAATAAGCTGTGGAATGCGTCGCGCTTCGTCCGCATGAATCTGACGATCGACAGCTTCCAGCTTCCGGATGAGCAAGATCTAGCGATTGAGGATAAGTGGATACTGACCAAATATAATGAGGTCGTCAAGAACGTCACCTCGGCACTCGATAACTATGAGATCGGCGTGGCGCTGTCCTCGCTTTACGACTTCACCTGGGATGTTTTCTGCGATTGGTATATTGAGCTGTCCAAGTACCGCATGAACGACAAGGACACCCCGCAAAACCTGGTAGCGCAAAATGTCATCGCCTATGTGCTTGACGGCATACTCAAGCTTCTACACCCCTTCATGCCCTTTATCACAGAAGAGATATTCAGCTCACTCCCGCACACCGAGGAAAGCATTATGATCGCCGAGTATCCGTCATATAACGAGGCGCTGTGCTACCCCGAGGACACTACTGCGCTTGAGCGGACGATCACGGCAATCAAGGCTATCCGCACTCGCCGCAACGAAATGAATGTCGCGCCGTCGCGTAGGTCATTCGTGTACATCCTCACCGAGCATCTCCGTTCTTTCACGGACACTGCATGGTTCTTCCTGCGACTGGCGTCCGCCTCGGATGTGGTGATCTCGCGTGACACGTCGAAATTTGGCGAGCGCTTTAACGCTGCGGACTGTGTGCAGATAATCACCGATTCCGCGACCATATTCCTGCCGCTGTCCGACATAATCGACGTTGAAAAGGAGCGCACGCGCCTCACAGCTGAAAAGGCCAAGCTCGAGGGCGAGATCAAGCGTGTTGAGGGCAAGCTTGCCAATGAAGGCTTTGTTGCAAAAGCCCCCGCTGCCGTCGTCGACGCGGAGCGCCTCAAGCTGGAAAAATACCGTCAAAATCTGTCCGGCGTCGAGGATGCACTGGCAAAGCTTAAATGATATATTTTTAAAACAGGGGGGATCTCCATTAGGATCCCCCCTTGTGTTCAATATTAACAATATTTGATCAATAAACAAACGCCGCTTCTGCATCTTGCAAAAGCGGCGTCTTTCTTTGATATTCCCTTTTTAAGAAAACGGTAATTATCTCTTGGAGAACTGGCTTGCACGACGTGCAGCTTTGAGACCGTACTTCTTTCTTTCCTTCATACGAGGATCGCGAGTCAACAGGCCTGCAGCCTTGAGGGCGGAGCGATAGCTCTCATCAGCGGTGAGCAGCGCACGTGCAACACCGTGACGGATAGCACCCGCCTGACCGGATATACCACCGCCGACAACTCTTGCTACGATGTCGAACTTACCGGTAGTTCCGGTTACACCAAAGGGCTGGTTTACGATAAGCTTGAGAGTCTCAAGTCCAAAATAATCGTCAATATCACGACCATTTATGGTAATAACGCCGGTTCCCGGGACCAGGCGAACACGTGCAACGGACTTCTTTCTTCTGCCGGTGCCGTAGAAATAGGGCTTTGCGCTTGTGTAATCTACTGCCATTTTAATGCCATCCTTTCATCAAATCAAGCCTCATAAGGCACGGGCTTCTGAGCAGCGTGCTTATGAGCGTCACCGGAATAAACCTTAAGTCTTGTAGCGGACTTGCGACCGATGGAGTTGTGAGGAAGCATGCCCTTAACAGCCAGCTCCATAGCCAGCTCAGGACGGCTCTTCATGAGCTCCTTGTACTGAACCTCCTTGAGGCCTCCGATGTAACCAGAATGACGGCGGTAGTACTTCTGCTCCAGCTTCTTGCCAGTGAGCACTGCCTTGTCAGCGTTGATAATGATAACGAACTCGCCGCAATCAACATGAGGTGTGAAGATTGCGCGATGCTTGCCGCGAAGAATGGTAGCGGCTGCAACTGCAACACGACCAAGGGGCTTATCAGTAGCATCAATAATGTACCAGCCGCGTTTGATCTCTGCAGGCTTTGCCATTGTTGTAGACATTGTGCTTTTCTCCTTTATAGTTTACGATTTTTTCGAACGTGGACATTATAACACAACCCACACGGCTTGTCAATAGCTTTTGCATAATTTTTTTGATTTTTTTGAAAATATCATGCTTTTTGCTCCCGATTGCTCGCTTTTCCTCGCTTTTGAGGCCACTTTTCTCGTCCGCAAAACACGTTTTTTTAGTCATAATCCTTCCCTTTCACAAATACAATGTATCACAAAATAAAAAGGAAGGATCTTTTAATTATGCTGCACCCATACAAGCCTGAGGGCTTACTGATATCTACCCCCCGAAACGCCGAACTCACGTCATCAATCACGGGCCTTGAATATGCAATGACCCACGGCATAATACTCGAAGGGCTTGCGCTGCTGTGCGACGAAAAATATAGCATCCATGTCGAACTTGGCTGCTGCACCGGCATCATAAATCGGGAAGAAATAATGTTCTGCCGCGGCAATGAATCTATCAAGGATATTGCCATACTGACGCGCGTCGGCAAACCGGTCTGCTTCAAGGTAATCTCAATCGAAGAGTATGACGGCAAGGTGGTAGCAAGGCTATCGCGGCGTGAGGCTCAACGAGAGTGCTACTACCGGCAGCTCAGCCTGTTACGCCCCGGTGATATCATTCCCGCGCGTGTAACACATCTTGAGAGCTTCGGCGCATTTGTGGATATAGGTTGCGGTTTAGTATCGCTTTTGTCGGTTGACTGCATATCGGTTTCACGTATCTCACACCCGCATGATCGCCTTGCCTGCGGAATGGACATCATGACCATCATTAAAAGCAACGACCCCGACACCGGGCGCATATATGTCACCCACCGTGAGTTGCTGGGAACCTGGGAACAAAATGCGGCGCAGTTTTCTGCCGGACAGACTGTCGCAGGAATCATACGTAGCATAGAGCAATATGGCATTTTTGTAGAGTTGACGCCAAACTTAGCCGGACTCGCCGAGCTCCGAGAGGGCAAATCCCCCTCCGACTGCATCGAGCCCGGGCAGTGGGCTGCCGTTTACATAAAAAGTATTATTCCTCACCGTATGAAAATCAAGCTTGTTCTAATAGACACACATCGCGCATCTGCGTCACCCACGCGTCCAGAATACTATATAGACTCAACCATCACCGACCATATCGACAGCTGGAAATATTCTCCCGAGGACTGTAGCCGCGTCATAGAAACTACGTTCTGTTAAAACCTGAAAGCTCTCCCGCAGCACTTGCCCGGGAGAGCTTTTATCAAGCTTATATTTTCGTCAGCTTGGCATAGGTTGCCAACAGCTTTTTAGTTCCAACGCCGTCAAAGGCGACCTCATACAGCACATCAGCCCCCATGCTTCGTACCGTGAGCACCTCACCATCACCAAATATTCTATGACGAACGCGGTCTCCGGCCTCGATCTTCTCTAGCGGCTCAGTTGAGGTGTGCACCGTTTTTTTGTTGACTGTTATATCCCCACCTGCCATCTTTTTGTGTTCTGTGTGTTCAGCATGCTCTGAATAGTAGGTGCGCCCGGACGAATGAACCGGCTGACGCAGTCCGCCGACTCCCTCGCGCTTGATCCGATCCACATATTGAGACGGGATCTCCTCAATAAAGCGCGACGGCGGATTGTGCGTGCTGCGTCCCCACATCATACGGCCTCGAGCATAAATTACATACAGCTTTTCTCTGGCTCGAGTAACGGCAACATACGCCAATCGGCGCTCCTCCTCCATCTCGTCATCCGGGCCTGTTATGGTTCTCATTCCAGGGAAAATACCGTCCTCCATGCCCGGGATAAAAACGACCGGGAATTCCAATCCCTTCGAGCTGTGTATGGTCATGAGAATGACGGCATCTGCACTCTCATCGTACTGGTCTACATCAGAGACAAGCGCGACATCCTCGAGGTAGCCGGTCAGAGTAGGCATCTCGTTGCTTTTTTGATACTCCGCAGCGCCGGAAACCAGCTCTTCAATATTTTCTATACGATCCCGCTCAGCCTCACCGCCGGCTATCAGCATTTGGTGATAACCTGTCATTTCGAACACATTGCGAACCAGATCGTCCAAAGTGACCTCCTTTGCAAGTGTCCTCAGGCTGTCTACAAGCGCTGCAAAGCGTTTCAGCGGCTCAACTACCCGCGTCAGCTCGACATACCTCTGCGCGTGCGAGATAACGTCAAACATCGTCATACCTCCGTCTCGCGCGATACGTTCAATGTCAGACACCGTTTTCTCGCCTATCTTACGCTTAGGCTCATTTATTATGCGCTTGAGACGCTCGCTATCGGCCGGATTATTGATTATATGCAGATACGCAACTATATCGCGTATTTCTTTTCGGTCGAAAAAACGAGTGCTACCAAGCGTCCGATACGGCACTCCAGCTTTGGCAAACGCCGACTCCAGCGCTGCGGACTGAGCGTTTGTCCTATAAAGCACCGCGTAATCCCGGCAGTGACGCTTGCCCTCCTTAACCTCTCGGCTCACCGTTTCAACTATAAATCTCGCCTCGGCACCTTGATCATCGGCTTCACACACAGTTATGGGCTCGCCAACTGTGTGGTCTGTCCACAGCTTTTTATCATGTCTGCCTTGGTTGTGACATATAATACCGTTCGCAGCTCCAAGTATATTCCCAGTGGAGCGATAATTGCGTTCGAGCTTAACAACCGCAGCATCATCGTAGCTACGATCAAAGCCGAGAATGTTTGCAATTGTCGCGCCGCGGAAGCGGTATATGCTCTGATCGTCGTCGCCAACCACCATAAGGTTACGATATCCGTCAGACAGCAGAGCAGTCAGCGCGAACTGCGCCTGGTTGGTGTCCTGGTACTCATCAACACTAACGTATCTGAAACGGTTCTGATATTTCTCGCGAACCTCGGGATGCTGGCGAAGTAACGTCACAGTTCTGAAAATTATATCGTCAAAATCAAGCGAATTTGCAGAATTGAGACCTTCCTGATACTCTTGATAAATGCGGCCTATCTGCTTGCGACGATAATCTGTACCAGCCTCGGCCAGGTATGCGTCAGCATCGACAAGACGATCCTTAGCGCGGCTTATCTCGCCAATAACGCTCTTGAGCGGCAGCGTTTTTTCATCAATATTACAACGCTTCATGGCAGCTGATACAGCACGCTTGGAGTCGTCCGCATCATATATTGAAAATCCCGGCATCAGCCCTGCCTCGGTCACATTGCTGCGAAGTATGCGCATGCAGATCGAATGAAAGGTTCCGGCCCATATCTCGCCGGCATCCTCTGTCCCAAACGAGGCAGCCAAACGCTGCTTTATCTCATTGGCGGCCTTATTGGTAAATGTGATAGCCAGCATTCTGTACGGCGGACATGGCGACTCGGCAAACTCGGGAAGTATGTCCTCCAGCGCTTCAGGCTCCAGTGTTGCAGCAGCCTCAAGCGCGGCAACACGAGCCTCTGTCACATCCGGTGGAACACGCTCACTCATATATGCATTACCGTATTTGATTATGTATGCAATGCGCTTGACCAGCACCGTTGTTTTGCCACTGCCGGCCCCGGCAAGCACCAAAAGCGGACCGTTTACAGTATATACTGCGCGACGCTGCTCGGGATTGAGTGTGGCGTAATACGCATCGAAAAGTTGCCGCTTGGCGGCTATATATCTTTTTGACAAATCACCCATGTAATTTTCCTTTTCTGTCCGTTTATTTGATTGTTGAATGCATAAATGTGGATATATGCCGTAGTGCGCGGCAGCGCAGAAGCGGCGCCAGCCGCACGCTTGGCAGGCGACAGCCTGCCGGGCGTCCTGCATTTATTATACCACATTTTCAGCCGTTTTGCAACAAAAAACTTCGCTTGGTCGAGTTATATTCCGGCTAAACTCAGCTGTGACATATAGTAGTTTTCCAACTCGCGCGTCATGCGCTCAGCCGTAAAACGCTCACTAAATGACATCTCGGCTGCAAGGCTCATGCTTCGCAATAGCTCTCTATCAACCTCAAGACGACGCAGTGCTACCGCCAACGCATCCGGATCTGCGGGACGCAAGACAAAGCCATCTACCCCATCACGCACCATTGCGCCATTCCCGCCATAATCGCTAACTACCGGCACCAGCCCCAGACTCATGCCCTCGGACAGTGCCAGCGATGACGTCTCAGTACCGATCGAACAGTTAACGTTGATCTGTGAAATATTCATATATGGTGCTATGTCAGGGCAAAAGCCTGCGAATATCACACGACCGCCAAGCCCAAGACGCTCAACCTGCCGATGCAGTTCATCATCCAAGCTTCCGCAACCGCATATTAGGCCGCACAGCTTGCTATCTAGAGGAAGCTGCGACAATGCATCAATAAAGAACTTATGTCCCTTACATGATTCAAGCCGCGCGAACATACCCGCCACGACTGCATCGGGGGCAATTCCCAACTGTGAGCGCAAAAGCTCTTGCTCAGCCGAGTTCAGATGCCGCTGCGGCTCGGATCCATTGATTATCACTCTTATGCATTCCTCACGAGCACCAAGCGCTAAAAGATCGTCACGCGCCGCCTCGGCCACAGCAACAATTCCTGTGGACAAATGTGAAGTAATGTAACCATAAAGCCATCGCACGGGGGAAAAAGTCGCAAATCCATGGGGCGGATATGCGCAATGCCGAGTAAATATCCTGACAGGCACCCCCGCCAACATGGCAGCAATACGCGCCGAAAGTGCGCCGTGACAATGCACAATATCCGGAGCGCAGCGGCGGATCAATTTCCTGTACTCAGTTATAGCGTTGAGCTGAAATGACGCATCTGCCCCGCCAAGAGTCTCTATCACCCTGTATCCCAGTGCCCGTACACGAGTCTCAAGCTCACTGCCATGCGGCAGCATTACAGTAATATCAAAGCAACTGCGATCAAAATAACGCAGCTGATTGAGCAATAGTATTCCCGCCCCGCCAATATTTGTGTCAGTTATGATGTGAAGTAATCGGTACATGAGTGCCTCCGCGTTTCTTCAGGTATTGAATTCTTCATTGAAAACGGCCGCCGCGAACGACAGAATCATTCACAGCGGCCATTTCTAATAGCTTAGTCCTTGCACTCCTGCTTGTGCTGATCCTCAGTCTGCTTATTCTTTATCTGATTATCCTTAACCTGATGATTGCTTGACTGATTTTTAGCCTGTGTCTGAGGCTGTTGATTATTCTGTTCCTGCATACTCTGATTCTCCTTTGTATTTTTATGGTTGCAGTATTAATTATTTCACCCCGTGAAGTCTTTTATACATCGGCAGACTATTCAAGTTTGTCAGAACGACGTCAAAAAAGCAGACGGCATCCAGCTAAAGCTAAATGCCGTCTGTTGGTTAATGATTTCTTAACCTTATCAGAAAACTTATGAACCTGTATTGGCCTTCTTTGCAATGTAAATCTCAAGAGCATCACCATCCTGAACCTGATACTCTTCAAACGACTTGCGACCCTCAGCGCCGTTAACTCTGTACCACCAATATGTATTGAACAGAACACTGGTTTCGCCGTTATCGTTGGTCTCTGTGATATCAGTGCACTCAGCTGCACCTATACCGACAAGAGTACCATAGTCATTGTAGGACAGCTCAGCCTCATCCTGCTCCATATAGAGATAGTCGTCAAGCAGCGTGATGATGTTGGGAGCCTTGCCGCTGTACTGATACTTATCAGCAGTGTAAACCGTCTTACCATCGACATCAAGCACCTTTATGCTTACGCTGATATTGACTTTCTGGACATCAGACGAGGACTCGGCGTCATCCTGACCATCCCCACTATCGCAAGCAGTAAAGCAAAGCATGAGCATCATAGCGGCCAAAACAGCTGCCAAAATTTTTGTGAATTTCATTTCAGATCATCCTCCGATCAAATATTACGAGTATAGTATACAACAATTCCGAATAATTGTCAAGTGAAATATGTTATTTTTGCTCAATTTTTTATCCGAAAAGCACCATGAAAATATTAAAATAAGGCGCCTACTGCGTGTCAACCTCAAAGTTCACTTTAGCAGGCGCCATAAGAGCGACAATCTTAGTTGCCGTCACGAACTATCTCCTCATTTGGATTAATCAAATCCAACTTGTCCTTGGCCACACTTTCGATATACTCATCGTTCATGGGCGCATCAATATCATGCTGATAACGTTCTATACTCTGATTTAAGCGTTCAATATCGTTCTCGAGGCTCTGACGCTGCTTTTGCAAGCTATTATACTCCATAATGCTACCGACAAATACAGCAAGTGCCAGCAGTACAACCAATACTATGGCGCTCCACACGGCGATTTTATTGACTTTAAGCATCCTTTGCTCTGCCATTACTGTCACTTCCCTTTCTTCTTTTAATACGCATGCGCTTTGAGCCAATCTCGCCAACGCGATCTGTCAAAATATGTAACGTGGCAACAAGCGTCCTCATGACCATCACTGCAACTTCTCGCAGCACGCGGGAAATAGCACTGCACACACAGCGTGCTAAACGCCCAACTGTATAATACCCGATCAACACTCCAGCCACACTCCCGAGTACCGCCGCAAAGCGAATCTGGCCATTATTTGTGCTGTATACCAGCACAGAAAATATGCAGCCTGATACCACAAAAAATACAATATCCCTGAAAAACAGCGATATATATTGCGCAATAGCCCCGCCTCTATTACAAGGTTTTCCATCCACGCCAGCCAAGCTCCAGATAAAGCGCAAAAGCTCGAGCAAAATACTCAGCGCCACACCCAGCAGTGCCGAAAAGCACGTCATGCGCGTAAGCGCCCACGGATCAATCCGCATCATTCGTGTCCCCGGCCAAACAACCCACGTTTGCGACGAGGTGCATCATTGACGTAATAAATTCCGTCCACCTTACCGCTAACAGACACAACACCGCGCTGGGTATCCAGCGTACCAACCTTAAGTTGTGTTCCCTCGACCGTCATGTCTCCACACTCGGTGACGAGACGGACCTCACTTTCATCGAAACTCAGCACCTCGCGAACACCGGTGATATCTATCAGCCCGCGTGCATCAATATGCAACTGATGCTCCTTTTTTGCATTATCGCTGTTCATAAACAAACCTCCGCATATGACTTGTTACCACAGCATATGCGGAAGCTGTTTAAATTATTCGAGCACCTCGTAAAGCGATGCAGCGTCAGCCTTTGGTGTGTAATCACGAACATTGAGGACTCTCACCTTCAGCGTCCGCTGACCAAATGTTATCTCTATGATATCATTTTCCTTGACATCATAAGAAGCCTTCGCCCGCCTGCCATTCACATTGACATGTTCAGTATCGCAGGCGTCGTTTGCGACGGTTCGGCGTTTGATTATTCTTGATACTTTTAAGAATTTGTCCAGACGCATAAAATCAGTTAAAGGACTTTTTCAGAGCCTTGCTGGCAGTGAACGAGGGATATTTGCTTGCAGGGATAACCACAGTTTCACCTGTCTTGGGGTTGCGCCCGGTGCGCTCTCCACGCTCCTTGAGCTCAAAGGTTCCAAAACCAGAAAGCTGAACCTTTTCTCCGGCCTCCATAGCCTTGGAAATTGCTGCGACGATGGCATCAACAGCGACGGCGGCATCCTTCTTCTTCATTCCACCGATTGCTGCTACTTCATTGATAAGCTGAGCTTTGTTCATGTTTTTCACCTCTTTAATATTATTTGGCTATAATCATTATATCATTCTCTTACTGATATTTCAATAGATTTTATAATTTTTATATCAATTATGCTTAATTTTTTCCCAAATTTCATCGAGCTCAGACATATTTATGCCATTTATATCACGATTTTGCTCAATTACGGCATTTTCAACCATAGAGAAACGACTAATGAACTTATCTGTGGCCTGTGTTAGCGCCTGCTCAGACTGCAAACCCAGCTTTCTCGCCAGTGTCGTTACGGTCAGCAACACATCGCCCAGTTCTTCAAGCATATCCTCGCGGCTGCCCGAATTTATGGCCTGCTCAAGCTCGTTGGTCTCCTCGCGCAGTTTGACCATCACCGAAGCAGCGTCCGGAAAATCGAAGCAGGATGCCTTGCTTCCGACCTTTTCGGCCCGTATCAGCGCCGGCAACGCGGGCGGGATGGCCTTGAGTCGCTGCGTCACCGTGCGGCGCGATTTTTCATCATTTTTGATTGCGTCCCAATTTGACAGCACTGCGTCCACGGTATCGGCCTTGACCTCACCGAAAACGTGCGGGTGCCGATGTATCAGCTTGCGGCAAATGCCATCTACAACGTCGTCAAAAGTAAAGTGACCACCCTCACGTTCGATATCCGCATGGAATGACACCTGAAGCATGACATCTCCCAACTCCTCGCACATAAGGTGCGGATCGTCGTTGTCTATCGCCTCGATGACCTCGTATGTTTCCTCGATAAAGCTCTGGCGTATGCTTTTGTGCGTCTGCTCCATATCCCAGGGACAGCCACCAGGCGCACGCAGGAGGCTGACTATCATGTTGAGATCGTCAACGCTGTAATGCTCGCGGCTGAGCAGATATTTCATTTTTTGTTTTCTGTCCATCTCCATTTTTATTGCTTCCTTTGTTAAATAATTCAGTTGTGTCGACGGCACCGAGCAAAAGCGTTAGCGCTAAATACACCGCGGCAGCCGCTGCCGCCAATGCAATCACCGACGCGTCGTGCGCACCGCCCATAAGCGACAGCCTGCGCCACACCAGCCACACCCCGCCAATCGAACCTCCAGCGCATACCGCCATAGTAAGCGCACGACGCCAAAAGCCCAATAGCGGCGCTGACTGCCTGACCAGCAAATACAGATTCACCGCCACCACGGTAACGTCGCACAGCAGCGTGCTGATCGGCGCACCTAAAATATTGATCTGTGATATACGAAGCAGCATCATCTCGGCAAGCAGCTTGACGACTATTCCGCAGAGCATCGAAATTATTGTGCTCCCTGCTCGCCCCTGAGCCTGAAGCACAGCATTTGTAACGGTTATAAGGCATGCGGGCACCACAGACAGCGCCAAAAGCGACAACAGTGGAGCTGCTGCCACAGCCGAGGCTTTAGCAGAGACAAATATCATCCGCAATATTGGCGCAGCAAATGCAGCGATACCAAGCGCTGCCGGCAACGCCATGAACAGTGCCAGCTCCAGCGCTGCCGACACTGCCCTGTCGGCCTCTCTGCCCTCACCTCGCTGTCGCGCCGAGGCAACCAACGGCACCAGCGACATAGCAACAGGCGCTATTAGCGCCGGAGTCAGACCGAACACTGGAACCGCCATGTTACCGTAGCAGCTGAACAGTGTATATGCTTGCTGCGTTGAAAGCCCGGATGCCACAAGCCCACGCGGGATGAGAGCCGTGTCGAGCATACCGCTGAGGTTGATAACGGCAGAGCTCAACGTAACCGGCAACGCCAGACTGACCAGCCGTCCGAGAATTCGTCGTTTACAACCGCGATGCACTGCCGCGCCAGCATATCTGCGGCGGTCGAAGACCGCCTTAGCCCCCAAAAGATACAGCATAGACAGTGCCACGCCGCCGGTAATGCCAAATATCGCCCCGGCTGCAACTGCCGGCGTTCCCAGCCCGCGACCGCGCGCTAAATACGCTCCAGCCAGCCCGAGCGCCAGCTTTCCTATCGCCTCGAACAACTGTGATAGCGCGGTGTGCAACATTATCTGGTGTCCCTGAAAGTAGCCTCGCAGCGCTCCAGAGATACATGACATGGACACAGCAGGCGCGATAGCGATTATGCATAACCGCGCCTCGGGTATGCCAATCGCAGAAGCGATCGCAGTGGCGCCCACCATCATTCCGATGCTGACGGCTGTGCCGAACGCTCCAAAAAGCCGCAACGCCGCTCTGTAAGTCGCATGGACCACGACAACCTCACCCCGCGCAACAGCCTCTGACACCGTCACCGCTACTGCAACCGGCAGCCCGGCCGTCGAGATGACGAACAGCAGCACATAAATATGGTTGGCCGCAAGAAAATACGCCATCCCTTCAGTTCCTACGAGCGATATAAGCGGCACTCGGTAGACCATCCCGGTCAGCTTGGTGAATACCGCAGACAGTGTCAACACTGCTGTTCCGGAAAACAGCCTTTTTAACGTCCCCGCAGAGCCATCCACTGAAAGCGTACCCCTTGACATACGACCTCCGGCAATTTATTTTACCGTCGGATCAACTCAGCCCTCACAACAGACCGCTCTCGCGGCGCTGGCAAAGCCGTGCTTCACCCGTTCGATATCAATAGATTTATACTCACCGTTTTCGTACAATATTCGTCCATCACACATAGTCATAACAACATTTGCTGTGTCAGCGGAATAGGCCAGCGCTGACATCAAATCATCCGCTGGCAGCATGTTGACAGCGTCGCAGTCGATCAGCACAGCGTCGGCACGCATACCGACCTCAAGCAGACCGCAGTCGTCACGCCCCTGTGCCAGCGCGCCGCCGCGCCCGGCCATGTACAGCAGCTCGGACGCCGACGCCAGTTCTGGATCGCAGCAGCGTCCCTTATGTATCAGCGCGGCCAGCTGCAGCTCGCGCAAAATACTTTGAGCATTGTTTGAGGCTGCGCCGTCTGTTCCAAGGCTCATTCGTACACCTGCACGTTTCATTTTAGCATACGGCATAATACCACTGCCCAGCTTCAGATTGCTAGCGGGGTTATGCGATACAAAAACGCCCTTCTCTGCCAGCGTCTCAATATCGCGATCACTGCACCAAACACAGTGCGCCGCCGTCACGCGGGTATCAAATGCGCCTGCACGGCGAAAAAATTCAGTCGGCGTAAAGCCGTATTTTGAGATGCAGCGCTCATGCTCACCATGCGTCTCTGATAGATGCAGCTGTAGCGCAATGCCACGATCACGGCAGATATCCGCAGCATATGCGGCAAAGCGAGGCACATTGGTGTACTCCGCATGCAGCGACAGTTCGACTCGGATTCGCCCGTCCTCAGCACCGTTTTGCGTGTTGTAAAGCTCCATAGCCTCGCGCAGCCTGCCGTCAGCAGCGAAGTCAGCGTTGTCATCAAATGACACTATCCCGCGCGCCAGATTTGCCTTCATACCGCACTCGGCTACGGCCTGTGCCGTCGCATCCTCAAACATATACATATCCGAGAACGACACAGTGCCGCTGCGCAGCATCTCGGCACATGCCAACTGCGTACCGAAATAAGCAGCCTCGCGCGTCAACCGATCTTCGGCCGGGAAAATACGTTCATTGAGCCAACGGTCAAGCGGCAGCTCATCCGCATAGCCGCGAAAAAGCGTCATGGCCGCATGGCAGTGCGTGTTGTAAAACGCCGGAATGAGCAGCTTGCCGCCGCAATCCTTGACGGCATCGAAGTCATCGGCAGGACATTCATGCCCGACATATGAAAAGCTCGATTCTCGCACCACGGCATTAGCTACCGTGCCGTCGATAAGTTTAAAATTCTTAAGCAGCGTCGTCATATCGCTCACACCTCACGCTTGAGAAACTCGTAATAAAGTGAATCCTCATTCAAAAGCTTGGCGGACAACGGCTCGATTCCCTCAAGCTTTGATAGAATTGTCTCAGCCTGTACGCGATACTCATCGTCGGCAGGGACCGTCGGCAAGATATTGCGTAAAAACGGCGCCAGCATATTGAGCTCGTACGGCATCGTCGAATTGATATAATAGTCGCAATCAACTGCGTATGGGAAAATACTTAGCTCCTCATTAGCGCGGACGCTTTCCCACAAATAAAGTGTAAACTCAGGCGTGGCGCCGCGAAAGTTATAATCGCGCACCAATCTCCGCATCAGTCGTATCTCATCTGTTGAAAAACAACGTCCGGCTACCTCAAGCTCACTTTCGACGCTTATATAAAGACTCTTGTAGCTGAATTTCTTAAAAAGCGCCGTCACAGATGGGTAGACTGCCTGTATACCCTCGAAAATAAACATATCATTCTCGTCGGCGTCTATCGTGACATAGCCAGAGCGACGCCCTGTCAGAAAATCAAATTTCGGCACCTGCGTCGGCTCGTCTGTGAACACCTGCTCGATGCAGCGACGCAGCTCATCAAGGTCTATCGTCTCCTCCGAGTCATAATCTATCTCAACTTCCGGGTCATTGTTCGCACGTGCCAACAACACCTCTCTGTCATAATAAAAATCGTCTATAGAAACGACGTGCACCTTTTTGCCCTGGGCCTCAATGTAGCGCGTAAGCTTTCTCGCAGCCGTGGTCTTGCCGGAGCAGGTGGGGCCAGACAGGCTTATCAGCCTTACATCCTTATGCTCGCATACGCGCTCCACTGCGGCCGTCAGCCGCTCTTCAAAATCGCTCTCGCATTTTTTTACAAATTTCAGTGCTTCGCTCTCATTGACGAAGCTCATAAGTGCCTGCATCATAAAACGATCCAGCCTCCTAAACACTCATTTCTTATCGGAGTCGAATATGTATTGGGCGTAAAATTCATCGGTCTGACGCTTGATATCCTCACATCGGTTGTCAGCCAAATATTCGTACGGATACTTGGGGTTGAAAAGCCTTTTTATCACAGATTTTTCATCATTGCCACCGTAGCGCACAAGCTTTGTGACAGCACCAGCGCCCGCGGCAAAAATGGAATGTGTTTCCTCCATCATGTATATGTTATACCGCCCCTCATAGCCCTCAAGTGCAAAGCCAACATTTTCGTAATTGCCGACTGTGTTTTTTTGTCTGTACATGTAGTAGGGCTTATACCCTGCCTGGCTTGACTTGATCTGCGAATAGTCCACACATTTACCAGCGTCGCCACCACTGCGCGAATACACATCACTCTGACGAATTTCAGCTGCTTTTTTGACGCAGAATGTGTGAACTGTGATGTTCTCCGGGCGAAGTGCAAGTATCTTTTCAAAGCTTTCCGAAAACAGTGGGAAGCGATCTCCGGGTAGCCCGACGATAAGATCAGTATTTATACAGGGCACCCCGACCTCGCGCGCCGTACGAAACGCATCGACAAAATCCTCCGCTGTGTGTGACCGTCCGATAGCCTCCAATATTTCATTGTTCATGGTCTGAGGGTTTACACTTATGCGGTTGACACCGTGACGCATAGCGGCTCGCAGCTTTGCCTCGGTAATAGTATCCGGCCTGCCGGCCTCCATCGTGTATTCCTCAAGCAGCGACGGGTCACAATACTCAGCAATTGTGCCCAGAAGCAGATCAATCTGCTCAGGCGAAAGTATAGTTGGAGTGCCTCCGCCGATATAGATGGTTTTAAGTCGCAGTCCCAGTCTGTTGATAGTGCCAAACATTGTCGCAAGCTCAGCGCACAGTCGTTCAAGATACTCCGGAATCAGATTCAACAGCTTGCGTGATGAATATGACACAAACGAGCAATATGCACACCTTGTAGGACAAAACGGTATCGAAATATACACGCTGCAATCTCTCCGCTCCGGCTTGCCGATTATACGCGCCTCGTTTAGTGCCACCTCGGTAGCCAGGGCAGCTTTTTTGGGGATAACAGCGTATTCACTGGTGATAAGCTTGCGTGCACGGGTCTTGCTAATCCCGGCGTGCAGTAGCTCTGTGGCAACCTTAGATGGTCTCACCCCTGTAAGCATTCCCCATGACGGTCGATATCCCGTAAGATCTTCCATAGCCGAAAGCACTGCGGCACCGGTGACACGCTTATCGACCTTTATACGCGAGGCCTTGTCATGAGCTGTGTATTCGGCGTACTTCTTGGCCGAGCATATACGATCCTCATAGCGAACTTCAGCGTAAGCATATATTCCATTATCACCTGTGTTTAACCTGAGCTCCAGCGTTGGATTATCCGGAGCTTCGCGCTCATCCTCTCCAAAGCTGGCACCCGGAAAAAAGATCATACACAGCGTTTGAACATAGTATTTGTTTATTTCGCCATCAATAATCAGCTTCATAAGGCTGTCATTCCTTACCTTTCTTTTTCAGCTTGTCGCTGTCCATCACTATTGTCACAGGTCCGTTTGCATGGATATCCACAAGCATGTGTGCGCCAAAAACGCCACGGCCGACATGCCCCACCTGCTTCTCCATCAGCGAAGCAAAATATTCATAAAGCTCATTCGCTGCATCTGGCGCGGCGGCACCGAAATATTCCGGACGATTACCATGGCTGTAATTGGCGAGCAGCGTAAAGTTTGACACCACCAGCACCTCACCACCAATATCACAAACCGACAGATTCATTTTATCGTTTTCATCTGAAAAAATTCTCAGCTTGGCGATCTTTGCCGCCAAAAGCTCAGCGTCGGTTCGAGTATCCTCACGCGCCACTCCAAGCAGGATGCAAAGCCCCCGCCCGGCCGAGCCGACCAGTTTCCCCTCGACTGTGACGGCTGCCCCATCAACTCGTTGTATAACGGCTATCATAGCTGTTCTCCTTACATAAATCCTCGGACAATGTCCTCGACGCCATCAAGCGTTTTAAGTCTGTCCACTATAAGCTGATAATGTGCGATATCGCGACAGCTGACCTTGAGATTAATGATACCTCGGCCACTGGCTGTCTTTTGCGAATTGATAAACAATATCGGAACCTTCATATCCGCCAGCGCTGATGTTACATCGGCGATAATACCCAAGCGATCCGCAACGTGCATTTGAAGAATGGTCTCATAAACGCCTCCACGGCTGCCGGAGCCCTCGCCCTCCCAGCTTGCATTGACCCATCTGTCGGAATTGGAATCATTTTTCATACCTGCAATGGCATTCGGGCAATTCGCCTTGTGAATGGAGATCCCGTAGCCTTTGGTGATAAACCCAACTACTTTGTCTCCTGGCAGTGGATTGCAGCACTTAGCGAACTTAACAAGGCAGCCATGCTCACCGTCCACCACTATACCACTGTTTGACTTGATATTCTTGGGGGCTTCGGCGAGCTTGACCTGCTCAGCCTCAATCGGTGCCTCGGGCTCCTCGGAGGGCTTTGCAACACGATCCAGCTCATCTCGCAGCTTAAGATTCAGCTTTGTCATCGCCAGTCCGCCATATCCAAGTGCGTTGTACAAGTCGTCTGCCGTAGTGAACCCAGTTCTCTGCGCCACATTGGATACTATTTCAGTGTGCTGTGCCTCGGTTATAGTGCGTCCCAATCGGCGCAGCTCGGCATCTATCATGCCGCGCCCGACCACAATGTTATCCGCGCGCTTCTCTTTTTTGAACCATTGCCGTATCTTGGACCGCGCCTCGCTGGTATTGAATATCTTCAGCCAGTCGCGACTGGGGCCTTTGGATGCCGACGAG
>CAYXBY010000014.1:0-29740 GCA_964463325.1 uncultured Lachnospiraceae bacterium | reverse complement strand
ATCTCAAAATAAAATCTCAGCAAAAAATCAGAGCCGCAGGCATTGCCTGCGGCTCGCTCTGTTTATTGCGCTTTGGCGTCCCCGTAGCTTGCGAGAAAATTGGCCTTAAAGCTGTCGTCGCACTCCAGCCCCAGCTCGTGCATGGCCTCGACGGCGCAGCCGTAAATGGGCTTGACATCTGAGAAAATGGCGTTGACGTCGCTTGGCGACATGGCGCGGACGGCCTCGGCGTATTCGCGAAAATTGTAAAAAATACCGCCGTTGTAGACCAGGTCAAAGCCGTGCCCCAGCTCGCGCCGCACGACCCAAACAAGCTCGGCCAGCTCGCCGGCGCAGTGGTCGAAAATGCGCTTGGCTACCAGATCCCCCGCCTGCCGCGCCTCGAACACCGTCCCCGCAAATGAGGCGATATAGGAGCGCCCGCCCTCGTACAGCTTGACATAATGCTCCCAAATGGGCTGCCCGCATTGGCGAGAGGTCAGCTCGAGCAGCAGCGTCGGCTCGGCACGCTTGTCGTGTGCGCGCAGCGCAGCCTGCAGCGCCATGCGCCCCAGCACAAAGCCGCTGCCGCAGCTGTCGATCAGGTGTCCCCAGCCGCCGGTATGCCAATATTCGTCGCCCTGGCGGACGAACAGCGCCGAGCCGGTGCCGCAGATTATACTGCAGCCGTCGCGGTGGCCGAGCACGCCCGAAATGAGCGACATGCCGTCGCCCTCCAGCCGGACGCAGGGCAGCGACAGCGCCTCGCGCATGCGCGCCTGCATGCCGTCACCGAAATATTCGATCGTGGCCACCGAGCCGTAAAGCGTCGCCACCCGACCCTCGCGGCCGGCGATCAGACGGCGCACCGCCTCGGTGTAATAGCGCTCTGCGGCGGCCTCGCCTATCTCGAGCGGTATGCCGCCGCGTTCGCGGACGTGCGACACGATGCGCCCGCTGTGGTCAAAAAGCACGGCGTCCAGCTTGGTGCCGCCAACGTCAAAGGCGGCAAGATAATTCTGCTGCATAATGATTTTCCTTTTTTATAAAGTGATATTATATTTTGCGCCAAGATAAAAAATACAGTTGACGTAATGGGCCGAAAGTGGTACAATACATCTGACCACATTTGCGGAGGAACGCGCATGAATAACAAAAAAATACTGTCGTCCCTGGCTGATTTCGGCATCATCAACGTCGGTGTGCTGCTGATGAGCATTGGCGTCTACTTTTTCAAAATGACCAACGGCTTTTCAACCGGCGGCGTCAGCGGTATCGCGATAATAGTCAGCCGCCTGTGCGGCGGGGCTATTTCGGCGGCGACGCTGATGATGGTGCTAAACGTTGCGCTGCTGGTGATCGGCTTTATCTTTCTCGGGCGGACGGTCGGCATCAAAACGGTGTATTGCAGCCTCGTTTTTTCGGCCGAGACCTGGCTTCTTGAGCGGCTTTTCCCGCTGGACGCCCCGCTGACTGACGACTGCCTGCTCGAGCTTATCTACGCCATTCTAATAACCGCGGCCGGCTCATCGTTGCTGTTCTCGCGCTCGGCCTCGAGCGGCGGAACGGACATCACCGCCATGATACTCAAAAAATATACCTCGATCAACATCGGCACGGCGCTGCTGATAGTTGACGCCGTGATTGCCGCGTCGGCAATATTCGTCAGCGGCGTCAAGGTGGGGCTTTATTCGTTGCTTGGACTGTTTGTAAAGGCATTTTTGGTTGACACCATTATTGAGAACATCAATCTTTGCAAGTCCTTCACCATCGTCACCGAAAAGCCGGACGAGATCTGCCGCTATATCCTCGAGGAGATGCACCACGGCGTCACCATGGTCGACGCTGTCGGCGCCTACACGGGCGAGGGCAAAAAGATGCTCGTCACCTCCTGCCGCCGAGCCGAGGCCGCGCGACTGGAAAAGCGGCTGCGTGCCGTCGACCCCGGAGCATTCGTCACCGTGACCAACTCCAGCAAGATAATCGGGCGTGGCTTTCGCGGCGTCTGAACAGAATATCACGACCCGCCGCGCAGCCTGCCGGCGGGTCTATTATATCATATTTCAGCGTGATTTGCTACGGGATCGTGATATTTTATGCGCAAATAATATCAAAACTGCCCCAAATTTGCGGGCGGCTATTGACATGACCATCGTTTTGCTATATAATTAGTTGTGAATTTACTGATCATAGTGTGATCATTGGGAGGAAACATGAAGGCACGAGGATTTAAAGCAATCGCGTTTATGTTGGCTGTGCTAATGCTGACATCGACGCTCTATATTATGCCGATCAGCGCCGAGGGCGCACAGCCGGCAGCTGTAACGCCTACCGTCAGCGGCGAGGTGCTGTCATATACACGCCCGGCCGGTGGCGCAGAGCAGCTGGTTTGCGTCGAAATGCCGGGCGGCATGGGCGTGGCTACGTCCGCGCCGGTGTATCAGGGTGGCAGCAGCTCGGCTGCTACGGAGAGTGGACCGACGCAGAGCGATGCCGAGCTTTACGGTTCGACTACCTTTTGCTACGACCGACTTCCCGCGGATGAGAAGGCGCTGTATGATCTTATAGATGCGGCGGCTAAGGCGTATTGTGATACGGACTGGAATTTTGAAAATAAAGACTACACGTCCACTGATGACATCGCGTTTGGCGTCACATACAGCAAGGCCCTTACAACGGATCAGTTTATGCTGGCCGTGTATTCATACATGTGTGACCACCCTATGATGTTCTGGTGCAGCAATCAGGTTAGATATTCGAACCGAACCGAGACTTTTGTTGCCCTTTGCGTCGATGAGTTCTATTTCGCGGCCAAGACGCGCCAACAAGCTAAAGCGGCCATTCAGGCCGCAGAGGCCGTCTGGACGCCGATTCTTGAGGCCTGCGAGACTGATTACGATAAGCTGCGTGTGATGAACGACTTGATATGTGTTCAGACGTCATATGCCTACGCAGCAAACGGTACCCCGGCCAGCACCAAGGACGTACACGGCATATCGGGTGTCGTTACGAACGGGCTTGCCGTTTGCGATGGATATTCCCACACGCTGCAATACATGCTCAATAAGCAGGGGATAGATACTGCCTGTGTCTCCGGAATGGCGTATGACAGGTCAACTCCCGCGCAGGCGCTTGGCGCACACATGTGGAATGCCGTCAAGCTGGACGGCAAGTACTACCTTGTGGACGTCACCTGGAATGATCTGCCCACTATAGAGGGGTTCGACTACGAGAAATACGGATATTCGATCTACGACTATTTCTGCCGCGATGCAAGTGAGTTTGTCAAGACGCATGTGCCATACACACCGCAGTCGGGCAGCTCCACCTGCTATATTGCACTGGAGGACGGCGTTTTCGTCGCGGACAGCTCACATGAGTATTACACCGTTTACGGTGGCAATATCGGCAGCATTACCAGCCCCACCGATCCCGCACTTCAGACCTTCACCGCCAATCTGGTCAAGTTGCGTCCGGACAGCGTTATGATAGCGGCGGGTGGCTCGAGCGATTTGTTCTCATATATATTGGGATATGCCGGCGTTGGCAATGGTCAAGTGGTGCAATCGAATGAGTACGGTTTGTTACTTCTTGCATATCGTGAACGACGTGTGAATACATACGTGCCGGAGGCTCCGGTTTGGGTGTCGGCAGATTCCACATCTGTTACGCTGTATAATGGCGACAACGCGCTTGAATTCAGCCTGGACGGCAAGACGTGGCAGATCGCAGCCACCTTCAACGGCCTCAAGGCCGGTGATAAGCTTTCGATATATTGCCGGTACGCACGCACCATTGACACATATGCGAGTGTCACCTCGGACGCACTTAGCTTTACTGTGCCCGGCAAGCCGATAACGGCAATGTCAGGTGACACCTATGTCGCACTGGCGCTGGACAGCAACATCGATATGTATTTCTATGTGCCTAAGGCCGGCTCAGAGAATTATGACAGCGTCAAGCTGAATGTCGAACTCAGTAGCAATGTGACACAGCTGGATGTCGTCGCGGAAGATACCCTCGGCGAGCAGGATGTGTTCGTATTTGTTTTCGAGGGCATAGCGGCCAAGCAGATGGCGGAGGAGCTTAAGGTCACCACTGTGGGCTACCTCGGCGATGTGGGCTATACCATGCGCCCCACCTACACCAGCGTTCAGTTCTATTGTGACTATATGCTTAGCGAAGACTCCGGCGAGAGCGACAGCCTTAAGACGCTTTGTGCGGATCTGCTCAATTACGGCAGTGCTGCGCAGACCTTCTTTGACTATAAGACCGATGCACTTGCCAATGCTACCATGACCGACGCGCAGCGCGGGTATGCCACAGCTACAACGCCTGCAACCTCGTCCTGCCTTGAGCTGACATCGGCTCCCGAGGCGGCCACGGTCACGTTGTCCTCGGCAATGCTCAAGCTGGATAGTGAGATAGATGTTGCACTGCTGTTTGAGTCGGAGTTTGAGGACAGTAAGATCAGCTTTGATGTTTGGATCGACATGAACGACAACGACACACGCGATGAGGGCGAGACACGCACTCTCAGCGCCGCGGAGAGCGGATACATGACATATACCGCCGGCTCCAAGAGCTATAGGATGGTGATGCTGGGTGGTATACCGGCTGCTTGCCTGCGTGACAAAATATATGTCACTGCCTATGTAAACGGCGTGGCCGCCAGTGCATGCCTGCGCTACAGCGTTGAAACGTATGCCGACGCCATGATCAAGGCTGCGGCAGAGGCCGACCCGCTGTCCCGCGATGCGCGGCTTGCAAATCTTTGTGTTACCCTGATGAAATACGCGGATGCAGCGCGCAGCTGTGCATCCAACGGCTAATAGGAGGTGTTTGTTATGCTTCAGAATAATAAGCTTATATATGAGGCTCCCGAGGCCGATATCATAGCGATCAACAATTTGGATGTGCTTTCGATATCGAGCGAGCAGGTGGCGGACGATAATAATTATACGCCGCCGCACTCCTTCTGAGCTTGAATTGAACCGTGCCCCTCTCAAGCGGCTTTGGGAGGGGCACATTTGCGTCTTGATGAAAAAATAGTGTGCAAGACCTTGATTTATGAGCCGAGATATATTATAATAGTATAATAGAGATTCCATAGAATCATTTTGCCCGGAGGTTGGCCATGCAAAGAGTAAGCAAGGAGAACTATTATCTCGATATCGCGCAGACGGTTGCCGAGCGCAGCACCTGCCTGCGAAAAAAATACGGCGCCATAATCGTCAAAAACGACGTCATCGTCTCGACCGGCTACAACGGTGCGCCGAGAGGGCGCAAAAACTGTAATGATCTCAGCTTTTGCATGCGGGACAAGCTTCAGATACCACGCGGCGAGCGATATGAGCTGTGCCGCTCTGTCCACTCCGAGGCCAACGCCATAATTGCCGCGCCGCGCGAGCAAATGCTGGGCTCGACGCTGTATATGGCCTGCGTTTCGCCTGCGGACGGCTCGCTTGTGTCCGGGACCTCGTCCTGTATGATGTGCAAGCGCCAGATAATCAATGCGGGCATCAGTCGGGTCGTCATACGCGACACGGCCGAGGCTTTCCGCGTGATAAACGTTGAGGACTGGATAAGTGAGGACGATTCGCTGTCCGGCGAATTCGGATATTGAGACGGGAGGATAATACAATTATGAAGGCTTTTAAGCTGACAGTCGCGTTTGCTGCACTGCTGCTGCTTATGTGCTCCTGCACAAATAAGCTTGATTATGACAGCGCGTCAAATCTGTTTACCGACAGCAAGACCGGCGTCACATATAACACTGCGCCTATGTGCTATGAGGCATGCGCTGTTGGAGACAGGTATGCGGCGTGGAAAAACGATTATGCAACGGTGGATTTTTATTCTATAGAGGGCGCCGACCCACTGCTTTGGCTGACTGAAGAGGGCAGAACTGTTTTTTACAGTGACAAGCTGACGCTGCCCGAGCTTGATAGCATGGAGATAAACGAGGTGCTGGTTTGCGTCGAGGGTGACAAGACGTTGTATGCGGTTGCTGACATTTTTGACGCGGAGCACATAAGGTCGCTGATATCGCTTTGGCAGACCGGCGAGAGCATAGACTACCCTGCAACAACGCCGTCACGCAGCTACAGTGTTAAATTTGCTTCGGAGAAGTATTCATTCATGTATTACAGCCTGATATATGTTGAGTACTCCGATGGCGCCTACCTTTACTGCCGCGATACCGGACGCTGCGTCCCCGCGGGCAACATTATAGGCGACTATCTTGATGGCAAGTTGGGATGACGATCGAGATATTTGATAAAAAACATATACCAGCCGTGGCCGAGATAGAGCGGCTGTGTTTTTCCTCGCCCTGGAGCGAGGATGGGCTGGAGCTGCTTGCCGGCGAGGGCGGTTTGGGGGTCGTTTGCGTTGGGGCGGACGGCGCCACGGTCGCATATGCCGGCATGACGACGGTGCTCGACGAGGGCGAGATAGTCACTGTTGCCACCCACCCCGCGTGCCGGAGGCAAGGCTATGCCAGACAGGCGCTGCGGGCGCTGTGCCGCGTGGCGGCAGAGCGGGGAATATTGACGCTGACGCTGGAGGTTCGCGCCTCCAACAGCGCGGCGCGCGCTCTTTACGAGAGCGAGGGCTTTTGCACGGTCGGATTGCGGCGCGGCTTTTATTCGCTGCCACGTGAGGACGCCGTCGTAATGCAAAAAGAAAACAGAGGTTGAAGCGATGTATATACTTGGAATGGAGAGCTCATGCGATGAAACGTCGGCGGCCGTCGTCTGGATGGAGGGCGGCGAGCGGCGCATCGCATCAAATATAGTTGCGTCACAGATAGAGACGCATCGGCTGTACGGCGGCGTTGTGCCCGAGATAGCCAGCCGCGCGCACATTGAGGCCGTCAGCGGCATCACATACGAGGCGCTGCACGACGCTGGCGTGACGCTGCGCGACATCGGCGCGGTGGCGGTGACGTCGCATCCCGGGTTGATCGGGGCGCTGCTGGTAGGCGTCAATTTTGCCAAATCGCTGGCATATGCAAACGGCCTGCCGCTGGTGCCGGTCGACCACATCAAGGCGCACACCGCTGCGGCGTATCTCACGAGCCCCGCGCTCGAGCCGCCGTTTTTGGCGTTGGTGGTGTCCGGCGGACACACCTCGATATACCGCGTCAGCAGCTACACGGATTTTGAAGAGATCGGCACCACTCGCGACGACGCTGCCGGCGAGGCCTTTGACAAGATCGGACGCGTGATCGGGCTGCCGTATCCGGGCGGCGCGGCCATCGACCGTCTGGCATATGAGGGCGACCCACATGCCATCGCGCTGCCGTCGCCCGCGCTGGCCGGCGACACACTGGATATGTCCTTCAGCGGCATCAAGACCGCTGCGCTCAACTACATTAATTCGCGCAAGCAGCAGGGGCTCGAGCTGCCCCGCGCCGACATTGCGGCGTCCTACACGCATGCGATAGTGGCGGCCATTACCAAAAAGGCGGAGGCCGCGCTGCGGTCGACTCAGCTGCCACGGCTGGTGCTGGCCGGCGGCGTTGCCGCCAACTCACACCTGCGAGCGGCGCTGTCGGATATGTGCCGCCGCTGTGGCGCGGAGATGTTCATGCCAGAGGTCGGGCTGTGCGGTGACAACGCCGCAATGGTGGCCGCGGCGGGATATTTTGAATATCTTGTTGGTCATTTTGCCGGTACGGAGCTCAACGCTTCGGCTGTGTAAATATCACATTTCAAAAAATTGAGGCGAGTTTTCCACAATAGTTTTCCACAGGCATGTGGAAAACTTGCCGGTTTTCCACGCCGAGTTTTCCACATGTATATGGAAAACTACATGGAAAACCTCACTTATCAGTAATTATAGCGCCGTGCGCATGCCTAATATTCGATTTTGTGCGCATTTTGGCGAAGGGAGCCCTATGGAAAACCGAGATGTAAATAATGACATAAATATTGACACCGAAATTGTGCCCGATCCTGCCGCGATCGCCCAGCGCATAGCAGCGCGAGGCGGCAATGTCTCACCGGCGGTCATCAAGCGTCTGCCGCGTTATTTTCGATATCTGCGCGAGCTCATCCGACAGGGAAAGAGCCGCATAAGCTCAAGCGAGCTGTCCGAGATAATGAAGGTCACAGCGTCGCAGATACGGCAGGATCTCAACTGCTTTGGCGGCTTTGGCCAGCAGGGCTATGGCTACAATGTGAATTATCTTTACACCAAAATTTGCGATATACTTGGCGTCGGATGTGGATATCGTGCGGTCGTCGTCGGCGCCGGCAACCTCGGCAAGGCGCTGGTGCGCAGCTCGATGTTTGAAAAGCGCGGGGTCGATGTGATGGCGTTGTTTGATATTGATCCCTCGCTCATCGGCATGAGCATTGATGAGCTGAAGGTGTATGATATGAAAGATTTTGTGTCATATTGCCGCCCGCGAAGCATTACGATAGCAGTGCTGACCGTTCCAAAGTCCGCGGCGAACGCGGCTATGGAGACGATGGCCGCTGCCGGCATTCGCGGCATATGGAATTTCAGCGGGCGTGAGCTTGACACGTCAGGCAGCGGCATCGTGGTGGAGAACGTCCACATGGGCGACTCGCTTATGACGCTGTGCTACGAGCTTTGCCGCCGCGAGCAGGATGGTGAGCGGGAATGAAGATAGCTTTGGATATCTCCGAGGGGGCATTCAGCGTCCCTGCGCCGGCCCTTAAACGCCTTAAGCAGGCGTCGAGCACGGCACTGCGACTGCTGCTGGTGCTGGCCTCGGACGCCGCAGTGCGTGAGAATTATGAGGCTGAGGCTGACAGGGTGGCGGCGCTGCTCAAGTGTGACCGCGCCCAGCTGGACGCAGCACTGGCCTTTTGGTGCGGCGCCGGTGTCGCCGAGACGCTCGAGGAGGATGAGCCGGATGCGGCGAATGAGGCTGCCGAGGCGACAATCACCGTCAATGCTCCAAGGACTGCCGAGCCAACCGACGAGGCCGACGCAGCACTGGCGGCAGATGCTGCAACGCAGGCGAACATTACTGTTACCAAGCCGAAGCGCAACTCGCGATTGATGCGCGCTGCCGAGCTGCCCGAATATACCACAGACGAGCTCAACCGAATGCTCGAGAGCAATGTCGGCTCAGTCGCCATGATAGACGAGGCGCAGCGCTGCATCGGACGTATGTTCAACCCGCGCGAGGTGGCGGTACTGGTCGGACTCCGAAGCTATCTGGAGCTTTCTGACGAGTATTTGTACATACTGCTCGAGCACTGCGCGCGCGTGGGCAAGACCAGCATGCGATATGTTGAGACGGTTGCATTTGGCATGTACGACGAGGGCATTCACGACGCGGACGCACTGCGTGCACGCCTGACCGAGAAGGAGCTCTACTCAAGCTTTGAGGGGCGCTTTAAGGCTATGATAGGCGGGCGCGGGCGGCGACTGTCGGCCAAGGAGAGCCGATTCGTCAATCGCTGGTGCCTTGAGATGAAATATGAATTTGAGATGATCGAGCTGGCCTACGACATAACCGTCGACCGTTGCCACGAGTACAATCCCGCCTATATGAACGGCGTGCTGGAGCGCTGGTATGCCGCCGGCATCATGACGCCGGACGCCGTCAAGGCGGACGCCGAGGCGCACGCGGGAGCGAATCGCGGCGGCAAGCAGGACGGCGCCAGCTTCAACACCGATGATTTCTTTGAGGCGGCGCTCAAGCGCAGCTATTCTGATAATTAAGGGGGCCGCAGAATGGGATACAATGCGGAGAACTATCGGCGCATACGTGCCGAGTACGAGAATAAATTCAACCGTGCCCGCGAGGCGGCGGAGCTGCGCCGCGAGGAGCTGGCGCACAATATACCCGGTCTGCGCGAGATAGACGCACAGCTGGGGCGCACCGGCATCGAGATCATGGGTGCGATACTGGCCGGCGGCGAGGCGACACAGGCGCAGGTTGCCGAGATACGGCGCAAAAATGTCGAGCTTCAGCAGCAGCGCGCTCAGCTTTTGCGTGAGCACGGCTATCCTGAGGACTATTCGGACGTGCGCTATGAATGTGAAAAATGCGCGGACAGCGGCTTTGTCGACGGGCGCATGTGCTCCTGCATGAAGAAGGCGCTGGTGCTGGCGGGCTGTGAGTCGTCGGGGCTGGGGCAGCTGCTGCGCGACCAGAGCTTTGAGAATTTTTCGCTCGACTATTACAGCGGCAGCCGCGCAGAGCATGACGAAATGGAGCGAAATCTTGACATTGCTTACCGCTTTGCGAGCGGCTTTCACGGCACTGGCTCAGGTAACCTGCTGCTGATGGGTGGTACGGGACTCGGCAAGACGCACCTGTCGTCCGCCATGGCTCGCACTGTCATCGAGGCGGGCTACGATGTCTATTACACCGGTGCGCAGGGCATGCTGTCGGATTTTGAGCGCGAGCGCTTTGGCAACAGCTCAGTTCCCGGCGGCGGCGAGGACACCGGCCGCTACCTTGAGTGCGATCTGCTTATCATCGATGATCTCGGCACCGAGGTGACCAATCAATTTACCGTTTCCTGCCTGTTTAACGTCATAAACACGCGTCTGAACCTCGGGCGCAGTACCATCATCAGCACAAATCTGACGCCCGCCGAGCTCAAGAGCCGCTATACCGACCGCATCGTCAGTCGTCTGCTTGGCGAATATCGCACCATGCGCTTCGTCGGGCGGGACATCCGCGCCCAGCGACTCGCCCGAAAGTGAGATGTGTTGACGTAAATTTTGAATAATACTACTAAGTGTACGCCATACTACCGGTGTACACTTTTTTATTAAGGAGAACAACATGACAACAGCCAACACTGTGACCAAAACCGGCGAGCTGGCCGGGTTGATATACAAAAACATGAAGATGGGTGCCGATTCGATCATAAATCTGTTGCCCAAGAGTGACGATGACAACATCAAAAGCCACATGACGCAGGTGCTTGACGGCTACGAGGGCTTCGCCGCACGCGCCAAGGTCGTGCTTGATGATGAGGGCATCGAGCCGCGCGAGGAGGGCACCATGGCCAAGATGGGCGCTAAAATGGGCATGAGCATGAAGACCATGGTCGACTCCACCGCCAGCCACATCGCGGAGCTTTTGATGGAGGGCTGTGTGATGGGCATATGCGAGACGACCCGCATACTGCGCCGATTTGAAAATTCGAGCTGCTCGGAGGAGCTGCTACGCATCTGCCGCGAGATAATCGGCTTTGAGGAAAAGAATTTTGAGCAGGCGCGGCGCTTTCTGTGAGTGCCTGACGCTGTCGCACACAAAATATCCCCCTGTTCGGCCAAAGGCCTTGCAGGGGGATATGTTATGCTTGTTGAAGCCCGGAGCTGTCTTGGATTTCGGGCCTCTGGCTTGCATCTTGCCGCGCGGGAGGTCATCCTTCGACGTCGTCGTTTATGACCTTTTCCATGAACTGCTCCCGGGTTATCAGCACGCGGCGGGGCTTGTTGCCGTCGGGAGCACTGATATAGCCCAGCTTTTCCATCTGGTCAAGTATTTTTGCGGCACGGCCGTAGCCGATCTCAAGACGGCGCTGCATGAGCGAGGTCGAGATCTTGCCGGTTTCAATGGCGATTTCGATGGCGTCGCGCAGCTTGGGATCGGTGCCCTCACCATCGACATCCTCGATGTTGGCTGACGCACTGCCACCCTTTTTGTTGCCGCATTTGGCGGCTTCTTCTTCGATCCGACGAATGAATTCATCGTCGTAATGTGCTGCGGAGTTGTTATTCTTGATAAATTCAACGATGTTCTCAACCTCCATATCACCGACGAAGGCGCCCTGAACGCGTATGGGCTTCATGGCGCCGACGGGTGCGAACAGCATGTCGCCGCGCCCGATCAGCTTCTCGGCGCCGCCGATATCAATGATGGTGCGCGAGTCGACCTGGCTCGACACCTTGCAGGCGATACGCGAGGGAATGTTGGCCTTGATCAGACCCGTGATGACGTCAACGGACGGCCGCTGCGTACCAATGATGAGGTGGATACCGGCAGCACGCGCCTTCTGCGCCAGACGGCAGATGGCAGTTTCGACGTCGTCGGAGGCGGTCATCATGAGGTCAGCAAGCTCGTCGATTATGATGACTATTCTCGGCAGCGGCTCAAGCTCGGGATCCTTTTCGGCCAGCTTGTTATAGTTGTTGATATCGCGGACATTGACGCCCTCGATCAGCTCAAAGCGGCGCTCCATCTCGGCAACGGCCGTTGCCAGCACGCCGGCGGCCTTTTTGGGGTCGCTGACCACGGGCACATACAGGTGTGGGATGTCCTTGTAGATATTGAACTCGACCTTTTTGGGGTCGACCAGTATCAGCTTGACCTCGTCCGGCTTGGCCTTGTAGAGTATGCTGACGATGATACTGTTGATGCAGACCGACTTACCCATACCGGTGGCACCGGCGATGAGCATGTGCGGCATTTTGTCAATATTGAAGTAGATGGGCTTGCCAGCGACATCCTCACCGAGGCAGACAGTCAGACGGCTGGGGCTGTCGGCAAAGGTCTGCGATTCGATCAGTGTGCGCAGATAGACTGTCGCCTGATGCTTGTTTGGCACCTCGACGCCGACGGCGGACTTGCCCGGGATGGGCGCCTCGATACGCACACCTGCGGTGGCCAGGCTGAGCGCGATGTCGTCGACAAGGTTGGCGATGGAGCGGATGCGGACGCCGTCGTCGGGGCGCAGCTCATAGCGCGTGATTGTCGGTCCGCGCGAATAATTGATCTCCTTGATGCGGACGTTAAAGCTGCGCAGCGTGTCCATCAGGCGCTTGGCGTTGTCCTGTAGCTCGGCAGCAAAATCGTCGGTCGAGCCGGGATCCTTGACCAGCTTATCGATGGGCGGGAAGATATATTCGGTCGGCTGCTCGCTGACGGGCGTTTCGTCATCTGCTTCAATGAGATCGGACATGTCGTCGGTGTCGGTGATCATGCCCATGGACTCGACTGCGGCGTCATCGCCCCGGGATGTGCGCTTGGGACGCGGAGATGGCGCCTTTACCGTGCCGCCGGTAGTGCCAGCAGCGGGAACGGCATGATCGTTCATTATATCGCCGAGATCGTTGAAATCTGGGTCGTTCTTAAGGCTTTCGACATATTTGCTGTCGCTGCCGCGGCGCACCGGCTCGACCACCTGAGTGGAGCTTTTTTCGGCCTTTGGCGATGCTTCGGGGGTGGGCTCGCTGTCCTCGGCGGGTCTCAAGGGTATGACCTCGGGCTCGGGCGCCGGTGTCGGCTCAGGCTCGGCGGGGGAGAGCGGAATGCTGCCCTCGCGCGGCGCTTTGGCGGGCTCGGCGTCGTCATTGGTGGGAAGCGGGATCGAGCCGGAGCGAGCGGGAACGTTGTTTGCCTGGTCGGCGCTCTCATTCCGCTTGTCGTCCCGGCCTCGGCTGCCGACTATGACCTCGTGTCCCTCGCTGAAGACGGTGTCGTCATCGGCGTCGGCCTTGGCGCGAAGTATCTCGTGACGGCGTCGCCGTGCGGCCTCCTTGTCACGCTGACGTGCCTCGCGGCGCTGCTGTGAGCGCTCACGGCGCTGCTCACGCACGTCGTCTTCGTTGTCAAGCTCGGCCTCACGGCGCGCCTTGCGACGGTCGGACATGCGCTTTGCCTTGTAGCGTATGAACAGCCATATGCCGCGTGGCGTCGTTCCAAAGAGGAACATGAGCAGCACGCCGATCATGGGGATGAGTATGATCATGGAGCCCAGCACGCCCAGCGCACGGTAGCTGAGCTCGCCCAGCAGACCGCCCAGCACGCCGCCGCCACGCAGCACCATGCCGTCGCGCCACAGCGCGGGGATGTCAAAGCCGGCGGAGCCCATCGAATCAATGGTGACTACCTGCACCAGCGCGGATATGACCAGCATTATCAGCAGCGAAAAGCTGAGCTTGAGCGGCACCAGTCCCATGTCGACGTATTGACGCCAGAAAATAGCCAGATTCACCAGCACCAGCGGCAAAAAGAAGGCTGGCCAGCCAAAAATGCCGCAGAAAAAGCTGTTGAGTGCTCGTCCTATCGCTCCGACTGCGCTTCCTGCGTCGGCAAGTCCCGCGCAGATGAAGCAGGCGCCCAAAAACAGCGCCAGCACAAGTAGCAGGTAGGGTATGAACTGATGCACAAAGCGTGCGGAGGGCGCCGCCTCCGGCACGGCCTCGGCTATCGGTTCACGCGGTGCTCGGCGGCGCTGCGGGGGTGTGTCGTCGCCTCGCTCTGTGCTGTGGTCGGAGCTGACCTTTGACTTGCGCGGCGTGAGCTCGCCTGATGAACCGGCCGCGCGGCCACGCGGCAGCGCATGCTCGTTTTCGTCCTCATATCTATGCTTTTTGTTTTTTTCAGCCATTTATTATTCCTTTCAGGAGCCATGGCTCCGCTATTTTTTGATGACCGGTATCACTGCGCCATGTCAGAGGGATAATACTTTTGAAGACGCGGCGCACGGTTGTGCATTGACAATATCTCATCTTACATTATATCATTATCGCCCGTCTTTTTCAAGTGCAACACCGATTTTTAACTTTTTGTTCACAAAAGGAGCTTTACATGTCAACATTTATGACAGTATCATTAGCCCTGCTGACCGGCTTTAGTGCGGGGCTGGTAAACGGCCTGCTGGGCGCAGGCGGCGGAATAATCGCGGTATGGGGGCTTGGACGCCTGCTTCGTGGGCGTGGGACAAGTGGGCGCGATGTCTTCGCCAACGCACTGACGGTCATGCTGCCGCTTTCGATGGTATCGGTGCTGGGCTACAGCGGTGGTACGGTCGATTACCACGAGCTGGGGCTGCTGGTGCTTCCGGCGATAGCTGGTGGGCTGTGTGGGGCGCTGGCGCTGGATCACATCCGAGTGGACTGGCTCAAGCTGATATTTTCAGCGGTGGTAATATATTCGGGCTTTAAAATGCTGTTTGGATAGGGGACGAAAAATGGGAGATATATTGGTGGCGCTTGCAATAGCGCTGCTTTCGGGAATGGGGGTCGGCAGTGCGGGGCTGCTGGTGGTGTGGCTGACGGCTATGGACGCCGTGCCGCAGCTGACGGCGCAGGGGATTAATCTGTTTTTCTTTATTTTTGCGTCGGGGGCATCGATGCTGGTGCATCTTCGCCGACGCAGGATTTATTTTGGTCTGTGTGCGCTGATGATCCCGTCAGGCGTTATCGGGGCGCTGCTCGGCACGAACCTGGCGCAAAAGCTGGACGGCGGGCTGCTGCGCCACATGTTCGGCGCAATGCTGCTTGTCTGCGGGATGCTGGGGCTTTGGGGCGTGCTGCGCCGCTTTCGACAGGCGAGAGCGGGACAAAAAATCATATGAAAAAATCGACAAAGCTATTTACAAAGCACAGACTGTGTGGTATAATGTATGTTGTATAACATTGGCTCGGCCCCCGGACATGACCGCTTGACGGTATTTCACCAGCCGGTCGCTGTGTCAGTGCAATAAAAATGAAAGGTGAAAAAGTCATGACCAAGGAAGAAAAGCAGGCGATAATTGATGCGTATGCCACCCATGAGGGCGACACAGGCTCGCCTGAGGTTCAGATCGCTATTCTGACCTATCGCATCAAGAATCTTACCGAGCACCTGAAGAACAACCGCATGGATAACCACAGCCGCCGCGGCCTTCAGAAGATGGTCGGCCACAGAAGAAATCTTCTGGGCTACCTCATGAAGACCGATATCGAGCGCTACCGTGCTATCATCGAGAAGCTTCAGCTGAGAAAGTAAGATTTGCCAACTGACTGCGTCCCGGCGGGATATCCCGCCGGGGTGCAGGGCAATCATGTAAATCTTCTCACGTCGGATTAGCAGTTAAATATGCGCCGCGGCGCTGCGGCGTTTATTTAAGTGCTAAACCTCCGTGAGATAAAAATAAATTAAACGGAGGACATTAAAATGTCAGAACCCATCAGCACACCAATGCAGTTTAAGAACTACAAGGTGTTCAACTACACACTGGCTGGCAGACCCCTCGTGGTCGAGACCGGCAAGGTCGCAGGCCTCGCAAACGGCTCGGCGATGGTTCGCTACGGTGACACCGTCGTGCTCTGCTGCGCCACCGCCTCGGCCAAGCCCCGTGACGGCATCGACTTTTTGCCGCTGTCCGTCGATTTCGAGGAAAGAATGTACGCCGCCGGTAAGATCCCGGGCGGCTACCTCAAGCGTGAGGGCAAGCCCTCTGAGAAGGCAGTGCTGGCGTCCCGCGTCATCGACCGCCCCATTCGCCCGCTGTTCCCCAAGGATCTGCGCAACGACGTGGCGCTCACGCTGACCGTTATGTCTGTCGACCCCGACTGCTCGCCTGAGATCACCGCTATGATCGGTGCTTCCATCGCGCTGTCCATCTCGGACATCCCGTGGAATGGCCCCATCGGCGGCGTGTTTATGGGTCTTGTAGACGGCAAGCTGGTCGTCAACCCCACTGAGGAGCAGCAGAAGCGCTCCGACCTGCAGCTGACTGTCGCGGCCTCTATGAACAAGGTCGTTATGATCGAGGCCGGCGCAAATGAGGTCGATGACGACACCATGTACAACGCCATTATGGTCGCGCACAGCGAGATCAAGGATCTGCTTGGCTTCATCAATGCCATCGTCGATGAGATAGGCAAGCCCAAGTTTGACTATCCCTCCTGCGAGCTCGACCACGATATGTTCGACAAGATATTCGATTTCTGCGAGAAGGACGTCATGTTCGCCCTCGACACCGATGACAAGAACATAAGAGATGCACGCATGGTTCCGATCCAGGACGCCATTATGGAGAAGTTCGGTGAGGAATACCCCGATCTGGCAGTTCAGCTGCCTGAGCTGGTATACAAGATTCAGAAGAAGATAGTCCGCCGCTGGCTGCTGGTCGACAAAAAGCGCGTCGACGGCCGCCGCATGGATCAGATCCGCCCGCTGGCTGCTGAGGTTGGCGTGCTGCCCCGCGTGCACGGCTCCGGCCTGTTCACCCGCGGTCAGACGCAGGTGCTCACCGCCGCCACGCTCGGTATGCTGTCCGAGGCGCAGATGCTGGACGGCATCGATAATGACACCTCCAAGAGATACATGCACCACTACAACATGCCCGGCTTCTCGACCGGCGAGGCAAAGCCCACCCGCAGCCCCGGCCGTCGCGAGATAGGCCACGGCGCGCTGGCTGAGCGCTCGCTCATCCCGGTGCTGCCCTCCGAGGAGGAATTCCCCTACGCTATCAGACTGGTCTCCGATGTCGTTTCCTCTAACGGCTCGACCTCGCAGGGCTCCGTCTGTGGCTCGACGCTGGCACTTATGGACGCCGGCGTGCCGATCAAGGCGCCGGTTGCAGGTATCTCCTGCGGCCTGATCACCGCTGAGGACGGCTCTTGGGACACCATGCTCGACATTCAGGGTCTTGAGGATTTCTACGGCGATATGGACTTTAAGGTCGCCGGTACCCACAAGGGCATTACCTCCATCCAGATGGATCTTAAGATAGACGGTCTGACGCCCGAGATAATCAAGCAGGCGCTCATTACCACCCACCGCGGACGTGACTACATCATCGATGAGGTCATACTCAAGGCTATCCCCGCACCGCGCGAGGAGGTCTCGATGTACGCTCCCAAGATGACAACCATGCACATCGATCCCGATAAGATCCGTGAGGTCATCGGTAAGGGCGGCTCGGTCATTCAGAAGATCGTGGCGGACAGCGGAGCCAAGGTCGACATCGATGATGACGGCACCGTTATCATTGCCGCAGTCAACGGCGAGAGCGCTGCAATCGCCAAGGCTGCCATCGACGCTATCTGCTTCGAGCCCGAGGTCGGCGCTATCTACAATGCCACTGTTGTCAAGATCCTTGCCAGCAAGGATAAGCCCAACGAGGATGTCGGCTGCTTCGTCGAGTATGCACCCGGCAAGGAGGGCATGGTCCATATCTCCAAGATCGCTAACAGACGCCTCAACAAGGTCACTGACGCCGGCATCGACGTCGGCTCGGCTGTCAAGGTCAAGTATATGGGTCTCGACAAGAAGGGTCGTATGGATTTCTCCATCAAGGACGCTAAATAAGTCAGGATAAGCTGTGCGAGGGGACCTTCCGACCGGGAGCTCCCCTCGTTTTGCCTAAATTATAACATAACATCAAAGGAGGACGGTAATGTCTACACTGCCACTACCGGGAGCCGGCCGCGCTGCGCGGCAACGGCGCAAAAGGATCAAAAGAATAGTAGTTTTTGCCGCGCTGGCGGTCATAATCGTGCTCCTGCTCATCGCCTCGGTCATGCTGGCGCTTGAGATAGCCGGGACGCACGACGCCGGCGACCCGTCGGACACCACACCGTCGGATACCAGCTCGTCGCAGCTTGACGGCAACGACACGCCCACCCACACAGGCTATACCGCGTTTATGTACGACAGCACAAGGTCGGCCGAGGGGCCGCTGGTGTTGGTCAACAGCTCGCATAAATATGTTTTCCCGGCGACGACGGCGTCGCTGGTCGACATTCGTTCCAGCCGCAACAAAAACGCCAACGGCGACCATTCCTACGGCTGCGATTACGACAAGCTGATGAACGCTGACGCCCTCAAGGCCTTTAATTCCATGATGGATGCCTTTTATACCGCTACCGGCAATGGTTATGGTCTGGTTACGGCGGCCTATCGCAGTGCTGAGGAGCAGGATGCGCTGGGGCTTGAGACAAAGGGCGGCTACAGTGATCATCACACCGGCTGCCTTGTGACGCTCAAGTTTTACATGGACGGCATAATGTACAGCATCAACGACTCAAAATTTGCCGAGGACTATGCCTGGCTGGCTGAGCACGCCGCGGATTACGGCTTTGTCGTCCGCTATCCTGACAACAAGGTGTCGGTGACCGGTGTCAGCGGCTATTCCAACGCCTACCGCTATGTCGGGATGGCGCACGCCGCATACATGAAGGCGAATAACCTTTGCCTTGAGGAATATATTGAGCTGCTCAAGTCGCACACGCTGGCAGATCAGCATCTCAGCGCGACGGATAGCAATGGCATTCGGTATGAGATATACCGCATACCGGTGTCGTCGGCGGAGCAGACCTCGGTGCAGGTTCCCGAGGGCAAGCAGTACACTATTTCGGGTGACAACGACGACGGGCTGATAGTTGCCGTCAAGTTGTCATAATTTGTGACCGCGGGGGTCATACTACTGTAGCCCCCATTTATAAGGAGGTAAAAATGGCAAAAATGAATCCCGCTGATGCCGAGGCGCAAAGCTACATGCAGCTTCAGCAGCGGATAGCCGTGCGCAGTCGGCCGGCCGACCTGATGCTTATAGCTGTGCTGGCGGTTATGATCGTTGCGTTGGGGCTTGCCATATTTATTCTTCCACAGTCGACCTTCTCGGAGGACGAAAATCGCAGTCTGACAACCTTCCCGCCGTTTTCACTGGGGGCGCTCGTCAGCGGCGAGTGGACGTCGGATGTGACCGAGTTTTATTCGGATCAGTTCCCGGTGCGCCGCGCCATGGTGCAGCTCAAGGCTGCCTGCGAGCTTGCACAGCTCAAGGGGCAGAACAACGGCGTCATCCTGGGGGATGACGGCACGCTGGTCAGCCGCCTTGAATATAACGACATCTCCATCACCGAGCGCAATCTGGACGCTGTTGAGCAGCTGCGCGAGGCGCTTGAGGGCGATGGTATCGCCGTCAACACGTTGATAGTGCCGCGTTCGATAGATGTGCTGGCCGACACACTGCCGGCGCTTTACGGCAGTGACCGCTCAGACGCCATTTGGCAGGTGATACTGTCGCGTCAGCCCGACGCCACACGCCTGCGCGACCGGCTGCTCGAGCTGCGAGGGGCGGGGGAGTACGTCTGGTACCGAACTGACCATCACTGGACTACGGATGGCGCCTATGCGGCCTATGTCATGCTGGGCGAGGTGCTGGGCTATCAGCCGCATGCTGCTGATGAATTTGAACGGACGCTCGCGGCGGACGATTTTTACGGCACGACATATTCAAGCTCGGGCATGTATTTCGTCAAGCCGGATCAGATACATTTTTACAGATATCCCGGCGACGACAGCTATGTCGTTGAAAATGTGCTGACGGGGCGGTGCCTTGAGGGCTTCTACGAGCTCGAGCAGCTTGCTGGGAAAGACAAATACAGCGCCTTTATCGGCGGAAACAATGCGCATGTGAGGGTCTACGATACCGCAACCGGGGCGGGGAGCAAGCCGCGGCTGGTGCTGGTCAAGGACAGCTATGCGCATGCGTTGGTGCCGTTTTTGGCACGACATTTTGACCTTGAGATCATCGATCTGCGCAGCTATACCGGCTCGGTTGCCAAGCTGGCGCGGGAATGCAATGCCTGCGGTGTGCTGGTGCTCACCGGAGTTGACAATCTTGCGACCTCGGATAGCCTGACGCTGCTGCGTTATGGCCTGACCACCTCAAAAAACTGATCTTTTGAAAGGATGCGAATGCACATGAAGCACAACAAGCTGCACAACGAGAACGCCGAGCAGGGCGAGACCGCGAAGGCCGTAAAAAAGCGCCCGGGCTTCCGCCCATATATCAAAAACACGGTCAGTCTGACCTGTGGGCTGTACAAAAATGACGAAGAGAACGGCCCTATCACGCAGCAGGAGCTTTCAGCCTCCTTTCGCGTGCGCCTGATACCACTGCTGCTGGCCTCGCTGGCCGCAGGCGCGGCGATATTGCTTATCCTCAAGCACCAAAAGAGAAGATAACTTTATAGCCTATGACGGCAAAAAGGCCTCCCTTATGTCAAGGGAGGCCTTCGCTTTTGTGCCAATGGCGCCTGACGGGCGCCTGCGGTGGTGTGTATCCTTCAAGGTGAAGCGCTTATTTCCGCACTCCCCAAACGCAAAGCGGGGTTTCCTCGCACGGGACGGTGAGCTTGCTTTGCTCGATCAGTCGCTCCATCAGAAAGGCTGAAACATCCTGACGATGGTGAAGCTTGGCGATGTCGCCGCACTGCTCGCGCAGCGGGGCGGGCGCGTGCTCGGCCAGCAGCACCTCGGCACTGTCCGAAATGCTTATCATGCAGTCCGCGACCTCGTCCGAAATATCCGAGAGCAGCTGCGTGACCCGCTCGAAAACGTCGCTGTCAAAAACGGGGAAATTGGCGGACAGCCGACCGCCCTCGCAGCGTATGAAGCCGTGCTCGAGCAGCCACGGCAGCGTTGGATTGTCGCTGTCGGCCTCCCGCTCGAGGATGGCGTCGCACACGGCCTCGGCCTTGTTGCCAAAATCGCTGTGGTCGTATCGCTGTGCCCGGCCTATGACGCGGTAATTTTCGGCCGAGAACCAGGCGGTTTGGTTTTTGTTCCAGGTCTTCATGGTGACGCCGCTAAAATGATGATTGACATAGTCGTTGTCATATCCGAACACCCAGCCGTGACCGCCCAGTGCCAGTCGACCCGGCTCGCCGAGAGGCGACCGCTCTCTTGCCGCGTAGTATGCGCGGACAAACGCGAGATTCAAAATGCCGAACAGCAGGCGGTTGTCGTCGTAATCGTTGCCGTGGAAGTCCAGTCTGCGAAGCTGGGGCAAAAGTCGCACGGCCTTGTCAAATACTGAGTCGGCGACGTCCGCATAGACCGCCGAGGTGCGCCGGATGAACTCCTTTTCGTACGCATCCGTGATGATGACGATGTTGGTCTGGTATTTTTCGCCCGTCCGCTTCAGCACACCGGCGGACTCAAGTATCTCGAGCTCGTCCTCAAGATAGGGCATTGCGACGCCCAGCTCCATCGACAGCGCCTCCGCCGTCATGGCCTCATAATATGCCGCCAGCACGATCGAGCCGGGCAGCTTGCGGCGAAACAGGTCGCCGTATTTGTTCCAATCCCCCCAAAAATCGACTCTGAATGTCCCGGGGTTGTAGCTTTTTTCTCCGAGTGTTCTTGTCATACCTATACCCTCCTTCAATAGCTTGCGTGTCTTGAACAGATGGTATTTTACCATCTCCACGCTGATTTTTTGTTCCTTTGCAATCTGAGAACAGCTTTTGCCGTCGACATAATATGCGACCGAGACCTCGCGGTGTCGCTTTTTCAGCAGCGAAAGCTCGCGGCGAAGCAGGTATATCTCCTCGCTCTCGGATTCCCTTTGCAGATATTCCTGCTCGGGCGAGGGGCAGTGGGCGTCAATATTTTCGTCTGTCAGCTCCACGCTCGGCGCGGCGAGCCCGTCCCGCCGGATAAAACGGCGGAAGGTGTTCTCGGCTATGCGCCAGGCAAATCCCCAAAAGGCCTGCTCATCCTGGAGTCGATGCGCAGAGGTCATGATCTCGTACACGATCTCGGAGGTCAGCTCGTCGACGCTGTCCTTGTCATACAGCCGCGAGAAGGCGTAGCCGTAGATGGCGTTGAGATTTGCGGTCAAAAGCTCGGATGCTCTTTTGTCGTTCATAGTTGTTCTCCTGTTTGAAAGCTTTCACTTATATAGTGTCGGCGAGGGGACGGTGGTTAAGCTCTTTTTGAAATTATTTTGCGGTATCACAATACAAAAAGCCGGGGGCTGTTGGTTCAGCTCCCCGGCTCGGATTGATTATTTGACCAGCTTGAAATCGGCGTAGACCGGGCAATGGTCGGTTGCATTAAGGTCTGTTTTGGTGGTGCCGATAATGTAGCAGAAGGGCGATGACAGGTTATCAAAATAGAATATGTGGTCGATCGGCAGGCCGCTTGACGACGGCATTGCGCCAATCTCATTGTGATACGAGCCGCCGGTGCTTGATTTTTTAGCAGTCTCCTGCGAGGATGAAAGGCCGGTAGACTTCATGGTGGTGTAGGCAGCTTCATTTTTGTTGAAGTTGTAGTCGCCGGTCGTGAAGGCGGGGATGCTGCCGTATTTGCTTTGCAGCTCGGTGATCTTTTCGAGCATCTGGAGAGCGTTGTCGACGCGCCACTGCTTGGCAATCTCGCGCATTGATTCGTACGTCTCGCCGGCAGGGAGGTAGTCGTTATAGCTGGTGGTCCACAGCGCACCGTGCATGTTGACGACGATGAAGCGTTGACCATCTGATTTGCGCTCGAGCACGGCCCAGGACAGCGATTTTGTGTTGGTGCGCGTGTAGCGCTGACGCAAAAACTCAACTCCGGACTCTACATTGGTGTACTTATCCTTGCGGTACAGGATGGGGGTGTAATTGTAGGTGGAATTGTTGCTGTGCGTGCGGACATTGACGGCATAGTATTTGCTGAGCTCCTTTGAGGACAGCGTATTATGCACGGTTTTGTTGCACTCTTGCATTCCGATGACGTCGGGCAGGTAGTAGAGTATAGACTCGGGAATATTGTCCTTGCGGTCGTCCCATTCTTTGGTGGTGCCGGCGAGGTTGTAGGTCATGATACGTATGTCTGCGCCCTCAGTGATCAGTATCTTCTGGACGGACGCCGTACCCGATATTGAAAAATCGGCGGCCAGACTCAGTACGTCTCCACTCTTGATATAATTGGTATTCAGCTCTCTGAGTGCGGCGTTGGTGGCATAATCATCATATCCTATAACGACCAGCTTTTTGCCCACCCACTTGACAACGTATTGATTTTCCTTGAGCGATGCTAGCGTGTCGATGCTTTCGCGGCGATTGGTTGCGCCGATAAGTATCTCGAGCGCGTCATTTTCGACTGCCTCGCCCTTGGCAATGTCGCGAGACCAGTCGGAGGTGATGCCAATGGTGGTCTTATAGCCGGAATTTATATTGCTTCGAAACGCGACTGCACTCTCGACAAGCGCGGATTCCATGCTTTCGGCGCGGATTATCGTGTAAATCGCTTTGCCGTTTTCAACTATTGTACCGAACGCAGCGTCATTGTCGCCCTGTGAGGGGGTGTTGCTTGAGCTTGAGTCTGACGGAGTGTTGCCCTGCGAGTCTTGCGGGGGAGTGGTTTCGTTGCCGGAGGAGGGGTTGGCGCATGCCGCCAGGAGCATCACCATGCACAAAAGCATGGCAACAATACTGATAATCTTTTTCATTTTGTGATTCCTTTCAGGATTATTTATCAAGCGTCATTGTCGACGCTACCGGATGAGGCTGTGTCGTCTTGCACTGGTGTGGCCGGCTCGCAGTCGTCGCTGGCGGTCTGCTTTTGCAGACGGTGCCATTTTAGTCTGACATACTGGTAGGCGTACCATAGCACGACCAGCACCTGAAATACGCCGGTAGCCACATATATCAGCGTAGCGTTTTGCAGCTGCGGGCGCATGGCTGAGAGGTGGATCACCACTGCTATGCTCCAAACCAGCGCACTGACGGACAGGCATTGCGGTATTATCCGCCACCACAGATGCATGAATACCACCAAAACTACGGCCGATATTGGCAGTGCCACTACGAAGGTCATCCACGCCCAGGGGGCTTCGGGCATGGCCACCTTAATAACAAAGAACACCAATGCTGCAATAAACCACACCAATCCGACCGACAGCGCGGTGACAAGCGCATGCTTTGAAAGCGAGATGCGTTTCTGCTGCGGTGCGGGGGTCTGTGGCTCTGGCGATTCGCTGGCAAGCAGCTCGTTGACGCTGACGCCGAACAGCTCTGCAATACGGGTGAGAACATAGACGTCAGGCAGGCCGTCGCCGCGCTCCCACTTGGAGATCGATTTGTCGGAATAGCTTAGCTTTTCGGCCAGCTCAGCCTGCGTCATGTCGCGTGCGCGACGCAGCGCTGCTATATTTCGGGCTATATTAACTTTAAGCTCGTTTTCAGTCATTATTGTACCATCCAATATAAATAATAAGCCATTTTCAGGCAATTCTACTGTGAGTAGAGTGCTTTTTGGGGGATTCTACTGCTGCAAAAGCAGCAGTAGTGTCCGCCGGGTGGTCAGTAGGTTGCAATGTAGCGGAGCGGGGTGTATAATGTAAGCGTAAAAACAATTTCGGAGCGTACCATGAGCCAGATTCAAAGTGTTACGGTCATAGGGGATTCTATCCTCCGCGGCGTGGTGCTCAACGAGAGCACCGGGAAGTATTCCATCAGTAACGCCATCGGAATGGACAGCATAGCTCATACGTATCCAATGCAGGTGACTAATCTGTCACGCTTCGGCTGCACTGTCGAGCGCGGTTGTGAATACGTTGAAAAATATATCAAAAAGGGAAACAGCAGCGACGTCCTGCTGATCGAGCTTGGCGGCAACGATTCGGATTTTGACTGGCCGGCTGTGGCCGCGGCGCCCGACGCCGAGCACGCCCCGCACACGCCGTTTGACCGATTCATTGAGGTGTATGAGCGTCTCATCGGTTTAGCGCGGGAGCAGGGCATGGTGCCTGTGCTGGCGACGCTTCCGCCAATCTGCCCGGAGCGGTATTTGCGCTGGATCTGCCGCGACGGTCTCGACCGCGATGCGATACTGCATTGGCTGGGCGATGTTAACACCATCTACCGCCATCAGGAGCGCTATTCACGAGCTGTCGAGCAGCTGGCTCGCAGACACAGCTGCGCATGTATCGATCTGCGTGGCGCAATGCTTGAAAACTTTCGCATAGAGCCTCTTTACTGTCGGGACGGTATACATCCGAACCCGGAGGGGCAGCTTATAATCAGAGAAACATTTATTTCAACGCTAAATAAAAGCAGGGGAGAGATAATATCATGACGAACACATCAAAGACCAAAGCTTCGAGCGGCATCGTTAAAATCGTAGAGGACTGCGTCAACGCCTCCGGAGCATTCGTAATCAGGTGCCGGAAAGGTTTGGCTAAGCGCCGCTACGTGCCCTATACCGGCGTTATGAGCAGCGCGTATGCCCGAAAAGGAGTCTTCAAAAACAAGACAACTGGCGGGGTCGAGCCCTAAGCGGGCGGCGGCCAGCAGATAGACATCGGGAGAGGGCTTGCCGGGGAAACTGCAATCGTCGTACACGACGCGCGAGAAGTCAAACCAGCGGTCGAGCTGGAAATATTCAAAGTAGAAAAGCACATTTTCGTAGTCGGAGCCGGTGGCGATGGTCATCGGCAGCCCGCGCTGCTTGAGGTAGTCAAGGAAGGGGACGACGCCGTCCACCAGCTTGAATATCTCGGGGTGCAGGCGGCAGCGGCGACGGTATTCAGCTTCTTTTTCCTTGCCGATACGAAGGTTGTCGGCCTCAGGGAGCTCGCCAAAATACTGACGGACGATATTTGCATTGTCACGGCCCAGCATGGTGTGGTCGATCTGCTCGTCGGTGATAGTGATGCCGAGACGTTCAGTGATAAAATCGTGCCACACGGCGCGGTGTATCGCGGAATCGAACACCATGGTTCCATTAAAATCAAATATGATGCCCTGAATATCTGCCATTTTAGCCTCTCATGCGGACTCTACTGTGAGTAGAGTCCATTTTTTGAATTCTACTAACCTATATGATATCATATTTGTTCTCAAAAGTCAACAAGCAGCCGAAATTTTCACCAAAGCTTCAAAATAGCTATTGCCAAGCGGGCGAGAACGTGGTAAAATGAAATAAAAAAAGCAGGAGGCTCTGCATGCTGCATCAAATTATTCAGCTGTCCGAAAAATATCCGGGCGCAACGCTCACAACATATGTTTCGTACGATCCGCCCGAGCTTAAGCTGCCGCCGCGCCGTGCCATTATAGTTTGTCCCGGCGGTGGGTATCATTTTTTGTCCGATCGTGAGGCCGAGCCGATAGTCAAGCACTATCTGGCAGCGGGCTTGAATGTTTTTCTGCTGCGCTACACCGTCGGCGAGGGCGCGACCAACTTCGCGCCGCTTATCGAGGCCAGCCTGGCCATCAAGCATGTCCGCGAGCATGCGGAGGAGTATCATATCGACCCGAAGCACGTCTTTATCTGCGGCTTTTCGGCTGGTGGACATCTTGCGGCTTCGACGGGCACACTGTGGAACATTCCCGAGGTTCGCGCCGAGCTGGGTGACGCGCCCGAGGGCATAAACCGTCCTGACGGCATGGTGCTGTGCTATCCGGTGCTGATCTTTTCACACAAGGGGTCGTTCTACAATCTTTGTGGCACCAAGACGCCGACCGAGGAACAGCTGGCGCGTTACTGCCTTGAGCGCTACGTGACGCCCGAGACGCCGCCGACCTTTATGTGGCACACCTTCTCGGATGCTACGGTCGACGTTCAAAATGTGCTGACCTTCTCGCAAAAGCTGAAGGACAACGGCGTGCCCTTTGAGCTGCACATTTTCCCAGAGGGCAAGCACGGTCTGTCGCTGGCCAACGAAGAGACAAGCAGCGGCAATCCCGACAACATCGTTCCGCACGCGCAGCCGTGGGCAGAGCTTTCGGTCAGATGGATCAAGGATCTTAAATGAGACTGCAGCGACGATATTTTGAATTGAGCTTATGCTAAAGATTTCAGCAGATGGGTGCCGCCCTTCTGCTGTTTTTTTGTTGCAATCGGCCGGCATGCGGCGACGCACCGGGGCTTCAAAATAATAATAAAACGACCCCGGCAGACCATGTGTTCTGTCGGGGGTGGATTTTGCGCCGTGGGATGATTATTTATCTAAGTATCGGCAGGCGGCCAGCGCGGCGACAGTGCCGTCAGCGGCGGCGGTCGTCACCTGGCGGGTGTGCTTGGAGCGGCAGTCGCCGGCAACGAAGAAGCCGGGCGTGGCGGTCAGGCAGTCCTCGGAGGAGTCAAAATAGCCGTATTCGTTGAGCGTTGCCAGGGCAGAGAAGGGCGCGTTCTCAGGCTCAAGGCCGATCGCCACAAAAATGCCGTCCACGGCCAGCTCTTGAGTTTTGCCGTCCGCATCACAGACGCGCAGGCCGCGCAGCGCGTCGCCATCAGTTATCAGCGAATGAGCATTGTGACCAAATAGTACATTTATGTTGGGGCGCGCGAGCACCTGCTCGACCAGCCGCCCCTCGCCCGTGAAGTGATCCAGCCGCTGGATGACGGTAATACTGCGGCAGGTCTCAGCCAGCAGCAGTGCCTCCTGAAGCGCGGAATTTCCGCCGCCCACCAGCGCGACGTCACGATCGCGGTAAAACGCACCGTCGCAGACGGCGCAGAAGGATATGCCATCACCGATAAAGCGCTCTTCTCCCTCCAGCCCCAGATGACGGTGGCGGCAGCCGACGGCGACGATGACTGACCGTCCGCGGTAGTCGCCGCCCTCACCGTGCACGACAAAGCTGCCGTCAGCTTCGTGCGTGACGCCGGTGACGCTGTCAAATTCGGTGTCGGCGCCCTGAGATAGCACCTGCTCGACCATGGCGTCGGCTATCTCGCTGCCGCTCGACGACGCGATGCCGGGGTAGTTTTCTATCTTGGGTGAAAAGGTCATCTGGCCGCCGTAGGCGCTGCGCTCGATGACCAGCACCCGCTTGCCGGCACGCAGGCCGTAAAGCGCAGCAGTCAGCCCCGCGGGGCCGCCGCCGACAACAATTATATCGTACGTTTGCTTCATTATTTGTATTCCTTTCGTAAATTATTCATCCTGCCGCAGATGCGGCAATAAGGCTGTCGGCGGCGCGATGCGCCACGACAGCCCTATTTGGGTGGGGGTCAGCCGTAACATATGCGTTCAGCTGACGCGGGGTATTCAGGCCTTGGAGGCCTCATCGATAAATCTCTGAACAGGGCCGGGGCCGGCAAACTTTTCGGTGCGGTCGCCCTCGATCACCACGATGGTGGGCGCCTGACGGATGCCAAACCGCGCTGCGGCGTCGGGATTCTCATCGGCCAAGATCTTTTCGTAGGCGATGCCTGCACGCTCCAGCTTGGAGGCTGCGATCTTGCAGTTGGGGCAGGTCTTGGTCGCGAACAGCAGCACGCGACGACCACTGCTATGCTCAGTGCAGCAGCACTCAGCCTCCTCGGCGGGTTCAGCATGCTTGCGCTCGCCGTGCAGCACGGAGTTCGCAATGTCATAGACCTGGCGCTCCTTGTATTCCTGCGCCTTGCCGCTGTTCCAGTTCTGCACGGGGCGGTAGTAGCCGGTTATGCGGCTGTAGACCTCAGCGTTCGCGCCACACTCGGGGCAGGTGAACTGCTCGCCCGGCAGATAGCCGTGGTTGCGGCAGACAGAGTAGGTCGGCGACAGCGTGTAGTAGGGCAGGCGGTAATTTTCGGCGATCTTGCGCACCAGCGTTGCGGCGGCGCGCCAGTCGGGCAGCTTTTCGCCGAGGAAGGCGTGGAAGACGGTGCCCGAGGTGTATAGTGTTTGCAGCTCGTCCTGAATGTCGAGAGCCTCGAAAATGTCCGCGGTGAAGCCGACGGGCAGGTGCGAGCTGTTGGTGTAGTAGGGTGTGCCGCCGTCCTTGGCAGCCGTGATGATGTCGGGATATTTGGCGATATCGTGCTTGGCCAGGCGGTAGGAGGTGGACTCAGCCGGCGTTGCCTCGAGGTTGTAGAGGTCGCCGTATTCCTCCTGGTAATCGGACAGGCGTTCGCGCATGTGGTTGAGCACGTTTTTGGTGAATTCCTGCGTCTCGGGGTGCGTCATGTCGGCGCGCAGCCAGTTGGCGTTGAGGCCGGCCTCGTTCATGCCGAGAAGGCCGATGGTGGAGAAGTGATTGTCAAAGCGGCCGAGATATCGACGGGTGTAGGGATACAGTCCGGCGTCGAGCAGGCGGGTGATGACGGTGCGCTTGACCTTGAGCGAGCGGGCCGCGATGTCCATCATGCGGTCGAGGCGACGGTAGAAGTCCTCCTCGTCCTCGGCAAGGTAGGCGATGCGGGGCATGTTGATGGTGACGACGCCGATAGAGCCTGTCGACTCGCCAGAGCCGAAGAAGCCGCCCGATTTTTTGCGCAGCTCGCGCAGATCGAGGCGCAGGCGGCAGCACATGGAACGCACGTCGGAGG